>NZ_JAMYSQ010000004.1:0-337082 GCF_040321995.1 Mesorhizobium sp. M0207
GCCATCACAGCCATCATGCGAAAGCTCATCATCCTCGCAAACGCACTACTCAGGGACAATCGGACCTGGACACCATCTCTCCCTTGACCAACACGGATACTCTGGCGCAGCTCGGAACTCTGTAAGCCGTCCGTAAGTCGCGGTCTGGGAATCTCGGCCCGTCGATCAAAACCGATCGCCGGAGGCCTGAAGCCCCCGATACCAACACTCACAGGAAGGAAAAGGTCATGCCGTATACTGCCAGAGCGACTTCGAGAGTGCGTGCCGGCACCATCCGGGCTGGAGCCACAAGACTTTCCGACCAGCTCAGGATCGGGCCTTGGTCGCTCCTCTCGCCCGAAGCTGTCATACAGCAAAAGTACAACTCCCTTGGAGGCGCCGGCTTCGCCGAGATCGACAGGAAGGACACTGGAAACGCCTGGTATCTCAAGAACGGCTCATGCATTTGTTACAACGATGCCATGCACGACGCCTTTGAGATCCATGGCGAAATCTACAGGAAGTGGATTGCGCTTGGCGGTCTCGCGTGGGGCATTCCCTGCACCGACGAAACCGGAACTCCCGACGGCGTCGGCCGATACAATCACTTCAACAACAATACCGCTTCGATCTACTGGACACCGAATACCGGTGCTCAAGCGATTTGGGGGGCAATTCGCGGCAAATGGGCAGCAATGGGCTGGGAGCGCTCGGTTCTCGGCTATCCGGTCACCGACGAAACCGGAACTCCCGACGGCGTCGGGCGCTACAACCATTTTGCCAATGCCGGCTCGATCTACTGGACACCGAACACAGGAGCCAACGTGGTGTACGGTGACATCCGCAAGAAGTGGGAGAGCCTGGGCTGGGAACAGTCATATCTGGGATATCCCACGACCGACGAGACCGAATTTGCCGATGGTGGCCGTGCCAATCTGTTTGAAAACGGCGGCATATACTGGTGGCCCGACACCGGCGCGATCGACCTTCGAGATGTCGTCGTCCACTATACCGGCCTCCATTGCTTCGGCGAGACCGACTGGGATCAGGGATCGAGTGCGGACGAACCCTATGTCATCGTCAGCGTGACAACGCCGCAGATCGCCGACACCAAGCGCAGCCAGGTCTATGGCGACGTCGATGCCGGAGATACAAGACCCGACCTTATGGAAATCTATCGAGGCAAGCCTTACGGCATCAATATCGGCACGGTGCTGATGGAAAACGATTTTGGCGACCCCAACAAATACAAGGACGAGGTGCAGAAGATCGTCATGGGCGTCCATACGGCGGGCACGCTCGCTTTGGGCCTCATTCCGGTGGCAGGACCTATCATTGCCGCGATAGCCGGCCCGGCCCTGGGATCCTTGATGCCATCGATCGGCGGCGCCATCAGCGATCTCTTCGATTGGGGCGATGACAGGATCGGGAGCGCGACAGTAACCATCTCCGCAAAGCAGATGGTGTTGCTCGCTGCACGCACGAACAATACTACCTTCAGCGGGATTGGATTCAAGGTGGAAACGCCCCTGATTTCCGGCGATGGGGCTTCCTACAAAGCCTATTTTGGCTTTGTGCCTGCCTAGGCCAATCGCCCTGGCAAAAAAGCTTGCCGGGACAATCAACTTACCAGCCCCGCCTTCCGTTGGCGGGGCTGCCAGTTCGCGACAGAGAGTTTTATTGCCCTGGTACCTCTGCACAGAGGATTTGATGGGTTAGCTGGGCTCTGGGTAGGCTTTCGGGTTCGACGAGCAGTTCGATATTGCGCGCGAGGCCGGATTGCCTGCGGATCAATCCGCTGAGCGCCGCCTCCAGGCCTATCTCCACGAAGCGCTTGGTGCGGTAGACCGTGGAGCCGCCGACCACCACCGTGGCGGCGATGGCCTCGTCGCCCAGGCCGGCATTGGCAGCGAGCAGGATCTGGGCCCGCTTGGAGCTGACCGAGCACGAACAGCTGTCGCGCGAGACTCGCGGTTGCCAAATGGCGGAAGCAATCTCCACGAGGCGCTGGCCACGAAGCGGAATCATGGAACTGTTTGCCCGTGCCGTCATGGCGAGAGTGTTAGCGCAATCGCTGTCACCGGAAGCGCGCGCTTATGTGCCGTGCTGGAATGTACATGAAGAATCCGCGTTCGCGCGGCCTCGTCGATTTCCTTGCCTTCGAGGAAATCGTCGATTTGTTCATACGTGACGCCATATGCATCCTCGTCAGGACGAAGCGGGACAAGGTTCTCCAGGTCGGCGGTCGGGGTCTTGTCGACGAGTTCGGGCGGAGCGCCCAGATGCGCGGCCAAGGCTCGCACCCTGCGTTTGTTTAGCCCCGAAAGAGGAAGGATATCGGCGGCGCCGTCGCCGAACTTGGTGAAGAAGCCCATCAGTGCCTCGGCCGCATGATCGGTGCCGATGACCAGTCCTCGGCTGGCACCGGCGAGCGCGAACTGGGCAATCATGCGCTGACGCGCCTTGATGTTGCCAAGCAAGAAATCCTCGCGGCCGGCGTCGCCGAACTCGACACCAGCCCGCTTGATCGAATCCAGCATTGCGTCGGCAGCCGGCTTGATGTCGACCCGGCACACTTCGTCCGCCCCTATGGTGTCCAAAGCCCGCTGGGCGTCGCTCTCGTCGGCCTGGTTGCCATACGGGAGCCGAACGGCCAGGAATTTGGCGTCGTATCCAGCCGTTCGCAGTTCTTCGACGGCTCGTTGAGCCAGAAGGGCCGCGACGAGTGAATCCACCCCGCCGCTGATCCCCAGCACATAGGTGCTGAGGCCCGATGCACGCAGATACGTGCCGAGAAAGTCGATACGCCGGCGTGCTTCCAGCGCGACGTCAACACTGGGAGCGACGCCCAACGCGTTGATAATCATTTCCTGTTCGGTCATTGGCAGTGGGTGCTCCTGATATCACAGCATTCCGTCTAGTAGCTCTGCACAGAGGATTCGGCGGGTTCGATGGGTTGTAGCGTGGGTAGGATATTGGGTTCGACGAGCAGTTCAATGCTGCGCGCGAGGCCGGGTCGCCTGCGGATCAATCCGGCCCGCTCGAGGATGAGCACCATCTTATGGACAGAAGGCGCGGTGACACCCACCTTGCATAAGGTCAAGGTCACCGAGCGCGCAGCACAAGACTTTGCCACTGCATGCGCGACCTCCTCGATATTCATTTCCCCCAGGCCGACCGCGTCAGGGTGGTGCTCGTTAGTCTGCCGACCCACACGCCGCGCTCTATCAGGCCCTGCCGGCGTCAGAGGCGCGACGCATCCTGCGACGGCTGGAGTTCCATGACACGTCCAAACACGTGAGCCGGCTCAACATGGTCGAGATCGAGATCGGCATCCTGCGTAGCCGGTGCCTCGACCGCCGCATCGAAAGTCGCGACAGCCTGTTTGCCGAGATCGCCGCTTGGGAAAACCAGCGAGGCGCCAGCGGCGCCCGCATCAACGGGATGTTCTCGACCGAACAGGCCCGCCTCAAATTGGCCAAAGCCTATCCTATCCAAAGCCCACCGCCAACGAGTCATAATCCCTGTGCAGAGCCACTAGTAGTCGTCGCAAGGCGCGGTCCGGATGCGGCAGCGGCCGATCAGCATAGCGGGCAAGCTGTCGTTGCCTACCCCCGCACAGCCCGTAGCGCCGCCATGAACGCGGCTCCTTCGGCCGGAACGATGGAGACCGCATTAAGTGCAGTCACCTCAACGACGCGAACGGCCAACGGGGCCGAGCGGGACCGGCGGAAACCGGATCAGGCGGTGCGCAACCCGACGCCATGACAGCCGACATCAATCAGGATGGAAAGGAACGGTGACAAGAGCGGGCATGCATCACACCAGCCCGCGCTTGGCCATCATCGCTTCCGGGGAAGGCATCTTGCCGCGGAAGGCGGTGTAGAGTTCTTCCGGGTCCTTTGAACCGCCGGCGGCGTAGATGTTCTTGCGCAGCCGCTCGGCCAGCGCCGGATTGAAGGGATCGCCTGTTTCCTCGAAGGCGGCGAACGCGTCGGCGTCAAGCACTTCCGACCACATGTAGGAGTAATAGCCGGCAGAATAGCCATCGCCGGCGAAGATATGGCCGAAATGCGGGGTGCGGTGACGCATGGCGATGGTGTCAGGCATGTTGAGTTTTTCGAGTGTTTCGGCTTCGAAACGAAGCGGCTCCTGCGGCGCATCCGGCCGCGCATGGTAGGCCATGTCGACCAAAGCCGAGGCGGTGAACTCGACCGTGGCGAAGCCGGCGCCGAAGGTGCGCGCCGCCAGCATCTTGTCGACCAGCGCCTTTGGCATCGGCTTGCCGGTCTTGACATGCAGCGCATGCTTTTCCAGCACCGCCGGCACCGTCAGCCAATGTTCGTAGAGCTGCGACGGCAGCTCGACGAAATCGCGGCTGACCGAGGTGCCCGCGACCGACGGCCAGGTGACGTCGGTCAGCATGCCGTGCAGCGCGTGACCGAATTCGTGGAACAGGGTCTTGGCCTCGTCGACCGACAGCAAGGCTGCCTCGCCGGCCGGCGGCTTGGCGAAATTCATGATGTTGTAGATGACCGGCTTGGAGCCAGGACCAAGCTTGTAGCCGGATTTCAGCGCGCTCATCCATGCGCCGGAGCGCTTCGAGGGTCGCGCGAAATAATCGGCGAGGAACAGGCCGCGCTCGCTGCCGTCGGCATTCTTCACCACGAAAACCCGAGCGTCCGGGTGCCAGGTGGCAATGCCCTTCTTTTCTTCGAAAGAAATGCCGAACAATCGTGTTGCCACGTCGAAACAGGCGTCGATGATGCGGTCTAGCTGCAGGTACGGCTTCAGCTCGGCCTCGTCGAAGGCGAATTTCTCTGCGCGCAGCTTCTCCTGATAGAAGCGCCAGTCCCAGGCAGCGAATTTCTCGTTGCTGCCGGCCTCGGCCGCCAGCCGCTGCAATTCGGCCTGGTCGCTCGCGGCCTTTTCAACCGCCTTTTCCCAGACCGGATCGAGTAGCGCGTGCACCGCCTCCGGCGCCTTGGCCATGGTGTCGTCGAGCTTCAACGCGGCGTAGGAAGCGTAGCCGAGCAGCTTCGCCTTCTCGGCGCGCAGGCGCAGCATGTCGCGCACCACTTCCGTGTTGTCGGTAGCGCCGCCATTCTGACCACGCGTGATGAAGGCGCGGAACGCCGTCTCGCGCAGGTCGCGGCGTTCTGAGAAGGTCGAGAACGGCTCGTAGATCGAACGCGACAAAGTGACGGCGTAGCGGCCCTTCTGGCCGCGCATCTCGGCGGCTTCCGCCATCGAGCTTTTCAGGAATTCCGGCAGGCCGGCAAGGTCGGCCTCGTCGAGGAACAACGCCCAGTCGCGCTCGTCGGCAAGCACGTTCTGGCCGAAATTGGTGCCGAGCGACGACAACTCCTCGTTGATCGATGCAAGCCGCTTCTTGCCTTCGGCGTCGAGCCTGGCGCCGGAGCGGACGAAGTTTTTCCAGGTCTTTTCCAAAACCCGCAGCGTTTCGGCATCGAGCTTCAAAGCCTCGCGGCGCTGATAGAGATCGTCGATGCGGGCAAACAGGCGTTCGTTCATCGAGATCGCCGAGTAATGCCGCGACATTTTTGGCGAGATGTCGCGCTCCAGCGCCTGGATCGCCTCATTGGTGTGGGCGCCGGCGCGGCACCAGAAGATCGAGGAGACATGGTCGACCGCCTTGCCGGCAAGCTCAAGCGAGGCAAGCGTGTTTTCGATCGTCGGTGTCCCGGTGTTGCCGGCAATCGCCTCGATCTCGGCCTCATGCGCCTTCAGGGCCGCGTCGAAGACCGGAGAAAAATCGCCGTCGCCGATGCGCGTGAAATCGGGCAGGCCGAGCGGCCCTTGCCATGCGGTCAGCGGATGGGCGGCGAGGTCGACGGTGGACGGCATGGGCAAACTTTCGCTGAGTGGCGGGAGGAGGCGGATCGTCACCGATGTAGGACGCCGGCCGGTCGCGCGCAACAGCGGGTCCCGTTCATGGTTCCGTCAGTAGCCGTCGCAATTTTCGGCGATCGCGGCTTGCGAACTGGCGGTGATCTGGTCGTTGGCGACCGCAAAGGTCTCCTGCATCAGCATGTCGTTGCTGGGAAAATCATAGCAGGCGATGACAGTGGTGACGCCGCCCTCCGATTTCTTGATCCGATGGCGGATTTCGGCCCCGGCGACGGCGCCTTGCCACTCGGCGATCGAGGCGATGAATTCCTGCCTGCTTTGCACGACGCCGAGGTCGTCGAGCTTGATGCGGACGTTGTCGGCGAGCAGATCCGACAATTCGGTGCGGTCGGCGACGAGCAGTGCCGAATACCAGCGATCGATGATCGCGCTATCGTCGGCACGGGCGACATTTGCCGAGCACAGCAGTGCCGCCGCCGCGAACGCGAACCGAGCTCGCATCATGCCTCACCTCCTACTCCGTCTCCGGTCGCTCGAAATCGCCTGTGTCCTTGTTCATCACCCAAAGCTCGCCGGTCGAGATGTCGAACCAGGCGCCGTGCAGCGATAGCCGCCCCTTGCCTTCGAGGATCGAGACGCAAGGGAAGGTACGCAGATTGGCGATGGAATAGCGGATCGAGATGCGCTCCAACGCCGTCTGGCGCTCGGTCGCGGTCATGAAGGTGCTCGACGATACGGTCTCGGCCGCGGGCGCGATCAGGCTCATCCACTTGCCGATGAAATCGCCCGGCGACAAGGGTGCGGCCGTGGTGTCAAGTGCCGCGCGGATGCCGCCGCAGCGGCCGTGGCCCATCACTACGATGTTCTTGACCTTGAGGCTCTGCACGGCAAATTCGAGCGCCGCCGATGTCGAGTGGAACTGATCGTCGGGCGCATAGGGCGGCACCAGATTGCCGACATTGCGCAGCACGAACAGCTCGCCGGGCCCGGCATCGAAGACCGCTTCGGGCGCGGCCCGCGAATCGCAGCAAGCGACGATCATCGTTTCCGGTGCCTGGCCCTCCCGCGCCAGCGAGCGATAACGGCCGCTTTCGGTGAGATAGCGGCCGCTCATGAAACTGCGGTAGCCGGTGAGAAGATGCTCGGGAAGATGGGGCATGGGCAGCGGTGGGAGCCTTTCCGGGTTGAAGGCAGCTCGGTTCAATCCCGAAAGGCTCTAGCGCATCGGCCCGAAAATCGGAACCGATTTTCGGAAAGCGGGATGGCGTGGTTTCGACGTGCTAGCCCGTATTTTGACACAGGTGAACGAACGCCGCCATTAATCGGGTTCAGAACCGCAGATTGGCGGTTCGACTATTCCGCGATGTCCAGCAGGGTCGATATCAGCAGCCGGCGCTCTTCGGCGGAGAGAATGTCCGAATCGAACAGGTTCATGCTGCGAAGCCCTTCGATGGCGAGATAGCAGACCAGCAGCGCCTTGAGGTTCGGCGTCTCCTGCTTCAGCCGCTCGAATAGCTGCCGCCTGAACGATTTTATCGGCGTCAGGAAATCGGGATCCTCGGCAATCGCCGAAAATATCCAGGATGCCGACGGTTTCGATTCCTCGGCATGCTCGGCCGACAGCTTGATGTAAGTTGCAAGCGGGCTTTCGCCGTTGACGCCGGCCGTGCGGGCGGACTCCAGGGCCTGCTCGAAGGCGCGCAGGTAATCCTCCACCAGCGCCTGCATCAATTTCGCCTTGGTCGGGAAATTGTAGAGAAGACCGCCCTTCGACACGCCGGCACGGCTGGCGACCGCATCCAGCGACAGGCTGCCAGGACCCGTCTCGCGCGCCACGGCGGCGGCGGCGGCGAGGATCTTCTCGCGCGAATTTGCTCTGCGGGCCTTCATCAAGCGTTCCCCATTCATTAGCTTAGGCGGAATTGACAAGACCGTCCAGACGGTACAGTAAGATCGCCGTCATTTGAAATTGGGACCAGGCACAGGTATGTGTTCCGGTCATCCGACCGTTATGCTGGGCCGTGGCCGAGGGACTGTTCGTGATCAAGCGCTTCATCATCGCCTTCATTCTGCTCGTGCTGGTGTGCGGCGGCATCGTCGGCTTCAACCTGTTTCGCGACAATGCGATCAAACAGTTCTTCGCCAGCATGAAGCCGCCGGCCGCGACGGTGTCGACGGTCATCGTCAAACCGATGTCCTGGACGCCCGGCATCGAGGCGATCGGCACTGTCAGTGCCGTACGCGGTGTCGACCTCACGGTCGAAACCGCGGGCATCGTCAAGGACATCCTGTTCCATGCCAATCAAAAGGTCGCCGCCAACGCCGTGCTGCTGCAGCTCGACGATGAAGTCGAGCGAGCCGACCTCGTGGCGTCGAAGGCGCAAGCCACATCCGACCAGACCACGCTGATGCGCGCTCTTGAGCTGCAGAAGCGCGGGGTCGGCACCGACGCTACGCTCGACACGGCGCAGGCAGCAGCATCGGTCTCCGCCGCGCAGGTAAACAAGCTACAAGCGGTGCTCGACCAAAAGCAGTTGACGGCCCCTTTCAAGGGTACCGTCGGCATTCCGAAAATCGACCTTGGCCAGTATCTCACACCCGGCACCGCCGTGGTGACCTTGCAGGACATGGACACGATGCGTGTCGATTTCACCGTGCCGGAGCAGCAGCTTCCGCAGCTGAAGATCGGACAGACGGTGCGGTTGGGCGTCGGCGGCGGCGACATGCCGTTCACCGGCAGCATCCGCGGCATCGATCCGAAGATCGACCCGACCAGCCGGCTGGTGACCGTGAGGGCGGAGGTCGGCAATCCCGAAGGCAAGCTGACGCCCGGCCAGTTCGTCCAGGTGCGCGTCGAACTGCCCGAGGAGAACGACGTGCTGGCGCTGCCGCAGACAGCGCTGACTTCCAGCCTGTACGGCGACTTCGTCTTCGTGGTGCGGCCGGCCAAATCCGCCGAAGCCAACGGCGCGGCGCCCGAGGCAAAGCCGGAAGAAAAGCCGGCTGCAGATGCTGCCAAGCCCGCAGCCGAAGCACCCGCGGCAAAACCCGACGAAAAGCCGGCTGCTACCCCAGCCAAACCGGCAGAGGAAGCCAAGCCGGCAGCGGAAAAACAGAAGCCGCAGCTCGTGCTAGCCCAGGTGTTCGTCAAGCCAGGCCGCCGCAACGCCGGCCTGGTCGAGATCCTGGAGGGCATCGCGCCCGGCGACGAAGTCGTTACCGCCGGCCAGAACCGGCTCTCCAACGGAATGTCCGTTGCCGTCGACAACACGATCGATCCGAGCAAGCCAGGGAACCAGCAGGCAGCCCAGCAATGAGCTTTTCCGACCTCTTCATCCGCCGCCCGGTCCTTTCGACCGTGCTTGCCTGCATGATCCTGCTTCTGGGTTTTCAGGGAATCTTCAACCTTTCGATCCGGCAGTATCCAGAGGTTGAAGAAACGGCCATCACCATCACCACGGCCTATCCCGGCGCCAGTGCCGACCTGATCCAGGGGTTCATTTCCGCGCCGATCGCGCGTGCCGTCGCTTCGACCGAAAACATCGATTATGTCACGTCGTCGAGCCGGCCGTCCTCCAGCACCGTGACAGTGCAGATGAAGCTCGGCTCCGACCCCGACGTCGCGCTGAACGAAGTCTTGTCGAAGGTTCAGAGCGTTCGCGGCGATCTACCGGACGAAACCAAAGACCCGGTGATCGTCAAGGGCACCGGCCAGCAGTTCGCGATGATGTACATCTCGATGCAGAACCCGAACATGACGCCGGAACAGCTCACCGAATATATCGAGCGCGTCGTGCGGCCGCGTATCTCGACGGTCGAAGGCGTCGCCGACGTGCAGATCTTCGGCGCAGCCGAATATTCGATGCGGGTCTGGATCGACCCGATCAAACTGGCGGCGCGCGGCGTGACCGCGGCGGAAGTGCTGGCCGCCATCAACGAATCGAATTTCCTTTCCGCGCCCGGCGACACCGAAAACGAATATGTGGTTTCTTCGATCACCGTTCGCTCTACGCTGCAGACCCCGGAGGCTTTCGCCGCCCTTCCACTCCGGTCGAAGGACGGCAATGTGGTGAGATTGCGCGACGTGGCCCGCGTCGAACTCGCCGCGGCGAACACCGACACCAGGGTCAGCTTCAACGGCAAGCCCGGCATCTTTCTCGCTATCTTTCCGACGCCGGCCGCCAATCCGCTGACCACCGCGGCGGCAATCCACAAGATTGTGCCGACCATCCAGGAGACGCTGCCGCTCGGCATGACGATGGAGATCGTCTACGATTCCACCGAGCAGATCAGTGCGTCGATCGAGGAGGTGTTCAAGACCATCGGCGAGGCGGTCGCCATCGTCATCGTTGTTATCCTGCTCTTCCTCGGCTCGTTCCGCTCGGTGCTGATGCCGATCGTGACCATTCCGCTGTCGCTGATCGGTGTCTGTTTCCTGCTGTTTTCGGTGGGCTATTCGATCAATCTTTTGTCGCTGCTGGCCATGGTGCTGGCGATCGGACTTGTCGTCGACGATGCCATCGTGGTGGTGGAAAACATCCACCGCCACATGGAGGAAGACGGCTTGTCGCCGATGCAGGCGGCGTTCAACGGCATGCGCGAGATCTCGTCCGCCGTCGTCGCCATGACGATAACATTGGCCGCCGTGTTCGCGCCGCTGGCCTTCACCGGCGGCCTGACAGGCGCACTATTTCGCGAATTCGCGGTGACGCTTGCCGGCTCGGTGGTGCTTTCGGGTGTCGTCGCCCTCACCATCACACCGATGATGTCGGCACGTATCCTGAGGTCCGGCTCGCACAGCCGCTTCCAGCGCATTGTCGACAATACGTTCGGGCGCGTCGAACACATCTATGAGCGGCTCGTCACCGGTTCGTTGAACTATCGCCCGGTGACGCTGATGATCGTCCTCGCGCTGGTCGCCACGACCGGTTTCATGTTCACCAAGACCGCGAGCGAACTGGCGCCGGAAGAGGACCAGGGTTTCCTGCTTTCGCTGGTGACCGCGCCGCGGTACGCGACGTCGGACTATACCGAAACCTACGTCAATCAGATACTCGGCCTGGTCAAGGATCTGCCTGAGACGCGGGCACAGTTCTCGGCGGTCGCCTTCGGTGGTGGCCAGACGAACAGCGCTTTCGTCGGCTTTGCGTTCAAGGACTGGGCTGACCGCACGCGCAACTCGAAGGAAATCCAGCAAGACATTACGGGCCGCCTGAGCAAGGTGGCGGGCGTCGAAGCTTTCGTCTTCGCGCCGCCGACGCTGCCCGGCTCCGGCGGCGGCCTGCCGATAACGATGGTCGTGCGCTCGACCGGCGACGCCTCGCAGGTGTACGAGGCGGCCGAAGACATCAAGAACAAGGCGCAGGCCTCCGGCCGCTTCATCGTCGTGCAGAATTCGATGACCTTCGACGCGCCGCAAGTGACGGTGACGATCGACCGCGACCGCGCCGCCGCGCTCAACCTGCCGATAGCCGACATCGGCCGGACGCTGACGCTCCTGGTCGGTGGCGCCGAAGTGGCGCAATTCGACCGCGAATCCAACAGCTACGACATCATCCCGCAGGTGCCGCAGAGCTTTCGCGACAACCCTGAAAAACTGGGCGAGTATTTCGTGCGCAGCGTATCGGGCGAGATGGTGCCGCTCTCGGCGGTGGTGAAGATCTCGACCAACGCGTCGCCGGCCGCCATCGAGCAGTTCAACCAGCTCAACTCGGCGACGATCTCTGCCTTGCCGCGGCCCGGCATCACCACCGGGGATGGGCTACAGGCGATCGAGGACATTGCCAAGCAAAGCCTGCCCGACACCTTCTTCATCGACTATACCGGTCAATCGCGGCAGGAGAAGGAACAGGGCTACACGATCATCATCGCCTTCGCGGCGGCGGTGCTCGTCATCTATCTGGTGCTGGCGGCGCAATTCGAAAGTTTCCGCGATCCGCTGATCATCATGATGGCGGTGCCGCTGTCGATCTTCGGCGCGATCGTGCCGCTTAATGTCGGGCTCGGCACGCTCAACATCTACACCCAGGTCGGCTTGATCACGCTGATCGGCCTGATCACCAAGCACGGCATCCTTCTGGTCGAGTTCGCCAACCAGCAGCGTGAAATGCACGGCATGCGGCGGCGCGATGCGATCATCGCGTCGGCCAGGGTGCGGCTGCGGCCGATCCTGATGACGACGGCGGCGATGGCGCTCGGCGTGGTGCCGCTGATCATCTCCAGCGGCGCGGGTGCCGCGGCACGCTATTCGATGGGCCTGGTGATCTTCACCGGCATCCTGGTCGGAACCATGTTCACGCTGTTCGTGGTGCCGATGTTCTACACCTTCATCGCCAGCAAGGACCTGCCGCATCACGCCGAAAAGCCGGATCCGAAGCTGATGCCGGTAATGCCGGATTAGGCTGCGCTAATTTCCGGCCTTTTTTGAGAGCGACGAGAGCAGCATCGCTCATTTAACGATGACGATGCTGGTGTTGGCTGGGCCGAAGACCTCGACGAGCTGGTAGAAATCGGCGGCGTTGTCCGGATGCAGACGCACGCAGCCATGCGAGGCTGGCTGGCCGAGGCGCTTGATGGCGCTTGTCGCATGTACGGCGTAGCCGCCGCTGAAGAACACCGAATGCGGCATCGGGGCGTTGTCGTATTTCTTCGAATACCAAATTTCATGCATGCGGGTCGGCTTGAACGAACCGGTCGGCGTGACGTGCGTCCTGTCGCCGGTCGAGACCTTCCAGGCGAATGTCGGCCGGCCGTCGACCAGGATTTCCATGGTCTGCTGTGACAGTGATACCCGCGCGACGATCTTGTTGGCGGCGGCGTGGGCTGCGCCGTTGCCGGCACTGACAAGCAAGGCAGTACCGGTGATGACGGCGGCGGCGATGTTGATGAGCTTGGCGGAAATGGCAGTGTACATGATGTCTCCCTATTCTGCCGGTCGGGGCCGGCTCAATTCGATGACCGGCTTATCGGGGCGTCATGTTTCAAGCCGATTTCGCTAGATGCTCGTTTGTGTTTCGATTCTGTTTCCCCTGGTTAACAGAAAAGGTCCGTGCAAAGCAGCCTGCAGTTGCACGACGTTGTCATGACAGTGGCGTGTTTGCCTAGGCGGATCGGCCAAACCGCGGCGCGAATACGCGATTGCCTTTCGTTTGATAAGAATTCACCTGACTCCGAAACCGAGCTGCAACAAAGCGCAGCCTCGGCGGCATGATCCGGATACAGCGAACAGGCAAAGTTGACCTAGCGAAAACAGCGGTCAACGAACGATCGGAAGACAACACTGTTTTCGCTACGGTCTGGATTGGTCTGGACAGTTTCCAGCCTGCGCGTCGACCGGCTCAAGCCCCTCTGGCGGGGGCGGCTTAGGGCCGTTGAGGATGCGCGGCGCCTCCGGCAACTTGCAGCCGAGAGGACCGAAGGCCCGCGCCGCAACGGGGGGCTCCGCTGGCGGCGCGGGCGCTTCGGGGGTTCCTCTGAAGTGCCCGCAAATTCCAATTTTGAGGAACGAACAGGATGAAAACGAAATTCGCCGCTTCCGTGCTTTCCGCCCTGCTTTACGTCCAGGGCCTGCTCGGCATTGCCGGCCTCGCCACCGTGCTGCTGAAGGAACGTGCCCATGCCGGCGAGGTCAGTACGAACAGTGACATGCTGTCCGGCCCGTCGCTTCTCGTGGTGCGCTGAAGAGCATCGGACCCCAAAGTGGAAACCGGTTTTGGGAAAACCCGATGCTCAAGACAAGAGGGTGGCCGTCCTGCCTTCAATCGGCGAATTGCGTCGGCGGATCGAACCGGTAACCCGCACCCCGTATGGTAGTGATGGTTTCGGTATCGAGCTTGCGGCGCAGCCGCACGATGCGCGAATCGATCGACCGATCGAAGGCTTCGGCATTTTCGGCGGGCGCGGCGGCGATGATGTCGTCCCGCGTCAGTACCTTGCGCGGGCTGGCCAGGAACAGCCTGAGCAGCGCCACCTGCCCGGGGGACAGCTGTTCTTCCGTGCCCGAGCGGTGCATGACGATGGCCGATCGGAGATCGACGGTCGCGTTCTCCAGCACGATCAGTTCCCCGGCGCTCCTGCCGCGCCGAGCCAGAAGGCCGCCGACGCGAGCGGCAAGCTCCCTGACATTGAGCGGGCTTTCGACGACGTCGGCGGCGCCGAGTTCGAGCGCCAGAACCTTGTCGACCAGATCGGCCGGGCGGCAGATCAGGATGAAATCCGGTCCACCTTCGCCGCCATGTCGCCTGAGCAGGTCGCGCCCCTCTGCCTGGCTGACGCTGTCGCCGACAACCACGACATCGATACCCTTTTCCGAAAGCAGCGATTCGGCCTCCCACGGCTGTCGCGCCGCGCGGACGTCATGACCGCGCCGCTCGAGATGATCGGCAAGATCGGTCGCAATTACTTCAGCGACGGAAACAAGCGCGATAACGGATCGTGCAGCCATGTTTTTCTACCCCGCATACGGCAACCCAAGAAGAGTGCTGGACATCATGTTTATACCCAATCTACTTTCCGCTGAAAGCGGGAGCGAAAGCATCGTGCGGGCACGAATTGTCATTGTCGAGGACGAGCCCGACCTGAGGGATGCGGTCGCCGAGTATCTCGGCGCCAGCGGCTATGATGTGGCCACGGCCGAAAGTGCGGCGGCGGCGCGCGACCTTTTGGGAACCCAGTCCTTCCATCTGGCCATCCTCGACATCGCCATGCCGGGCGAGGACGGCCTGTCGCTCGGCCGCTGGATGCGGTCGAAAATGCCGATCGGCATCATCTATGCGACGGCCGCCGGTACCGCGCTCGACCGCATCGTCGGACTGGAGCTCGGCGCTGACGACTATATCGTCAAGCCTTACGAATTGCGCGAAGTGCTGGCCAGGGTGCGCAGCGTGCTGCGCCGCGTTCCGGAGCCGACCGAGCCACAAAAGGCCAAGGCTGAAACATCCGGCGGCCGCCGGTCCGTGAGCTTCGGACCTTTTCACGCCGATCTCGACGGCAGGCTCGTCACCGGCGCCAACGGCGCGGTCATCGACATGGCCAAGAGCGAGTTCGACGTGCTGGAGGTGTTCCTGACGCGCGCCAACCGGCTGTTGACGCGGGCGGCGATCTCCGAGGCGATCGGTTTCGTCGAGGACCCGGAATCGTCCCGCGCCGTCGACATCCGCATCATGCGGCTGAGAAAGAAGATCGAAGCGGACCCGGCCAACCCGAAATTCCTGCGCACGGTGCGCGGCGAAGGCTATATCTTCTCGCTGCCGGTCGGTGAAAATAACTGAGGCCTGGCGGCTTGAGCAAGCCAAGGCCAGGAAATGACCATGACGGCTGAAACAGCACGCGCGGACACGCAGGGCGCCAGGCAGGGCGCGGCGATGGTGGCCGTGCATGTGGTTCGCCGGCTGCGCGAAGCCGGCGATTGGCAGCGCGAGATGGAAGGTATTCTCCAAACGCTTTGCGAAGCCATGGATTGTCACCGCGGCATCCTGTTTCGCCTGCGCGAACTGCCCGGCCAGGGTTTCGCCCAGTCGGTCGCCGCTTATTGGATCGCCCCCCGGTTTGGCGGTGAGCTAGCGTCACCTACCGTCATCGTGCAGTCGGTCGTCGATTCGGACCCATTGCTGGAACGGCTGGCGGAGGACGAGCGCCAAGGCAAGATCTTCGCCGGGCACACACGCGATCTCGAAGGCTTTCTGCGGACCGATTTCGAAAAGCAGAACATCAAGTCGTTCCTGTCGGTGTCGGTCTTTTCGCACGGCAATTTGTGGGGCACGCTGGCGGTCAACGACTGCGTCAACGAACGCGAATGGACCGACCAGGAAGAGGCGGCGCTGCACATGGTGGCACTCGCCATCGGCGATGCCATCGAACGATCGCCCTCCGACGCGCATGCCAGCGACGTCATTCGCCGCACCATGCTGCAGGCCTCGCTCGACGCCATCATCGTCATCGACGAGACCGGCTCGATCATCGAATTCAATCCGGCCGCCGAGAAGATGTTCGGCTATCGGCGCAGCGATATCCTCGGCAAGGACCTGCTCGACACGGTCGTGCCGGAATATTACCGCAAGGGCTATGCGTCCGGCGCCGAATATATGTCGGGCCGCGGCGCGCCGATGGTCGGCCAGCGGCTCGAAACGGTCACCCAGAACGCCGCCGGCGAGGTTTTTCCGATCGAGCTGACGGCAACCGAGATGCGGGTCGCCGATCGCCAGCTGATCTTCGGCTCTATCCGCGACCTGCGCGACAGATTGCGCGCCGAGGAGGAAATCAACCGCCAGCGCGAAAAACTGCACCAGAACGAGAAGATGGCGGCGATGGGCTCGCTGCTTGCCGGCGTTTCGCACGAGCTCAACAACCCGCTGGCCGTGGTCGTCGCCCAGTCGACGCTGCTGCATGAATTCGCCGCCGATCCGCAGACAAAGGTGCGCGCCGAAAAGGTGCGTGCCGCTGCCGAGCGCTGCGGCCGTATCGTCAAGAGCTTCCTGTCGATGGTCCGCCTGCACCCGGCCGCACAGGCCGAAACCGACCTCAACCAGGTGATCCGCGCCGCACTCGAAGTGACCGCCTATGGCGCACGGTCGAGCGGCATCATCATCGACACCGATTTCGCCAGCGGCCCGCTGCTGGCCATGGCAGATGCCGACCACGTCACGCAGGTGGCCGCCAACTTCCTCATCAACAGCCAGCACGCCTTGGCCGGCGTTGCCGGCGACCGCCGGATCAAGGTCCGGACGTTTCGCAGCGACCGCGGCAATCCCGGGTTCTCGGTCGAGGACAACGGACCAGGCGTGCCGGAAGCGATACGTTCACGCATATTCGAATCCTATTTCACCACCAAGCCGGTCGGTGTCGGTACCGGCATCGGCCTGTCGATCTCGAAATCGATCATCGAGCGGCACAATGGCAATATCTGGTTCGAGGAGGTTTCGCCGAGAGGTGTGCGTTTTGTCGTGCAGCTGCCGGCGATCGCGGCCGGCGCGGCCGCCGCCGGCGAAGCTCCGTCGCGGTCGAGCGGCTTGCGTCACGCGCTGATCATAGACGATGAGCCGGATGTCGCCGCGTCGCTGTCCGACATTCTGGAGTTGATGGGCATCAAGTCGCGGATCGTGCCGGCCTGGGTCTCGGCCGCCGCGACGCTGAGCGGCCATGTGCCGCCGGACATCGTGTTTTCCGATTTGCGCATGCCCGGCACCAGCGGCATAGCCGCCTATCGCGAGCTACTCGCCGAATTGCCGGGTCTGGCGCAGCGCTTCGTGCTTGTCACCGGCGATCTGATCGGCGCGAAAGGCGAGATCGAGGCGCTGCCGGCGCCGCAGCGGCCGCCAATCCTCGAAAAGCCGTTCAGCACGCTGGATGTGCGCGGCGTGCTCTCGGCCATTGCCGAGCAGGCGGCTCTGGGCGGCTAGACTCCGAGATCTCTCCCGGAAGAAAAAGGCTCCCGGCCGACATTGCGGCGGGAGCCTGACTGGAGTGCTGGAGGGCGCTCGCAAAAAATCAAAAAACGTTCGGCCTATCGGCCAGTGGTGCGGCGTTGGCGATCATGCGGACCGGCCGTGCCTTGCCCGACTGGGCGGCGATGACGCGCAGGCAGTCCAGGCTCTCGGCGCCCCAGGCCTGCCCCTTGCAGGCAAAATCGATCTCCGGAATCGGCAGGCGCGCCGTCTTGGTGGTGATCGTCGCGCCATCGATGAGGTTGGCCGGCGGGTTCAGTGAGGCGAAGGCCGGACCGACGGTCGGCGTCAACGCCATGCCGGCAAATGCGGCAGCCGCCAGCAGCATGAACATCGCCATTGGATGATCACTGGCGCGCTGGCGCAGCGCCAGCTTCGGGCGCCGGTCGTTACGCTGGGGACCCTGCTGGCGAAGGTCGGTATCGGTGATCTGGATTTTCGTACGCATCGTCGTTTCCTTCGGTCTTCTTCTTTCTCTGTTGAAACGAACCTAATCGCACCTTGTAACCGGCCAACGATGATGAATTAACGATTGTGTAACCGGCATGAAACCAAGCCCGCGGCCATTCCTGGGTAAACCGATCCGGCGTAGCTGGCAGCACCGGTGGCATTCTCTGCTCGTTTTGCGCTACCCACGGCACCAGATCCACGTCGCCTTTCCAGGCCCACGGAGCGTCGGGCGCTCAACAAGTGTAAGGGGATTAACGTCTGGAATTCCCGGGATTTTCCCGGCTTCGATCGTTCGGACCGGGCTCTCGAATCCCGTTCGATTTCCCGTCAAGACTTCGCCCCATTTTTCCAAGCCATTGCATTTCAATGGAAAATATGCTTTTATTGAACGACCATTCAATAAATAAAGAGCCTTTATGAACCCGCATCTGCGTGACGTGGCAATCCCCAACGATTGGGATCGGCGGGGGCTGCCGGGCTGGAGCTATCATTCCGACGCCTTGCTCGAACTCGAGAAAGAGCACGTCTTCCGCAACCATTGGCAGATCGCCGGCCATGTCTGCGACGTGCCGAACGCCGGCGACTATCTGACGATGGATGTGGTCGGCGAGCGGGCGCTGATCGTGCGCGGCAAGGATGGCGTTGTGCGCGCCTTCAACAATATGTGCCGCCACCGCGGCAGTCGCGTCGTTGCCGACAGCCAGGGCACTTGCAAGAATGCGCTGGTCTGCCCCTTTCATGGCTGGGTCTACAATCTCGACGGCACGCTGCGCGGTGCTGCCCGCCCCCGTTCATTCCCCGACCTCGACAAGACCGATTTCGGCCTGATGCCGCTCGAGCTCGAAATCTGGATGGGCTTCATCTTCATCCGTTTCCGCAACGGTGGGCCGCAGCCATCGGTGGCCGAGCTGTTGAAGCCGATCGAAGCCGAGATTGCCCATTACGGCGTCGCCGAGATGGTGCCGTCCTGGGGCATCTGGACCCAAAGGACGCCGGTCAACTGGAAGTCGGTGCGCGATGTCGACAATGAAGGCTACCACGTCGCCATGGGGCATCCGGCGCTGCAGGACCTTTACGGTGCGACCTATTTCGACGAGCCGTTCGTCAACGGCGTGTCGCGCTCGTTCGCCACCTACAATCCGCATGCCGGACGGCGCTGGAGCGTCGCGCAGTACATCAAGCTCGCACCCGAGGCGAAGCACCTGCCGGAACACCTGCGCAAGGCCTGGATCTACTACGGCATCTTCCCGAACAACGTGCTGTCGCTCACGCCGGAATCGGTGCAGTTCTATCAGGAATTTCCGCTGTCGACGGGTGAGACGCTGCTGCGCGGCGCCATCTACCGCTATCGCGACGAGACCAGGGAACAGGCGGCAGCCCGCTACCTATCCTACCGCATCGACCGCGACACGCTGGCCGAGGATGTACAGCTTTCGATATGGTCCAACGAATCCATGCTGTCCGAAGCCTTCGGAGGTTTTTACCTCTCCGATCTCGAATATGGCGTGCGCACCCACCACGACCATTTGCGTAAGCAAGTTCCCGTGCTCGGATTGGAGACCGCGCCCGAGGAGAAGGATATGTGGGCACTCAACGAGGCGCTCAGATCACGCTCCTGACGCCCCGGTCCTCAGGCCCAAATGGCGACCGGAATACCGAAACGATCGGCGAGCGGCGGATCCGGAAACGGCATTGCCTCGCCTCTGACGATGCGTCCGGCAACCAGCATCATCGCCGCGGCGTCGAGGAAATCGTCGGCGGCCGCGCCGCGCGGCGGCGTCTGGTCGAGAAAATCCTGGCTATAACCATGCTGGGCAAGCAGCGCCTTGCGTTCGGCCATGCCGGCCGGATTGATGTTGCCCCTGATCTTCTTCGGCAGGCGCATAGCGCGGTCGCCGTTCAGTTTGCAGAAGGCAACTTCCGGATGCGATTCGAAGACGCGGCTGCGCAGTTCGGGCCGCGCGATCAGCAGCGAATCGATCTCGCGGACCTTGGCGAAGATGCCGAAGGCCTGGATCGAGACACCGCGCGGCGGATCTGAGGTCGTCCTGGCCACCTCGCTTGCCTTGCGATGTGCGGCGTACCAGGCATCGACCGTGGTGAAGGCTTCGACCTCGGCGTAGAGCGCGGCGCGGGAGGGAATGGCAAAGACACTGGACTGCCGCGCCCCGAGCAGCGGCCGCACCAGCGCCTCCGGGCCGCGACCGCCTCTTTGCGAGAAATCGGGCAGGCCGATTGGCATATCGACCGCTACCAACGAGTCGGCGGGCAGTCGGTCGAGCAACGCCGCGAAGCTCGGGAAAACGGCTGTCGACGGTGCCGCACCGGGATCGCGGCGGACGGCTATCCAGCCGGCCTTGCAACCGTCGACGCCGACAAGCACAACACCCCAGGGCATAACATGGTCGGGCGCAACATCCTTGGGCGCATCATCCTGGGGAACGGCGTCTTCGGCCTGCGTCATGCCCGGCGGTCCCGTTCCGGATGCAGGAGATGGCGAAGCTGCACCATCGCCATCGGGTGCGACAGGCTCTGGGCATCGGTCTCGAGCTGCAACTCGTCGCCGCCACGCTTGGCGGTCCGCGCCAGGATCTCGTAGACCGCCGCCGTGGTCGATTGCAGCGCCTTGGCGGCCGGCTGGCCGGACAGGATCCGCGCCAGGTAGACGGCAGCCGTCAGGTCGCCGAGCCCATTCGGCGGCTTGTCGATGAGCCGGTGTTCGGCAAGCAGTGCCTCTCTGCCGGCGAGCAGCAAATTGCCGGTGCCGCCGGCCATCATCGCCGGCGCCGATGTGACCAGCATGGCCGGTGGGCCGGCCTGCAGGGCTGCAGCCATTGCCGATTTCAAGTCGGGCAGCGGCGCTCCGGCCATCCATTCCAGCTCGTAGCGGTTGGGCGTGGCGATATCGGCGATCGGCATCAGCCGGTCGCGCATGGCGATTGCGGTCGGCTCAGGTACATAGAGCCCGCCCGAATCGCCCATCACCGGATCGCAGATATAGAGGGCGTCCGGCGTCTTCGCCTTGACCGCGCCGACCAGCGAAGCGACGGCTTCGGCCTGGCCAGCCTCGCCGAGATAGCCGGACAGCACGGCGCCGACCTCGCCCAGCCACGGCGCGCGCTCGAGGTCGGCCATCAGCGCCTTGAACTGGTCCAGCGGCGGCACGATGCGGGTGGCCCGGCCATGGCCCGGATGCCAGGGCAGAATGACGGTCGGTACCGCCCAAACCGGAAAGCCGAGCGTCTCCAGCGCAAAGACAGCGGCACGGTTGCCGACCGAGCCACGGGCGACATGACTGGAGACGACGATGACCGCGCGCGGCGCGTCGGTTTTTTCGGCACTCATTGATTTTTCCTAACTGCCCCTGGTGACGAAAAGCACGAGCCAGATCAACAGGCCAATGGCAATAAGCAAGCCCGCTGCCCGACCGATGCGGGTGCCCCAATATTCGATCGGGTCCGACCGGTCGGCATCGGCCGCAGTGACGTGGTCGCGCGCGCCTTTAGTCGTTCGTGCAAGGAACGAGGTGCCCCCCGGGTCGGTCTCGCGCGCCACCCGTTCGATGATGCGGCGCGATTCCGCGTCTCTGTCGTGGCGTTTCGCCATGGTGATGTCCCGTTTTATGCCGAGCTTAACCCGTTCGCCTCGTCTGTCACAGGGCCCGACGGCGAATGGCAGAAACCAGTAACACTTCTCGGCCGAAGTCATTTTCTTACGCAAGGATTGTGCTAATGCTTCGCCTGCCAATGCTATCGAGGGGACTTATCATGCTTGCCCAGCGCCTTTCTTCGCCGCCAATCTGCCGTAATTTAGCTGCGTTCCTGGTTATGGCCGTCATGCTGCCGCTGCTTGCCGGCTGCGGCTACAACACCATTCCAACAGCTGAGGAAAACGCCAAGGCCGCATGGAGCGAGGTGTTGAATCAATACCAGCGCCGCGCCGATCTCATCCCCAATCTGGTCAACACGGTCAAGGGCTACGCGGCGCACGAGAAGGACACGCTCGATGCCGTGGTCGAAGCGCGCGCCAAGGCGACGCAGGTGACCGTGACGCCGGAAACGCTGAATAATCCGGAAGCCTTCAAGAAATTCCAGGACAGCCAGGCCGGCCTGACCAGCGCGCTGTCGCGCCTGCTGGCGGTGGTGGAGAACTATCCCGATCTCAAGGCCAACCAGAACTTTCTGGCGCTGCAAGCACAACTCGAAGGCACCGAGAACCGGATCACGGTCGCCCGCCGCGACTATATCCAGGCAGTGAGAGAGTACAATCTGACGCTGAGGACCTTCCCGTCGGTGATCTGGGCGACCTTGTGGTTCCGCGGCAACCAGCCGTTTGCGAATTTCACCATCGAGGAGGATAAGATGCAGCCGCCGAAGGTCGATTTCGGCACCAACACCACGCAAGGCGGGTGAAGAACAGCCGGTGAGCGTGGTCCCTATTGGCCTTGCACTCCGTAGCGCCCCCCTCTGCCCTACCGGGCATCTCCCCCTCCAGGGGGGAGATTGGCAGCTTTGGCTTCACCGCCCATCCTGCATCGTTGGAGATTGGCGAAAACAGCCCTGACAGCCGATCTCCCCCCTTGAGGGGGAGATGTCCGGCAGGACAGAGGGGGGCGCGACAGAACGCCAGCCTGGCCTTCCTGCTCGTCTTCCAAAGCCTTCTCCTCCTCCCTCTCATCGCCTTCGCCGCCGCACTGCCGGCGCTGACCGGACGGGTCGTCGACAATGCCGGCATCATCGATGCCGCGACCGAGGCGGCGCTGACGCAGAAGCTTGCCGAGTTCGAGACCAAAGGGTCCGACCAGATCGTCGTCGCGACCATCCCCAGCCTCGACGGCGAGGAGATCGAGCCTTACGCCAACCGGCTGTTCCGCGCCTGGAAACTGGGCCAGGCGAAGGAGAACAATGGCGTGCTTTTGCTGGTGGCGCCGAACGACCGCAAGATGCGCATCGAGGTCGGCTATGGGCTTGAAGGCACGCTGACCGACCTGCACACCAAGCTGATCATCGAAAACGACATGGTGCCGGCCTTCCGTGCCGGCGATTTCTCAGGCGGCATCAGCAAGGCCGTCGACGACATGATCATGGTGCTGGAAGGCAATCCCGAAGAACTGGAGGCGCGCGGCGAACGCAACCAGCAGCCGCCGTTCAACAGCGACGATCTGTTCTTCACGATCTTCATAGCCATCTGGGCAATCATCTTTTTCGGCGGCCTCGCAGCCTCCATCCTGCCGCCGATCTTCGGCCAGAAGATCGGTCCCGGCCGCTATCACTGGCTGGGCATGACCTTCGAGCCAAACCGGCGGTCGTCCGGCGGCTGGTCGGGAGGTTCCGGCGGGGGATGGTCGTCGGGTTCAAGCGGTGGCGGGTTTTCCGGCGGCGGCGGTTCGTCCGGCGGCGGCGGCTCCTCGGGAAGTTGGTGACGAGATGACAAGACACGCCATCAGCCCGGTGGAATCCGGCCGTTTCATCAAAATAATCGGCACCGCGCTGTTGGCCATGGCGGTGCTGCTGGTCGGCTTCGCGGCCTTCGCCGCCGCACTGCCGGCGCTGACCGGACGGGTCGTCGACAATGCCGGCATCATCGATGCCGCGACCAAGGCGGCGCTGACGCAGAAGCTTGCCGAGTTCGAGACCAAAGGGTCCGACCAGATCGTCGTCGCGACCGTCCCCAGCCTTGACGGCGAGGAGATCGAGCCTTACGCCAACCGGCTGTTCCGCGCCTGGAAACTGGGCCAGGCGAAGGAGAACAACGGCGTCCTGCTTCTGGTGGCGCCGAACGACCGCAAGATGCGCATCGAGGTCGGCTATGGGCTTGAAGGCACGCTGACCGACCTGCACACCAAGCTAATCATCGAAAACGACATGGTGCCGGCCTTCCGTGCCGGCGATTTCTCAGGCGGCATCAGCAAGGCCGTCGACGATATGATCATGGTGCTGGAAGGCAATCCCGAAGAGCTGGAGGCGCGCGGCAAGCGCAATCCGGCGAATGACAATCCTGTCGATCCCATCTTCATGCTGTTCATTGTCCTGTGGGCGACGATGTTCTTCGGCGGCTTGGCAATGGCGTTCCTGCCGCCGATCTTCGGCACGAAGCTGTCGCCGGGCGTGTACAAGTGGCTGGGCATGACGTTCCGCTACGGCCGTGGGCCAGCTTCGTCATCCTCCGGCGGCGGTGGCTGGACGTCTGGGACCTCGTCTGGCAGTGGCTGGTCGTCTGGAAGTTCCGGCAGCAGTTGGTCGTCCGGAAGTTCGGGCGGCGGGTTTTCAGGCGGCGGCGGCTCGTCCGGCGGCGGCGGTTCTTCAGGAAGCTGGTGAGACATCAATCATGGCAACACGACCGATCAGCCCCGAGGATCATGAGCGCATCGCCGGTGCGATCCGCGCTGCCGAATCAAAGACCGACGGCGAGATCTACTGCGTCGTGGCGCATGCCAGCGACGGCTATTTCTTCCCGGCCGCTTTCATGGCGATGCTCGGCATGCTCGTCGTCAGCCTCGCCGTCGGTTATGGGCTGGAAGCCTGGTGGCTGTCGATCCGCTTGCCGCATTTCGTCATCGCAGAGCTTCTGGCGCTTGCCAGTGTGCTCATTCTGTTGTGGGCATTGCCGGCATTGCGCATCCATTTGGTGCCGAGGCGGCTGCGCTACCAGGCCGCCCACGCCAATGCGATGAAGCAGTTCCTCGCCCGCAACGTCCACCGTACCACGGCGCGCACTGGCGTGCTGGTGTTCGTCTCGATTGCCGAGCGCTACGCCGAGGTGGTCGCCGACAGCGGCATCGATTCTCGTGTCGGCCAGCATGTCTGGGACGGTGTCGTCCGCGACCTTACGGCGCATGCCGGCGACGATCGGCTTGCCGACGGGTTCGTCAAGGCGATCCAAGCAGTCGGTGCGGTACTGGCCGAGCATTTTCCGGTCTCGACCGGCGACAGCAACGAACTGGACGACCATCTGGTCGAGATTTGATCTCGCCAAAAGCGGTTTCGCAGCGTCTCAAGGACGCACCGTCCGGCTGTGTGAAAGCATCGCGGCGGTTGACCGGACTCTTGCAATCGGGCGCAGCGGGTTTATGGTTAACCAATCATGAATACGCTGAGCATCGACATCAGGAAAGCCGAACCGCGCGATGCAGCCGCCATCGCCGACGTGCATCTCGAGGCCTGGCGCGGCGCCTATTCGGGCATCATCCCGCACCGCACGCTGACATCGATGATCAACCGCCGCGGCGCCGACTGGTGGGCGAATGCCATTCGCCGCGCTGCCACCGTCCTGGTCGTCGAAATCGGCGGCAAAATTGCCGGCTATGCGACGATCGGCAAGAACCGCGCCCGCGAACTCAGGCAGCAGGGCGAGATCTACGAACTTTACCTGCGGCCGGAATATCAAGGCATCGGGCTCGGCAGCCGGCTGTTCTCGGCCGCGCGGGCACGGCTGGCCGACCATGGCCTGAAAGGCATGGTGGTCTGGGCGCTTGAAGACAACCAGAACGCACTTGCCTTCTATGCCGGCGCCGGTGGCCGCGATGTTGCCGAAGGCGTCGAGATCTTCGAGCAGAAGGCGCTGAAGAAGGTCGCTTTCGTCTGGGAATGACGGCCAGCGCATGATCCGGCCGGTTTTCGGTTCGGACGATCTCCCCGTACCATTCGCCGCATTGCACCATTCGCCGTCGCCCGCTATCGATCTGCAATCGAGAGAGGGATAAAGCGATGCGTATCGAAGCGATTGCCAGCGGAAAGAACCCGCCCGAGGACGTCAACGTCATAATCGAGGTGCCGATCGGCGGCGAGCCGATCAAGTACGAGATGGACAAGGAGGCCGGCACGCTGTTCGTCGACCGCTTCCTGCACACGTCGATGCGTTATCCCGGCAATTACGGTTTCGTACCGCATACGCTGTCGGGCGACGGCGACCCGATCGACGTATTGGTCTGCAACACGCGCGCGCTGGTGCCAGGCTGCGTCATCAATGTACGGCCGATCGGCGTGCTGGTGATGGAGGACAATGCCGGCCAGGACGAGAAGGTGATCGCGGTGCCTTCGCCCAAGCTGACCTTGCGCTACGAGGACGTCCACGAATACACGCAATTGCCCGACATCACCCGCCAGCAAGTGCAGCACTTTTTCGAGCACTACAAGGATCTCGAACCCGGCAAATGGGTCAAGATCGAAGGCTGGTACGATGCGGCCTATGCCAAGAAGATGATCGTCGAGGCAATCGAGCGGGCCAGGCGCAAGTAATTATCGGGCGCAAATAATCAGTTGTCGACGCGGCCGAAAGCGGGCGCGTCGCCCAGCACCTCACGCTTGTCCTTGCCGCAGGCGAAGGTGCGTGCCTTCTCGTCGGCAAGCTTGCGCGCCTGATCGTTGGCGGCGGGATTGCCGGTGGCGAGCACAAGGCCGATCGTGCAGCCTTCGTGGGCGTCAGGCTGGGCAACCTTGGCCACAATCAGCACTTCCGTCGACTTGTTCTCGCCCTCGGTATCGCTGATCGAGCGACGATGAATGACGGCGAAAGGAATGGCAGTTTTGCCGTTGGTTTCGATACGCCACTCGACCTTGGGTCCAGCCGAATTGAGACCGGAAAAGCTTTCCCAGACCGTGGTCATGTCGCCAGGTGGAAAGCCGTAGAACAGCGATTCCCGCGCGTCGTCATAGGAAACCATCACCGGGTAGCCGCGGTAGCCCGAACAGGCGAGATCGGCCCAGTCGCCGTCGCCTTCTTCCGCTTGGGCATAGGTGACGCAGTCCTTCTCCCAATCGAGATCGGTATAGACGCTGGATATGTCGCCGGCCCGGGCCGCCTGGCAGAAACCGGCGAGGGCAAGCGGGATCAAGAGAGCGCGCATGGCGGAACAACTCAGTTCGGGGGGCGCAGCGTACCGTCAAATTTAGCGGCAGCCTAGAGGAAGTCAGGCTGCGCACAGTGGTCTTGTAAAACGGACCACTATTTCTTCAAGCTTGCCTCTATCAGAAGATCGGCGTTGCGGGCCACCGACTTCGCCGGCCCGCCGGCACCGAACAGCTGGCCGCTGATATAGGCGCCCTCGATCAGGAGCAGCAGCCCGTCGCCCAGCGTGTTGGCGTCGCCGGCGCCCATCTCTGCCGCCATGGCACGCAGGCGGCGGCGCAGTTCCTGCTTGTTGGCCTCGCTCACGACGCGGGCCGGATGGCCATGTTCGGGATATTCGACCGCGGCATTGGTCATGCCGCAGCCGCGATAGTCGGGCCTTTGCGTACGCTTGCCGACACGCGTCAGGAAGGCGACGATCTGCGCGCGCGGATCGCCGGGATGGGCATTCACCGCCTCGTCGAAACGCTCCCAGAATTCGAGGTCATAGTGCCGGAGGTAGGATGCGGCCAGCTCATCCTTGGACGGAAAGCTGCGGTAGAGGCTGGGCTTGGTGACGCCGGCACGCCGCACGATCTCGTCGACGCCGATCGCCCTGATGCCTTGCCGGTAGAACAGGTCTCGCGCCACCTGGAGAATCCGTTCGGCGGCGCGAGGCGGCGGTGCGTCATTGGCCTTGATCGTTGGTTCAATGCTTTTCATGCCTGGCCTGCCGATTAGCTGGTTGACAATGTTACCGGTCGGTACGTATGTTTCGCGCTCCTGCAACGTACCGGTCGGTAACATGATAACTCAATCCCGCCCGTTTGGCCAGCGCTACGCTTTCGTCGTGGTCGCCGTCATCTTCCTTTGCCTGCTGATCGCAGCGGGCCTGCGTTCGGCGCCGGCAGTCATGATGCTGCCGCTGGAGAACAGTTTCGGCTGGCGGCGCGACGTGGTGTCGCTGGCGGCGGCCACCGGCATCTTCCTCTATGGCCTGACCGGGCCGTTTGCCGCGGCGCTGATGGAGCGGATCGGGCTGCGCCGCACCTTGCTTGCCGCGCTGCTCTTGATGTCGGGATCGACCGCGCTCAGCCTGTTGATGACCAAACCGTGGCATCTGCTCCTCACCTGGGGCGTGTTTTCCGGCGTCAGCTCGGGCGCCGTCGCCACCGTGCTCGGCGCGACCATCGTCAACCGCTGGTTCAAGACCAATCGCGGCTTGGTGATGGGACTGATGTCGGCGTCCAGTGCCACCGGGCTGCTGGTCTTCCTGCCGCTGCTCGCCTCGCTCGCCCAGTCGGGCGGCTGGAAGCCGGTCGCCATCGCCATTGCCGTGGCCACCGCCTGCCTGGTGCCGCTGGTCTATATGCTGGTGCCGGAGCGCCCGGCGTCGATCGGCATGGTCCGCTATGGCGCCGATGCCGACGACGTGCCGCCGGTGCCGCCAGCCTCGCAAGGCAATTTCCTTTCGCATACATTGAGCACGCTGCGCCGCGCCGCCGGCACGCGCGTGTTCTGGTATCTGTTCGCCACCTTCTTCGTTTGCGGCTTCACCACCAATGGGTTGGTCGGCACGCATCTGATCGCCTTTTGCGGCGATATGGGCATCGGCGAAGTGCAGGCCGCAGGCCTGCTGTCGATGATGGGCATCTTCGACCTGATCGGCACGACGCTGTCGGGCTGGCTCACCGACCGTTTCGACCCGCGCAAGCTGCTCGGCGTCTATTACGGCATTCGCGGCCTGTCGCTGATCTATCTGCCCTATTCCGGCTTCTCGGCGACCAGCCTGATCATCTTCGCGGTGTTTTACGGACTGGACTGGATCGCCACGGTGCCGCCGACGCTCAGGCTTTCCAACGAGGCGTTCGGCGACCGCAGCGGGCCGATCGTCTTCGGCTGGATCGTCGCCGGCCATCAGGTTGGCGCCGCGACAGCGGCCTTCTTCGGCGGCACCATGCGCGAGCTGCAAGGCAATTACGAGCTTGCCTTCCTGATCGCCGGTATGACGGCAATAGCCGCCGCCTGCATCTCGCTGTTGATCAACACCAGCCGCCCGGCGTTTGATCCGGAACCGCAGGCGGCGTAGGGCGCAATCGGCCGTGCTAATCTCCCCCCTTGAGGGGGAGATGGCCGCGAAGCGGCCAGAGGGGGTCGGTCCAACGGGGCTCGGCCCCTTATCGCAGGCGCAAGAGGTCGGTGCTCCATCCGAGACGACCCCCTCTGTCGCCTTCGGCGACATCTCCCCCTCGAGGGGGGAGATTCGCCAGCCTGTTCACTGTTATCAAACCTTCATCGTTTCGAAATGTGCCTGAAACATTGAAGCTGGAGCTTGGCGGCGACGTTCAATGCCATCCAGGAGACAGCCATGAACAAGATTTCGATGACGCGGCGCGCTTTCGTCACGTCGGCCAGCGCCGTTGGCCTGGTCGGCGCCTCGGGCCTCGCCCTTCCCTATTACTCGCGCGCCAATCAGCGCCCGGCGTTCACCCATGGCATCCAATCCGGCGACGTCGACGCCACCAGCGGCATGGTCTGGACACGCACCGACCGGCCGTCGCGCGTCATGTTCGAGGTGTCGTCGACCGAAAGCTTCACCAATGCCGTCCGCCTGGCGCCGCTCGATACCTCGCCGGCCAGCGACTATACGGTGAAGCGGCTGCTTACCGATCTCGCCTCCGACCAGGACATCTTCTACCGCATGGTCGCGGCCGATCTTGCCGACATCAACGCCGTTTCCGAGCCGGTCGTCGGCCGCTTCCGCACGGCACCTGCCTCGAAGCGCGACATTCGCTTTGCCTGGTCGGGCGACACCGCCGGCCAAGGTTGGGGCATCGACGAGACCGGCATGAAGACCTACGCCGCCATTGCCAAGCACACGCCCGACTTCTTCCTGCATTCGGGCGATACGATCTATGCCGATGGTGCGATGAAGGACGAGGTCGACCTGCCCAACGGCGGCAAGTGGAAAAACAAAGTGCTGATCGACGAGAAGCGCAAGGTTGCCGAGACGCTGGACGAATACCGGGCGCAGTGGAAATACAACATGATGGACAGGCATGTGCTGGCGCTCAGCGCCATCTGTCCGACCTTCTATCAGTGGGATGACCACGAGGTGCTGAACAACTGGTCGGACTCGAAGGACCTGAGCGCCGACGATCGCTACACTGAAAAATCCATCCATGTGCTGGCGGCACGTGCGGCGCGCGCCTTCCACGAAATGACGACGATCCGTTACGAGCCGTCGGAGCCCGGCCGCGTCTACCGCAAGATCGCCTATGGTCCGCTGCTCGACGTGTTCTTCCTCGACATGCGTTCCTACCGCGGCCCCAACGGTCCGGATATGCAGGAGACGATGACGCCGCAATCGCGCATCCTCGGTGAACAGCAGATCAAGTGGCTGAAGCGTGAACTGGCGAATTCCAACGCAACCTGGAAAATCATCGCCGCCGACATGCCGCTCGGCCTCGTCGTCTGGAACGACGGCACCAAGAAGGTAGGGGCCGAGGCGGTCAGCAATGGCGACAATGGCCCGGCCAAAGGGCGTGAGCTGGAAATTGCCGACCTTCTTCGCTATATAAAGAATGCGGGTATCAGCAACACTGTCTGGCTCACCGCAGACGTGCATTACACAGCCGCGCATTACTACAATCCGGACAAGGCGCAGTTCCAGGACTTCGATCCGTTTTGGGAATTCGTTTCGGGTCCGATCCATTCCGGGACGTTCGGGCCTAATGGTTTCGATATGACATTCGGCCCGGAGCTGAAGTTCATAAAGGCACCAACTGCCGAACAGGGTCAAAACCTGGCGCCTTCGGCCGGCCTGCAGTTCTTCGGGCTCGTCGAGATCGATGGTGCCACCGAACAGTTGACGGTGCGGCTGATGGATCGCGACGACAGCGAACTCTACAAGGTCACGCTTGATCCGGTGCGGTCGGCGTGAGCGACGGCGCCACTACCCTCGGGCCAGCCCGAGGGTAGGAACGTATATCAATCGGGATAGCAGACGACGGGAATGTTGGGCCAGACGGCGCTGTCGCATCCGGCATTTTGCTGCCGCTGCTTGAAGGCGGCGCTGACCGGCCCGGTCACCACCGGATCGACGCCATCGGGAGCATCGGCAAAAAGCTGCTCCGCCGACGGCTTGTCGGACGGCAAAGCAGACCGCGTCTCCTTGAACGACGCCGCCGATTGCGCCGCGCCGGCCGCGAGGAGGACGGCGAGCGCGGTACATGCCAAAATCGGCCGGAGTTTGATGCCTATCTCGATCATGAAATTCGAACTGTCCGGACCATGAAAGGTTCCGCCTTGGTTAATAATTCCACTTCACACCAAGACATTTAAGATTTGGTGACTTTATTTGGTGGCTCGCCTCCTCTTTCGCAATTGCGAAAAACCCTGTATGAGCCGCCCAACCGAAAGAGGCAGCGCCTTTTGGCCTGCTGCCTGCAACGCTCCCGAGACCAAAACATGAAAATCCGCAATATCGCGATCATCGCGCACGTCGACCATGGAAAAACCACCCTCGTCGACCAGCTTCTGAAACAGTCCGGCTCGTTCCGCGACAACCAGCGCGTCGCCGAGCGCGCCATGGATTCGAACGACCTCGAAAAGGAACGCGGCATCACCATCCTGGCCAAGGCGACCTCGGTCGACTGGAAGGACACCCGCATCAACATCGTCGACACGCCCGGCCACGCCGACTTCGGCGGCGAGGTCGAGCGCATTCTGTCGATGGTGGATTCGGCCATCGTGCTGGTCGACGCCGCCGAGGGGCCGATGCCGCAGACCAAATTCGTGGTCGGCAAGGCACTCAAGGTTGGACTGAAGCCGATCGTCGTCATCAACAAGATCGACCGGCCAGATGCCCGCCACGTCGAAGTGGTGAACGAGGTGTTCGATCTTTTTGCAGCACTTGACGCTACCGACGAGCAGCTCGACTTCCCTATCCTTTACGGTTCAGGCCGCGACGGCTGGGTCTCGGAAAACCCCGAAGGTCCGAAGGACCAGGCTCTGGCGCCGCTGTTCGACCTCGTCATCAAGCACGTGCCGGCCCCGACCGTTCATCCCGGCCCATTCCGCATGATCGGCACCATCCTGGAAGCCAATCCTTTCCTCGGCCGCATCATCACCGGCCGTATCGAATCCGGCACGCTGAAATCCAACCAGGCGGTCAAGGTGCTGCACCATGACGGCACCCAGGTCGAAACCGGCCGAATCTCGAAAATCCTTGCTTTCCGCGGGCTCGAGCGCCAGCCCATTGACGAGGCGCAGGCGGGCGACATCGTCGCCATCGCCGGCCTGTCGAAAGGCACTGTCGCCGACACCTTCTGCGACCTGTCGGTGACCGAGCCGCTGCACGCGCAGCCGATCGATCCGCCGACTGTGACGATGTCTTTCCTCGTCAACGATTCGCCGCTGGCCGGTACCGAAGGCGACAAGGTGACCAGCCGCGTCATCCGCGACCGCCTGCTGCGCGAGGCCGAAGGCAATGTCGCGCTGAAGATCGAGGAATCGCCGGATAAGGATTCGTTCTTCGTCTCCGGCCGCGGCGAATTGCAGCTGGCCGTGCTGATCGAGACGATGCGCCGCGAAGGTTTTGAGATCGCCGTGTCGCGGCCGCGCGTCGTCATGCAGAAGGGCGACAGCGGCGAATTACTGGAGCCGGTCGAGGAAGTCGTCATCGACGTCGACGAGGAGCATGCCGGCGTCGTCGTGCAGAAGATGTCGGAGCGCAAGGCCGAGATGGTCGAGCTTCGCCCTTCGGGCGGCAATCGCCAGCGCATCGTCTTTCACGCACCGACGCGCGGCCTGATCGGCTACCAGTCGGAACTGTTGACCGACACGCGCGGCACCGCTGTGATGAACCGGCTGTTCCATGCCTATGAACCTTACAAGGGTGAGCTGCCGGGCCGTACCAACGGCGTGCTGATCTCCAATGAACAGGGTGAATCGGTGGCGTACGCCATGTGGAACCTGGAAGACCGCGGCCCGATGGTCATCGACCCCGGCGTCAAGGTCTATCAGGGCATGATCATCGGCATCCATTCCAGGGACAACGACCTCGAAGTCAACGTGCTCAAGGGCAAGAAGCTGACCAACATCCGCGCCGCCGGCAAGGACGAGGCGGTGAAACTGACACCGCCGATCCGCATGACGCTGGAACGCGCGCTGGCCTGGATCCAGGACGACGAGCTGGTCGAAGTGACGCCGAAGACCATCCGCCTGCGCAAGCTCTATCTCGATCCGAACGAGCGCAAGCGTTTTGAGAAGTCGGCGAAAGTGGTCGGCGCGGCATAAAGGGCAATACCGCGCAATGAGCGGTAAACTCGTCACGGCTGGCATATACGACAATCGACCCGAGGCCGAAGTTTGCGTGTCGATGCTCGACGCGTATGGAATTTATGCTCTCGCGAATTATCTTCTCGACACGGGCAGGCTTGGCTTGATCCATGTGCAAGTCGCCGACAGCGATCTCGATGCGGCCAAGGGTTTGATTGGCTCGGCCTCCAAAGAGGGCGACTGACCCCTGGCCGTAACTGTCTCTGATTACGGATTCCCTTGCCGTCGCCTCATCCACCTGCAGCCGAAATGATTTCGTCCCGGTCTGGTTCGCCAGACAGGTGGATCTGGATCGCCGTTCCCGCCCGAGCCGGCCGGCGCAAGGCTTTGGCCCCGTCCGGACCAACCACCAGCAATCGCTTCTCTTCCCAAACCTGTAGCCGCGATCGCGGGACACCGAGTTCGTTGGCGAGCAACCGGTCGAGCCGCAGCGCTGTCGGCATTTCGAGCCAGAGCTGAAGTTCGAGCGCGCTGGTATTTTCCGGTCTATCCCCGAGCACCTGCTTATGAACGACGGCTTCGGGAAACTCCTCGACGCGCCCGATACTGCTTCGCAATGCGGCAACATCGAAGGCATGGCGCCGCGCCAGGACCGGATCGTTGCTTTCGAGCGCCTGCAATATTGTCGGTTCGATATCGCGGCGGCTGCAGCGCTCCAGAATGCCGAAATTCCAGGAATTGTCGCAGTCGATGCAGCGGTAGATCAACCAGGCGTCAATGCGCTTGCCGTTGGCATTGACCCGGAATTTGCCGCTGCAGCGATAGGCTTTCAGGCCGCCGCAGCGATTGCAGTTGAGGTGAGGTCGAGGTGCGGTCTTGGGTGTGATCGTCCAGCGGATACGCAGTATCGAAGGCATGCCGAAAAGCCCTTCCCGTCGGGAAGTTCGTCAGATCGGCGATATCGAGAACCCATGCGGGGACGGCGTGGCGAGAGACTGCGGCAGTTGGAAATCAGGTGTCGCGGGTGGTTATGCGCGACAGCGGTTCAGCAGTGCCAAACCGGTCTCGAACCGCCACCCGAGGAACACATGATGTGAAAATAGGCATCGCGACTGCGACGCCCTGCTCTGTGTTGGGGGAGTTGACGAGACCGGCGGTTACGAAGGCAAAGTGAAGCTCGAAATGATGTCGGGACGACATTTCTAGCCGCGAGGTGCCTGGCCGACAAGCCTTCTTTCGGTGGACGCTACTGTCGTCGGACCAGTTGGGTTATCTTGAACGACCCAAACATTTCAAACGGGATCCGCGTCATGCATTTCACATCGCTTCTGATTTTTGCCGGCGCCCTGCTTGTTGCCGCCGGCTCGCCCGGCCCATCGATCGCCGCTCTCGTGGCGCGGGTCATCGTAAAAGGGTTTCGCGACGTGTTCCCGTTCCTGCTTGCGATGTGGATCGGCGAAGCGATCTGGCTGTCGCTGGCGGTGTTTGGCCTCGCCGTGGTGGCGCAGACGTTCCACTTTGCCTTTGTCGTCGTGAAGTGGGTCGGCGTCGCCTATCTCGGCTGGCTTGCCTGGAAGATGTGGACGGCACCGGTCGAGGCCAAGGAAGGCGCGCTGCCGCGCGAAGATTCGCCCGTCAGACTGTTCTTTGCCGGCATGGCCGTGACGCTCGGCAACCCCAAGATCATGATGTTCTATCTGGCGCTGCTGCCGACCATCATCGACCTCGGTTCGGTCAGCATGGTCGGCTGGATCGAATTGACGGCGACCATGGCAGTGGTCCTGGTCGCCATCGATTTGACATGGGTGCTCGCCGCATCGCAGGCGCGGAAGCTCTTGAGGAGCAAGCGGGCGATGAAAATCGCCAACCGCATCAGCGCCGGTACCATGGCCGGCGCTGCGGCGGCGATCGCCGCGCGGTCTTGAGCCGGGCGCGTCAACCCATTTCGATTATTGGCGCGATCTCGACGCTGAAACCCGGGTCCGTCAAGATAGGACAATCCTTGGCTTTGCCGACGGCATCGTCGATGTCCTTTGCTTCGATGATGGTGTAACCGGCGGTCGGATTGCTGCCGCCATTGTTCTCGACCTTGCCGCCGGGCAGCAGGGTCTTCGACATGCCGACTGGATTGCCGCCGTCGACCACCGCTGAGCCAAGCTTGCCGTACCAGCCGTTCCAGGCATCCATCGCTGCCTTCCGTTCGGCCTCCTCGGTCGGCATCTTGCCCGAGCCGTGATAGACGTAGAGAAATTTCGCCATGTTCTCCTCCTCTGATCGGCGGCATCGAACCGGCATGCGGTCATGCCGCATGCCGATCATCGGACCAAACCGGCAAACAAGCAACGATAATGCGAAGTAGCTAATATAATATGCCGTTGACTCGCAACGGCGGTGCCCTATCGCGCCATCGCATGGTATTCATCGTTCGGCCGCATATCGATTGCCGATGCCAGCCGGTTCGACATGTTGAAGAACGCCGCGGTCGAGGCGACGTCCCAGATGTCGCGGTCGGAAAAGCCGACTTGCCGCAACGCCGCCCGGTCCGCTTCGACGATCTTTGCCGGCTGCCCGGTCAGCTTCACCGCGAATTCGAGCATGGCGCGTTGCCTGTCCGACAGCTTGGCGGCGCGAAAATTCATCACCATCATCTCGCCGAAGGCTGGGTCGCCGGAAAGCTGGCGCACCGCCGCGCCATGCGCGGCCAGGCAATAGTAGCAATGGTTGACCGATGAGACGGCCACCGCGATCATCTCGCGCTCGAGTTTCGACAGGCCGGATTCACCCAGCATCAAATCATTGTACATGTCGGTGAAAGCGCGCAGCTTCTTCTCGTCGAAGGCATAGGCGAGCAGCACGTTGGGAACGAGGCCGAGCTTCTCCCGGCACTTGGTGAAATAGGCCTTGGTCGCGTCGCTCAGCTCCGCCGGTGCCAGGTCAAGCGCGGTGATTTTGTCCGTCATGGCGGATCTCTCCTCTTTTTCGCCAGGCTGCCGGTGAATTCCGACATTTCGTCGCAAGCCGTCAAACCTTTGTCGCCAAATACCCGTCATCTGTTAGCATAGCCGCAAAAACATGTGACGGGAGGGACTCATGGCCAGCGTAAAGTCAGCGAGCCGGTTGAAAAAAGCCGGCCTGACGAGGGGTGAAGCCGCGGGTGGTGAAAAGCCCGGCAGGCTTGCCGACTACCTGCTGGCCCGAGCTCCGGCCGAAGATGTCGCCGCCTACGACGTCATCGATCTCGAACGCGCTGCCGAACTCGCCGGCCGCGCAGTGGCCAGGCACAAGAAGGACGACTGCGTCGTTGCCATAGACGTCGATTCCGGTGTCGTCCGCCAGGGCCGGCCGATGACGGTGATCACTGTCGTCAACGACAACATGCCGTTCCTGTTCGATTCCGTCCTCGGCGAGATTACAGAAAGCGCCGGCGAGCCGCTGCTGGTTACCCATCCAGTCATAGTCGTCAGGCACGGCAAGAACGGCGTCGAGGAAATCCTCGGCGATGGCGGTTATGCCAAGGGCGACCACAGCCATGACCGACTGAGCGTCATCCATGTCCATATCGGCCGCCTTTCGGCCGAGCAGGCCGAAGGCCTGGCCGCACGCCTGACGAAGCTGCTCGGCCAGGTGCGAGCCGCCGTCACCGACTGGAAGCCGATGCTTGCCCGCCTCGACCAGGCGATCTCGGAATTCCGCTACTCCCCAGTGCCGCTCGACAAGGCCCATGTCACCGAGGCGATCGCCTTCCTCGAATGGCTGCGCGACGACAATTTCACCTTTCTCGGCATGCGCGAATTCAACTACACCGGCGGCGAGACGAGCGGCATGCTCGAGCGCGCCGAAAAGCCCGGCCTCGGCATCCTTTCCGATCCCGACGTGCTGGTGCTCAGGCGCGGCACCGAAGCGGTAAGCACGACGCCGGAAATCCGTGCCTTCCTGCATGGGCCGGAACCGCTGATCGTCACCAAGGCCAACGCCAAGTCGTCGGTGCACCGCCGCATCTACCTCGACTACATCGGCGTCAAGACCTACACCGGCAAAGGCGTGCTTTCGGGCGAGCTCCGTATCGTCGGCCTGTTCACCTCGACTGCCTATACGCGCTCGGTGATGAAAATCCCCTATCTGCGCTCGAAGGCGGAAACCGTCATCGCCAAATCCGGCTTCAATCCAAGCGACCATTCCGGCAAGGCATTGATCAACGTGCTGGAGAGCTATCCGCGCGACGAGCTGTTCCAGGTTCCGGTGCCGATCCTGCGCAAGCATGCCGAAGCCATACTGGGCTTGATCGAGCGGCCGCGCGTCAGGGCATTGGTGCGTGTCGACCAGTTCGACCGCTTCGTCTCCGTGCTCGTCTTCGTGCCGCGCGACCGCTACGACAGCGTCGTGCGCGAGAAGATCGGCACCTATCTGAAGACCGTCTTCGAAGGCCGGCTGTCCGCCTATTACCCGGCCTTCCCGGAAGGCGGGCTGGCGCGCGTCCATTTCATCATCGGCCGCTCCGGCGGCAAGACGCCGAAGGTCGAGCAGGCAACGATCGAGGCGGCGATCCGCGACATCGTACGGACCTGGGACGATGCCCTGCGCGAGACCGCGACCGAGACCGGCGCCGATGCGAGACTCACGGCCATCGCCTCGCGTTTTTCGGAAAGCTATCGCGACAGTTTTCGGCCGGGCGTGGCGCTGGCCGATGCCGGGCGCATCGCCAAGCTCGATGCGTCAAATCCGATCGCCATCGACTATTACCGTCACGCCGACCAGAAGCCGCATCAGGCGGCGCTGAAGATCTATCACCATGGCAGCCCGGTGGCGCTGTCGCGGCGCGTTCCCGTGCTGGAAAACATCGGTTTCCGCGTCATCAGCGAGCGCACTTTCGAGGTCGGCGACAATCAATCCGGCATGATCAATAGTGATCAGCCCGGCATGGTCTTCATCCACGACATGGAACTCGAGAACAGCTACGGCAGGCCGATCGACCTCGGCAATGGCGGCGCGCTGTTCGAGGATGCGTTCCTTTCCGTCTGGCGCGGTGATGTCGACAATGACGGCTATAACGGCCTTGCCCAGACCGCCGGCCTGTGGTCGGGCGAGATCACCGTCCTGCGCGCCTATGGCCGCTATCTGCAGCAGGCCGGCATCCCGCAGAGCCAGGATTTCATCGCCGCCGCGCTCAACCGTTATCCCGAGATCGCCCGCGACCTGCATGCGCTGTTTGTCGCCCGCCTCGGCGCGACGGCCGAGACGGAAGGCGTCGTTCAGGCCAAACATCTGAAAGCCAAGATCACGGATGCGCTGGAAGACGTTCCCAACATTGACGACGACACCATCATCCGCCGTTATCTGAACCTGATCGAAGCCTCGCTGCGCACCAATCATTTCGTTGCCGATACGAAACAGAAAGGCCAATCGCTGGCGATCAAGCTCGATTCGCAATCGGTCGACGGGCTGCCGGCGCCGCGGCCATGGCGGGAGATCTTCGTCTACGGCTCCGAGGTCGAGGGTGTGCATCTGCGCTTCGGCCCGGTCGCGCGCGGCGGCCTGCGCTGGTCGGACCGTGCGCAGGACTATCGCACCGAGGTGCTCGGCCTGGTCAAGGCACAGCAGGTCAAGAATGCGGTGATCGTGCCGGTTGGCGCCAAGGGCGGCTTCTACCCGAAAAAGCTGCCGATGAGCGCCGGGCGCGACGCAATTTTCGAGGCCGGCATGGCCGCCTACAAGAATTACGTTTCCAGCCTGTTGTCGATCACCGACAATATCGGGCTGGATGGCGTCATCCCGCCAGCCGGCGTCGTGCGGCGCGATCAGGATGATCCGTATTTCGTCGTCGCCGCGGACAAGGGCACGGCGACCTTCTCGGACATCGCCAACGCCATCAGCGAAAGGCACGGCTTCTGGCTCGACGACGCTTTCGCCAGCGGCGGTTCGGCCGGCTACGACCACAAGAAGATGGGCATCACCGCCAAGGGCGCCTGGGAAGCGGTCAAGCGGCATTTCCGCGAGATGAACCGCGACATCCAAACCACGCCGTTCACCGTCGTCGGCGTTGGCGACATGTCGGGCGACGTGTTCGGCAACGGCATGCTGCTGTCGGAGCAGACCCGGCTGATCGCCGCCTTCGATCATCGCGACATCTTCATCGATCCCGATCCCGACATGGCCGCTTCGATGGCCGAGCGCCGGCGTATGTTCGCTCTCGCTCGCTCAAGCTGGCAGGATTACGACAAGACGAAGCTGTCCGAAGGCGGCATCATCGTCTCGCGCAGCCAGAAGTCGATCACCTTGCCGGCCGCCGCGGCTGCAGCTATCGGCCTCGGCAAGATAACGGCCACGCCGGTCGAGATCATGAGTGCCATCCTCAAGGCGCCGGCAGATCTTTTGTGGTTCGGCGGCATCGGCACCTATGTCAGGGCATCGGGCGAGACCAACCAGGACGTCGGCGACCGTGCCAATGACGCGATCCGCATCGCCGCGCTCGACCTGCGTGCCAAGGTCATCGGTGAAGGCGCCAATCTCGGCGTCACACAGCGGGCGCGCATCGAATTCGGATTGAATGGCGGCCGCTGCAACTCAGATGCGATCGACAATTCGGGCGGCGTGAACTGCTCAGACGTCGAGGTCAACATCAAGATCGCGCTGGCTTCCGCCATGCGGAAGGGTTCGCTGACGCGGCCGTCGCGCAACAAATTGCTGGCCGAGATGACCGACGAGGTCAGCGCCCTGGTGCTGTCCAACAATTACCAGCAGACGCTGGCGCTGTCCCTTGCTCGCAAGCGCGGCCTTGCCGACATTGCCCATCAGAGCCGCTTCATGGAGGCGCTCGAGGCGCGCGGGCTGCTCGACCGTGCCGTCGAGACGCTGCCGTCGCCGGCGGCTCTTGCCGAGCGCGAAGCGCGCGGCGAGCCGCTCACCCGGGCCGAGCTCGGCGTGCTGCTTGCCTATGCCAAGATCGTGCTGTTTTCCGATATCGTCGCCAGCGACGTGCCGGACGATCCGCATTTCGACCGCGACCTGATGGGTTACTTTCCCGACCGCATGGCAAAGAAATATGCGGCGGAAATCCACGGCCATCGCCTGCGCCGCGAGATCATCGCCCGTGCCGTCGCCAATGACCTGGTCAATCGCGGCGGCCCGTCCTTCGTCAACAGGCTGCAGGAAGCGACCGGGCGCAGTGCCGCCGATGTCGTGCGCACCTTCGCCGTGGTGCGGGATGGCTTTGCGCTGCCGGCGCTCTATCGCCAGATCGACGCGCTCGACAACCGGATCGACGGACAGATCCAGCTCGACCTCTATCAGGCGGTCAGCCGGCTGATCTATGTGACCAGCGGCTGGCACCTGAAGAACGATGCCGGCACCGCACCGCTCGGGCAGCGGATCACCGAGTTGCAGGATGCGCGCAAGGCGCTGGAGCCGAAGCTCGTTGCGCTGTTGCCGGCCTTCTCGCGCGAGCGGATCGAGGAGCGGCGGCACAGTCTGTCGAAGGGCGGCGCGCCCGAGAGCCTGGCCGAGCAACTGGCGTTGACCGATGTGGCGGAACTCATCCCCGACATTGCGCTGACGGCGCGGACGGCAACTGCCGGCATCGTCGCTGCCGCCAAGGCGTTTTTTGCAGTCAGCGATGTCTTCCGCATACCGCGCGTCGAAGATGCGGCGCGGTCGATCACGCCCTCGGATTATTACGATCAACTGGCGCTTTCGCGCGCCACCGACACAATCGGCGCGGCCAGGCGCGGCATCGCGGTGGCGGCACTCACCAGTCATGCCGAGGCGGCGGATCCGGTGACAGCATGGTTGGAGGCGGGCGGCGAACGGGTCGGACGCATCCGCGAGCGGCTGCAGGCTCTGACCGAGGGCGGCGACATCACCGTGTCGCGGCTGTCGGTGGCGTCCGGCCTGATGAGCGATCTGACAGGGCTGTGAGACGTCTTCCACATCGCGCGGGATTGCCGGGAAGAACTGCGCTATTGAGCGAACGGCGCCCTGCGTTGGGGGGCGCCGGAGCATGATCCCAAAAAGTGACGATCGGCTTTTGGACAAGATCGTGCTCAACAACAAGACGGAGCATCATTCCGATTCGATCGGCATGGAGCAAGCTCCAGCGGAGGGGACATGGCTGAGATGGCAGTGCAGCGGGCATCGGGACGCGGCATCTGGGGATGGATGCTGTTCGACTGGGCGGCACAGCCGTTTTTCACGGTCGTTACCACCTTCATCTTCGGTCCTTATTTCGTCTCGCGCATGGCCAGCAATCCAGAGACCGGGCAAGCGGCCTGGGGCTACGGCATTGCCGCCGCCGGCGTCGTCATTGCCGTTTTGTCGCCGGTCCTCGGCTCGATCGCCGATCAGACTGGACCACGCAAACCGTGGATAGCCTTCTTCGCCGCGGTTAAAATCACCTGCCTCACCCTGCTGTGGTTCGCCGCGCCCGGCTCTAATCTTTTTCTGGTCGTGGCGTTGTTCTCGCTGGCGTCGGTCGCGGCGGAATTCTCGACTGTGTTCAACGATTCGATGATGCCCCGCCTGGTGCCGAAGAGCGACATCGGCAGGATCTCGAACATGGCCTGGGGACTCGGCTATCTCGGCGGCATGATCGCACTGATCTTCGTCGTTACCGTCATGGCCGGCTCGCCTGAAACCGGCAAGACCGTCGTTGGGCTCGACCCGATCTTCGGCCTCGACCCCAGGCTCGGCGAGGACGCGCGCGCCACCGGACCGTTGTCGGCGGCCTGGTATTTCCTGTTCATCCTGCCGATGTTCTTCTTCACGCCTGATGCGATCAAAGGCATTCCAATCGGGCCGGCGGTGCGCGAAGGCCTGTCGGAACTGAAGTCGACGCTGGCCGAAGTGCGCAAGCGCAGCGGCATTTTTCGCTTTCTCGTCGCCCGCATGATCTATCAGGACGGCGTCAATGCACTGCTGGCGCTGGGCGGAACGTTTGCGGCAGCAATGTTCCATTGGTCGATTACCGAGATCGGCCTATTCGGCATCATCCTCAACGTCGTTGCCATCGTCGGCTGCCTGGTTGCCGCACGCCTCGACACAGCACTGGGTTCCAAGACCATAGTGATGATTTCGCTGGTCATGCTAAGCATCGCTACGCTCGGCATCGTCTCGACCGGCCCGGGCTATACGCTGTTCGGCGCCTGGGTGATGCCCGGACTGGACGGCGGCGGATTGTTCGGCACGGCGGCGGAAAAAGCCTACATTTTCTACGGCCTGCTGATCGGGCTTGCTTTCGGGCCGGTGCAGGCATCGTCGCGCTCCTACATGGCGCGCAGCGTCTCCGCTGCCGAATCGGGCCGCTATTTCGGCATCTATGCGCTGGCCGGCCGGGCAACCAGTTTTGCCGCACCCTTCATGGTGGCCACGATCACCCTGGCCAGCGGCTCGGCGCGGCTCGGCATGGCGGCGATCGTGCTGTTCCTTGGCGCCGGCATGGCGATCCTGATCGGCACGCCCTATCCGGCGGATCGGCCGGCGGAGTGAGCTGCTCTTGCCTTCTCCCGCAGCGGGGGTAACGCGTTCAATGCCGGAAATGCCTCACTCCGGTGAAGACCATGGCAATGCCGTGAGCGTCGGCGGCGGCGATGACATCGTCGTCGCGCATCGAGCCGCCGGGCTGGATGACGGCTGTGGCGCCGGCTTCGATTGCCGACAAAAGCCCATCAGCGAACGGGAAAAAGGCATCCGAGGCGACGACCGAGCCCCTGGTCAAAGGCTCCGTCAGGCCGGCAGCTTCGGCGGCGTCGAGCGCCTTGCGCGCCGCGATGCGCGAGGAATCGACCCGGCTCATCTGGCCGGCGCCGATGCCGACTGTAGCGCCATCCCTGGCATAGACGATGGCGTTCGACTTGACGTGCTTTGCCACGCGAAAAGCGAATTTCAGATCGGCCAATTCTGCCGGCGTCGGAGCGCGTCTGGTCACCACTTTCAGCTCGAGGTCATCCACCACCGCGTTGTCGCGGCCCTGGATCAGCAAACCGCCAGCAACCGATTTCAAGCCAAGGCCCGCTGCGCGCGGGTCGGGCAGGCCGCCGGTGACCAGCAGGCGTAGGTTCTTCTTGGCGGCAATGATGCGGACTGCTTCTTCGGACGCCTCCGGTGCGATGATCACTTCGGTAAAGGTCTTGACGATCTCTTCGGCGGTTCCGGCATCGAGGATGCGGTTCATGGCGACGATGCCGCCGAAGGCCGAGACCGGGTCGCAGGCCAGCGCCTTGGCATAGGCCGCCTGCAGCGAAGCGTCCTCAGCGACGCCGCACGGGTTGGCGTGCTTGATGATGGCAATTGCTGCGGAGCGCGACGGGTCGAACTCGCCGACCAGCTCGAAGGCAGCGTCGGTGTCGTTGATGTTGTTGTAGGAAAGCTGCTTGCCCTGAAGCTGGCGCGCCGTGGCGACGCCCGGCCGCCTGTCGCCGTTGACATAGAAGCCGGCGCCCTGATGCGGGTTTTCGCCATAGCGCATCACCGACTGCAGCTTGCCGCCGAAGGCGCGCCATGTCGGATGCTCGATCTCAAGCGCCTCGGCGAACCATCCCGAGATCGCCGCATCGTAGGTGGCGGTGCGGGCAAAGGCCTTGGCTGCCAGCTTTTTGCGGAAATCCAGCGACAACGACCCGAAATTCATCTCCAGCGCGTTGAGCACCGAGGCATAGTCATCGGGATCGGTAACGATGCCGACATAGGCGTGGTTCTTGGCCGAGGCACGGATCATCGCCGGGCCGCCGATGTCGATGTTCTCGACGATAGCCGCGTAGTCGGCGCCGGAGCGACGCACCTCTTCGAACGGATAGAGATTGGAGACGACGAGATCGATCGGCTCGATGCCGTGGTCGCGCATCGCTGCGGCGTGCTCGGGATCGTCGCGCACGCCAAGCAGTGCGCCATGCACCGACGGGTGCAGCGTCTTGACGCGGCCGTCCATGATCTCGGGAAAGCCGGTGAGCTCGGACACGTCGCGCACCGCCATGCCTGCCTCGGCAAGCGCCCTTGCGGTGCCGCCGGTCGAGACTAGCTCGACGCCGGCCGAAGCCAGCGCCCTGGCGAAATCGATCAGGCCGGTCTTATCAAAGACGGAAAGGAGCGCGCGACGGATGGGTACAAGGTCGGGCGCGGGAATGTTCTTGGCGGCGACGGCCATGGGCTGGCGGCCTTTCCAGTTCTGGTTGGAGAGCGTCCGCGGGCCGTAGCATATGAGGCCCGGAAATCAAGCCGCAAGACTTGATCAGTGTCTGCCGTTGCCACCGGCTTCAGCTTTTTCCGGACGGCCGGCGATGATGGTGCGCGTCAATTGCCAGTGGACCTCCGAAATTTCCGAGGCCTTGAACGCAAGCACGATCTGGCGGCTGCGGCGCGGGCCGCCAAGCCCTGCGAAATAGATCGATTCCTCGACCTCGGGCACCACTTCGGTAGAGGTAAACACCCAGGTGTCGGCATGGTCGGCGGCCAGCACCAGACGGTCATGCTCATCCTGGAGCAGGCTAATATCGGGATGGACATGGAAACGCACCGTGACGAAGTCACGGCCATTGTTGCGGATAGAAGCGCCGCCCGGGCGCAGGAAACGGTCCCTGCCGGCAAACACATTGCCTTCGGTCGATAATTTCAGCTCGCGCTCATGCAGGAAGCCGAAGCGCGCTGCATAGCCGTCATGGCGGGCGATGAAGCCCTGGCTGCCCTTCTGGTCGGTGCGCTTGCAAGGCACATGCTGCGGCCCGCCGATCAAAGGCGTGCCGAGCAGGTCGTTGACGCGCAAGGAGTGATTGAAGCGCGCCGACGACGTGTCGTTGATGGTGGCGGTCGAGTGGGCGGCGGTGGCGCGGGCAAGCGGCCGGAACTCGGCGGCGCCATAAGTGTCTATTCCGGCGTTGACGATATAGTGCTGGCGGCCCGACGACAATTCGAAGGCGAGGCATCCGGCGTGAGCGGCATTGGATACGTCGACAGGGGGCGGCGGGCCGGTATCGGCGATCACAGTGACACCGCCCATCGACAGGCGCTCATAACCCGAATGCGGCGCGTGCAGCAACGGTGCGCCGGCGGTGTCGTCGTGATGCAGGATGCTGGCGATACGGTCGTGAATGGTGGCGCCCATGCCGTTGAAGCGGGCAAGGCTGCCGTCCTGATGGCGAAAGAAGCGCAATGCCGGCAGCATCCGGTCGATTGCGCCGATCAGGGCGGCCGGCGGTGTCTCGGCCTGATTGGCGTATGTCTGGCGCAACGGCAGAAGGTCGGCGAGGATTTCAAGCACGGCCATCGGATTGCGCGAGATATGGCCGCCGTCAGGCAGGATCTGGCGGTCGAGCTCCTCGGCGAGATTGCGGGTAGCACCGCGTAGCGCCGAGGCCGGCGCCGGCAGCGACAAAGCGGCAAAGGCCAGCGCAATGCGGGCGCGCAGCCGGTCCTTGCCGTCCGGCATCTCGCGCACCATGGCGCGCAGATAGCGGATCTGGACGGCGAGCGATTTCAAGAACGCGCGGTAGAACGGAAATTCGGCGCCCTGCAACACGATCGAGGAATGCTGCAGCCAGGCAATGACACGCTTGGCCGTCGTGCCGGGCTCCCAGGCGACGCCGGAAATATGGCTGCCATGGATTGCAATCCAGTCGGAAACCAACGCCCGCGCGTTGGCGGCGGCTAGCTCGGTGCCGGCGGCACGCATATGCCGCAGCCAGCGAAAGCCATGCAGCGTTTTTTGCCAGCCGGGATTGGGCACGTCGATCTGGAAGGGCGATTTGCCGCCGGTCTCGACCAGATGCCCCGAAAGCGGATAGCGGCTGTAATAGATCTCGAGCGCGATCTGAGGATCGGCGAGCCGCAGGTCCGGTGGGGCGATCAGGACGCGCTCCGGCGTGCGGCCTGAGTAGCGCCAGCGATAGAGTGGCCCGGCGCGCAAGCGCCGGCGCGTCTTGCGCCAGAACTCCCTCGCGACAAGCGTCCACAGACGCGTCGTGTTACCGGCAGCGATTGCCAAAACCCCTCCTGATCGTCCTCACCCAGGCACAAGTTTATATGATTCAAGAACTTGTGCGAAGGCGAATTCCGCGGCAGTGGGGCCGTTCAGCCTGTTTTCCATGCCTCCTCGCCCCAAGAAGCCGGACGGCGCTTCAAGATCGGCCCTTAGCCGGCTCTGCGCATGCGGGCGGCGAAGAAGCCGTCCAGCCCGGAGCGGCCCGGCGAGCCTAGCTCCAGATCGGCAGGCGTGGTGCGCAACGTGCCTTGCGGCGTCAGAAACGGGTCGATGCCGGCGATCTCACCCGGCCGAAGCGGGTCGTCGACAATCTCCGCATTGCCGGCGAGAAAGTCGCGATAGAGCTCTTCGCCTTCCAGTGGATCGAGCGAACAGTTGGAAAAGACGATGCGTCCACCAGGCTTGACCAGGGTGACGGCGCGGGCAAGCAGCCGGCGTTGCAGGTTGGCCAGTTTTTCGACGTCGGCCGCCGTCTTCGTCCAGGGGACGTCGGGATGCCGCCGCACCGTGCCGGTCGAAGAGCAAGGTGCGTCGAGGAGGACCGCATCGAAGAGGTCCTTCGGCTCGTATTTGAGCAGATCGGCCTGGACGATCTCGGCGGCCAGACCGAGCCGTTCGAGGTTCTGCGTCAGCCGTGCCAGCCGCGTTTTGGACATGTCGAGCGCGGTGACGTGGGCGTCGGCGAGGATCAGCTGGGCGGTCTTGCCGCCCGGCGCGGCACAGAGGTCGGCGATTCGCAAACCATTGATGTCGCCGAACAGCCGGGCCGGCAGGCTGGCCGCTGCATCCTGAACCCACCAGGCGCCTTCCCCAAAGCCGGGCAGTTCGGTCACGGAAGCGCTGAGCTTTTCCACCCGCACCGTGCCGGTCGGCAGGACAAAGCCGCCGAGCCGTTCGGCCCACAGCGCCGGGTCCGACTTGACCGAGAAATCGACCGGTGCCTCATGGCGATGGGCGAGCAGTATCTGCCTGGCCTTGTCGAGGCCGTAGACTGTTTTCAAACGGTCGGAAAACCATTTTGGCGCCTCGTCGGTAGCGGCAAGTGCTGCGGCGAGCTCGTCCTGCTTGGCCCGCGCCAGCGTGCGCAGCACGCCGTTGACGAGGCCGGAAAAGCGCGCCGTGCGCGGATCGGACTTGGCGTGTGTCACGGCGAGGTCGACGGCGGCGCTGTCGGGAACATCGAGGAACAGGATCTGCGCTGCCGCCACATGCAAAATGTGCGAAAGCGCCGTGGCGTTGGGCGGTAGCGGCTTTTCCAGGCGACGGGCCAGAAGGCCTGATATGGTCATGCGGTAGCGCAGGGCGGTGACCAGAGTGGCGCGCACCAAAGCGCGGTCGCGCAGGTCGAGCGCCTTGTATTGTGGATGGCCGTTCTCATGGTCGGTCAGCCCGTCGAGCGGCGTCCTCGCGTCGATGACAGCGGCAAGCAGCCGCGCGGCTGCCTTGCGCGCGGCGAGACCGCGAGCTTCTGAAGCCTCACTGTGAGTTGGCCTCATTGTGTCGGCGATCGGTTGACTAGTTTAAATATGGCGCTGACAAAATCTTCTTTACTTCCTAGGGGTGAGATCACCTGAATGTAGTCTTTCTCAACCGTGCCGACATAGTCCGCGACTTGCTTTGGAGATGCACCATCCCCGACAAGTCGGACGATGTGGCGGAGATAGGTGTCATATTCATCTTCAGGAAGTGGGCGAAAGCCCAGGTCACTTGATGTTGCTATGCTCGCCATCGGTATGCCGATAGGGTTCCAGTGCCTTGCACAAAGATCGCGCATTTCCGCCAGCGAGATCCCGCCTTTTTTGTCTGTCGCGCTCGTCACGACCACGGACCTTTGGGGCCGGTCGGATTGCGTCCCCAGGGATTGGGTCTCGGCTTGGCCGGCTCAGCCGGCCTCTCGGGCCGCGCGGCCCTGTCCCACGGACCAGACGGCTGCCCGGTCGCTTCCGGCGCCGGCCTTGGCGTCGCGGCCGCTTCGGGTGCGCCGGCCATTTCGCTCGCCATCCTCTGCAACGCGGCGATGCGGTTTTCTGTGCTCGGGTGAGTGGAAAACAAACTGTCCATACGCTCGCCGGAAAGAGGATTGATGATGAAGAGATGGGCGGTTGCCGGATTGCGCTCGGCATCCGGGTTGCGGATGCGTTCGGCGCCCCGCGCGATCTTGTCAAGCGCCGAGGCGAGCCACAGCGGGTGTCCACAGATTTCGGCACCGCGCCGGTCGGCCTCATATTCGCGGGTGCGGCTCACCGCCATCTGCACGATCATGGCGGCCAAAGGCGCGACGATCATTGCCACCAGCACGCCGACGATGCCGAAGGAATTGTTGTTGTCGCGGTTGCCGCCGAAAAAGAAGGCGAAATTGCCGAGCATCGAAATTGCGCCGGCAAAGGTGGCGACGATCGTCATGGTCAGCGTGTCGCGGTGCTGCACATGGGCGAGCTCGTGCGCCATCACCGCCGCGACTTCTTCATGCGATAGCCGCTCGAGCAGGCCGGTGCTGGCGGCGACAGCGGCATTTTGCGGATTGCGGCCGGTGGCGAAGGCATTGGGCTGCGGATTGTCGATGAGATAGGTTCTCGGCATCGGCAGGCCGGCACGTTGGGCGAGACCCTGCACGATGGCGTAATATTCAGGCGCGTTGCGTTCGTCGACTTCGATCGCACGGTGCATCGACAGCACCATCTTGTCGGCGTTCCAATAGCTGAACAAATTGGTGCCGGCGGCAATCAGCAAGGCGATCATCATGCCGCCGGATCCGCCGACCAGATAGCCGACGCCCATGAACAGGGCCGTCATTGCGGCCAAAAGCATGGCGGTGCGAAGGGTGTTCATCGTCTGCTCCATTTGGGCCCAACAAAGGGGTCGATCCTTGTGGGCGCATCGCTATATGATGGGAAACAGCCGTTCCCGTTTCAATCGGGCCTGTTTCAATCTAGCGGAAGATCGCATGATCGACAAAACCAGCCAAACGCATGCTAACGGCTCGCCGCAAAAGCCGCTGACCCCGGCAGCCAGGCGCGCCTTGGTCGAGGCCGAGGCCCGGCGGGAGAAATATCGCGAGCAGGAAGCCACGCTGCCGAGGGAGATCGGCGGGCGCGGCGGCAAGGAGCCTGGCCGCTATGGCGACTGGGAGGTCAAGGGCCTGACCAGCGACTTTTAGCGCAAGCAGGATGCTAGTTAAGCAGGCTGTGCGGTCCGTTCCGCTTCGATGGCAATCCAGCCGTTGTCATCGACGGCGATGCCGATCGCGCCATAGCCGGTGATGGCGGCATGCGGCGTCTGCAACGGATGCCGGTGCGTGGCGCTGATCACCACGATTGCAGCGCCCGCGGCTTCGGCTGCCGCTATGCCGGCCGGCGCGTCCTCGAAGACGAGGCAGTCGCGCACATCGACGCCGAGCCGTGCGGCCGCCAGCCGGAAGCAGTCGGGCGCCGGCTTGCCGCGAGCCACGTCCTCCGCCGCGACGATCACGGCGGGAGCCGGAATGCCGGCGGCCTGCAGGCGCAGCAAGGCAAGTTCGCGCGGTGCCGAAGTGGCGATCGCCCAGCTTCCAGGCGGCAGCGACGCCAAGAAGGCCGCGGCGCCGGCAATCGGGCGAATGCCCTCGACATCGGCCGCCTCGGCCTGCAAAAGCGATTCGGCTTCGCGGGCAGGATCGACGCCTGGGAGCTCCAGCCGGCCGATGGTCTCGATCGCCCGCACGCCGTGGATGGTCGGCAGGAATGCGGCGACGTCAAGACCTTGCCGATGCGCCCACGCTGCCCAGACCCTTTCCGCCGCGGCGATCGAATTGAGAATCGTGCCGTCCATATCGAACAGTAAGGCCGCGAATTTTCTGCCTGCGAACATCGGCTTTCCCGGGTCATCTTGGAGGGATTATGTCAAAAGACGCGTGTCGATCGACCGTAACGTTGCCGCGTCCGTATGGGAAGCCGCGAGGCGTCGTTTTCGACGTTTGCAAGGAACCGCCGCACACTCTCCTGCGTTGACCACCACTATCTTCCATGACGATCGTAGGGGGACGGCGATGCTGATCAGGCTCGGCTATGAAATTGCCATTGAATGCGCTGCAGCCACGCCGATTGTTTCGCTGCTCGAGATCCATCGGGATCGCCAGGCCGACATCAAGCGGCAGACGCGCGTGCTGACGTCGCCGTCGGTTCCGACCAGGGTCTACCACGATCTTTTCGGCAATAGCTGCCGCCGCTTCACGGCTCCGGCCGGAAGCTTTCGCATCCTTTATGACGCGGTGGTCGAGGACAGCGGCGAGATGGACGAAGTCAGCACGCTGGCCGGGGAAGTCCCGGTTGCCGAATTGCCGGACGAGGTGCTCGGCTATCTGCTCGGCAGCCGTTACTGCGAGACCGACCATCTCGGCGACCTGGCCTGGCAACTTTTCGGCCAGCTTCCGCCGGGCTGGGCGCGGGTGCAGGCGATCGTCGACTATGTCCACAACCGCCTGTCCTTCGGCTACGGCTATGCGCGCTCGACCCGCACGGCGGCGCAGGCGCATGAGGAGCGCGTCGGCGTCTGCCGCGACTTTGCCCATCTGGCGATCACGCTCTGCCGCTGCATGAACATCCCGGCCCGCTACGTGAACGGCTATCTCGGCGATATCGGCGTGCCCGCCGATCCGGCGCCGATGGATTTCTCGGCCTGGGTGGAAGTGTTCCTCGACGGCAGATGGTACACCTTCGATCCTCGCCACAATGTGCCGAGGATCGGCCGCGTCGTCATAGCCCGCGGCCGCGACGCCACCGACGTGCCGCTGCTGCACAGTTTCGGCCCGCATCGGCTCAGCCTGTTCAAGGTCTGGACCCACGAGCAGGAAGGCAATCTGTTCAAGCCGCCCTATCGCGGCGTCGACAAGACCGTCAGCGCACGGATGCTGGCCTGATCTTCGGACACATTCGCAGTCCGGATTTCCACCTGCCGCCACTGCGGCAGCACTGATCCTGTTCGATACATCTCGTCTGTACCGGATTGGGACGAAGTCCAGCCGTCTCGAATTGCGAGCCCGAATCTTGGTAAGCGCTTTTTGAACAAAGCCGTGCCGACGCGGCTTTCGTTTACCCGCTGTTTACCTTGTCGCCGCTCGAAACCGTTTGGAAACAATGGCCTGAGCGGGGGCCGCTCGCTTTCCCGCGCCCGGCGGCGCGATCCGGCCGGATTCCTGCAATGCGCGTTCGGACAGCTGCAGGCTGTAGCGAATGGAGGCGGAAGGAATGCGGCGTTTCGGGGGTCTTGTTCAGGCGATCGGCGGCTTTGCCGGGGATCGCAGCGGAAATTTCGCGGTCCTGTTTGGTATAATCGGCTCAGTACTGGCGCTGAGTGTCGGCTTTGCCGTCAACGTATCCCAACTCTACAATGTGAAATCGAGCCTGCAAGGCGTCGTCGACGCTGCGGTCACCTCGACGGCCCGCGACCTGACGACCGGCGTCATCAGCGAGGCCGAAGCCAGCAAATCGGTGCAGGCCTTTCTCGATGCCAACAGCACGGCGGGTATCCTGCAGGACAATCAGATCGTTCTCGACAAACTGACCGTCGACCAGACCGCCAGGACCGTTCAGGCGGACGTTCATGTCAATGTCAGCTATTATTTCCCGCTTTTCAGCACGGGTAGCATGCAGCGCGTTCCCGCATCGACGACGGCTCTCTATTCGGACAAGCAGATCGAAGTCGCGATGATGCTCGATGTGACCGGCTCGATGGCAGGCCAGAAAATCATCGATCTGCGGACGGCTGCGGCGAATGCCGTCGACAGTTTTCTGGGCGGTCAGGACACCTCCAAACCGCGCGTGCGGGTTGCCATCGTACCTTATGCCAATTCGGTGAATGCCGGTACACTTGCCGCCAGCAGCGTCTATGTGGAAACCACCGCCAGCCAACGCAAACAGGCGCCGGCCAATGACGCTGTGCAGTATGTCTCGGGGCTCATCCGTCCTGACAATTGCGCCACCGAACGCAAGGGGACCTACCAATATTCGGACGCAGGCCCCGGCGCCAGCATGGTCAACCGCGACTACCTGCTGTCGTCCTTCGCCTGGCAAACCGGCACCGCCGCCTGCCCGGCCGCCACGCTGATGCCGCTGACGGCGGATGCGACGGCGCTCAAGACTGTCATCAAGAATTTCGTCGCCTCCGGCGGCACTGCCGGCCATATCGGCGTGCAGTGGACCTGGTACATGCTCTCGGAGAACTGGGGGGGCATCATGAGGACTTCGCAGCGGCCAGCCAAGATGGATCCAAGAAAGGTCGCCAAAATCGCGATCCTGATGACCGACGGCGAATTCAACCTGTCCTACTTCGATGCGAGCACGGTGAGCGACGTCTACAATGACGCCGGCAAGGAGCCGACCCGCACGGCCGCCAAGAAACTTTGCGCTGCCATGCGCGACAACGGCATCGAGATCTTCACTATTGGGTTTGACCTAAACGAAACGAATGCCAAGGCCACGCTCCAGGATTGCGCGAGCCCGGACACCGCCAAGATCAAGCACTTCTACCAAGCTGCCAATGGAACCGAACTCAACCAGGCTTTCCAGGACATAGCCCGCAACGTCGAGATGTTGACCGTAACCAAATAAGGGACAACAGCCCAAAAAGGAAAAGGCCGCCGCTTCTCGCGAAGTCGGCGGCCTTCCGTGTTTCCGTCCATGGCGCGGCTCCTGGCGGCGACGGTTGGTCGCCAGCCGCGCATCTCGCGCCTTAACGGGAAGACTGCTTCCCGAAAGTGCGATCCGCTGAGGCCACGTTCTGGAAAACGAAATCACTCGACATCGGATCACCTCCTTTCGATTTGTTGAACACTTCCTCATGATGGGGTGTCATCCGGCAAATGGCAAGGCGCGGCACTCGAAAATCCTGAACAAGCGTGCTTGTGCACTCGGGCGGCTTGCGGCCGGCCGATCGGGCAGGCAAGATCGAGCCGCGATTGTTCCGGGCCGTTATTTGCCGGGTAAGGGAGGACGGGGATGGAGGCAGCCGAGAGAGCGGCCCGGATTGTTCGGACGGTCATCGAAACGCTGAAGCCGGGTTTCGCGGTGAGGCTGTGGACAGGCGAGCGGATCGGCCCGGCTACCGGCCCGGTGCTCACTATCAACGACCAGGACATCGTCTGGCAGATCGTACGTCGGCCCTCTTTATCGACGCTGATCGAGATGTGGATTGCCAAGGCGGTCGACGTCGAAGACGGATCGCTGTTCGATTTCTACGCCTTGCCCACGCACGGCAAGCTCAGGACGAAGCTCAAGACATTGCCGAAGCTGGCGATCCTGCGCGACCTGCCGGCGGTGCTGTTTTCGCGAAAACAGATGACGACGCGAACCGATCTTTCCGGCCGCAATCCTTTCGTCAGCGGTTCGAGCAAGGAGGCGATCCAGCATCATTACGACATTTCCAACGCATTCTACCGGCTCTTCCTCGACGAGCGCATGGTCTATAGCTGCGGCTACTTCAAGGATTTCGCCAACGATATCGATCAGGCCCAGAGAGACAAGCTCGACCATATCTGCCGCAAGCTTCGCCTGAAGCCCGGCGACAGATTGCTCGACATCGGCTGCGGCTGGGGAGCGATGCTCATCCATGCGGTGAAGAATTATGGCGTCGTCGGCCACGGCGTTTCGCTATCGGAAGCACAGACCGAACTCGCCCGTGAACGCATCCGCGCCGCCGGGCTGGAGGACCGCATCACCATCGAGATCAAGTCCTATGCCGAGCTGTCCGGCTCCTTCGACAAGATCTCCTCGATCGGCATGTTCGAGCATCTGGGGCTTGCCAACCATGCGGCCTATTTCTCGAGGATCCATCGCCTGCTCAAGCCCGGCGGCATCTATCTGCACCACGCCATCACCCGGCGCGACAAGGGCAGCTTGAAGAAGACGCTGCGCAAGGGGCCGGAATTCAAGGCGCTGATCAAATACATTTTTCCGGGCGGCGAACTCGATACGATCGGCATGACGCTCGGCAATCTCGAGGCGCACGGCTTCCTCGTCTACGACGTCGAAAACTTGCGCGAGCACTATGCGCGCACCTGCAGGCTATGGGCAGAGCGTCTCCACGCACGCTTCGACGAAGCCATCGCCGAGGTCGGCGAAGCCAAGGCGCGGCTCTGGCTGCTTTATCTGACCGGTTGCTCGATCACCTTCGAACGCGCCTCGGCGCAGGTCTTCCAGACCGTTGTCACCAGGCGCGCGCGCGGCCCGAGCGGCCTGCCGCCGACGCGGGCGGATTTGTATCGATAGCTACAGGAGGCGCATCGTGGCGCCGATCTCGACGCGGGCCGGTCGGTCGACGGTGCAGTAGACGCCGAGGTTATGGGCGTTGTGGCGGACCAGGCTGCGCAGGATTGCCGGGTCGTGATCGAACCCGTCCTGGCCAATGATGGTGAAGCCGCAGCGGCGGCACGGCTCGGAGATGGTCAGGAGCAGGTCGCCGATTGCCAGCTTGCACCCGATCCATTCCGTCTCGGGGAACGACCCCTCGACCTCTGGCATATCGACGACGATGTTGGGGCGGAAGCGGCGCGCGTCGGCGGCGCCCTCTGGATGCAGCACTTTCAAACGCGCCAGTGAGGCGGTGGTCAGCAGATGAATAGGGGTTTTGACGTAGCGTTCCGTCAGCAGGGGGCCGAGGTAATCCGGAGCCGCATTTTCCCGGCGGAACGGCCGGATGGAAGCCGCAAAGCCGAGATACGCGGAAACCGCGCGATCACTTTGCGCGCCAGGTGCCGAAAGCCAGCGTCCGTCGGGGATGGCGACCTCCAGCCTGCCGGCCTGCGACAGCCGGGTGCGGATGCGGGGCACCTTGTGCCATTTCGCTTCGCGGTCGGGCCGCGCGATTTCATCGGTCGAGGTATCGACAAGACCAAACAGGCGGTCGCCTTCGACGGTATACCAGTCGACGGAGATCGCCTCCTGAAACTCGCCGGCGAGCGAGCTCGCGGGATAGCGCCAAAGCTCGGTGACGGCGCCCAATGCGGGTTGCATCAGCCCTTCTTGTTTTGCCGGTTGGCGATCAGGTCGTCGACGACTGCCGGGTCGGCGAGCGTCGAGGTGTCGCCGAGCGCGGCAAAATCATCCTCGGCGATCTTGCGCAGGATGCGCCGCATGATCTTGCCGGAACGGGTCTTCGGCAGGCCGGGCGCGAACTGGATCTTGTCGGGCGAAGCGATGGCGCCGATCTCCTTGCGGACATGGGCGACGAGCTCCTGGCGCAATTCCTCGCTTGGCGTCTCGCCGGCCATCAGCGTGACATAGCAGTAGATGCCCTGGCCCTTGATATCGTGCGGGTAGCCGACGACGGCGGCCTCCGAGACCTTCTCATGCGAAACCAGCGCCGATTCGACCTCGGCGGTGCCCATGCGGTGGCCGGAGACGTTGATGACGTCATCGACGCGGCCGGTGATCCAGTAGTAGCCGTCAGCATCGCGGCGGCAGCCGTCGCCGGTGAAGTACCTGCCCTTGTAGGTCGAGAAATAGGTCTGCACGAAGCGGTCGTGATCGCCATAGACGGTGCGCATCTGGCCCGGCCATGAGTCGGCAATGCAAAGATTGCCGCTGGCTTCGCCTTCCAGTACCTTGCCGTCGGCGTCGACCAGCTGCGGCTTGACGCCAAAGAAGGGCCGCGTCGCCGAACCCGCCTTGAGGTGGGTGGCGCCCGGAACCGGCGTGATCATGATGCCGCCGGTCTCGGTCTGCCACCAGGTGTCGACGATCGGCACCTTGCCGTTGCCGACGACGTTGAAATACCACTTCCAGGCTTCCGGATTGATCGGCTCGCCGACGGTGCCGAGCACGCGCAGCGACTTGCGCGACGTTTTGGTGACATGGGCATCGCCGGCGCCCATCAGCGCGCGCAGCGCCGTCGGCGCCGTGTAGAAGATGTTGACCTTGTGCTTGTCGATCACGTCCCAGAAACGCGACTGCGACGGGTAGTTCGGCACGCCTTCGAACATCAGCGTGGTGGCGCCGTTGGCGAGCGGCCCGTAGACGATATAGCTGTGGCCGGTGACCCAGCCGACATCGGCGGTGCACCAGTAGATATCGCCCTCATGATAGTCGAAGACATATTGGTGGGTCATCGAGACATAGACGAGATAGCCGGCGGTGGTGTGCAGCACGCCCTTCGGCTTGCCGGTCGAGCCGGATGTGTAGAGGATGAACAGCGGGTCCTCGGCGTTCATCTTCTCGGGCTTGCATTCGGCCTTAACCGTGGCGACCTCGTCATGGTACCAGACGTCGCGCCCGGCGGCCCAGCCGGTCTTGCCGCCGGTGCGGCGCACGACCAAGACCTTTTCGACTTTCGTTCCGGCCTTGGCGGCGATCTCGATCGCCTTGTCGGTGTTCTCCTTCAGCGGGATAGTCTTGCCGCCGCGCAGGCCTTCGTCGGCGGTGATGACGAAGGTCGACTTGCAGTCGTCGATGCGTCCGGCCAGCGCATCCGGCGAAAAGCCGCCGAAGACAACCGAATGAATGGCGCCGATGCGCGTGCAGGCGAGCATCGCATAAGCGGCCTCCGGGATCATCGGCATGTAGATGGTGACGCGGTCGCCCTTCTTGACGCCGTGCTTCTTCATCACATTGGCGAGGCGGCAGACACGTGCGTGAAGTTCGTTATAGGTGATCTTCCTGTCGTCGTAGGGATTGTCGCCTTCCCAGATGATGGCGGTCTGTTCGCCGCGCTTCTTCAGATGCCGGTCGATGCAGTTCCACGAAACGTTTGTCTGGCCATCCTCGAACCATTTGATCGAAACCTTGCCGTCGAAGGACGTGTTCTTGACCTTGCTGTAGGGCTTGAACCAGTCGATGCGCTTGCCGTGCTTGCCCCAGAACTTGTCCGGGTTCTTGACGCTGTCGGCGTACCATTTCAGGTAGGTGTCATTGTCAATCAGCGCGTTCTTCTTCCACGCCGGCTGGACGCGATGGACATGAACATCGGACATTTCTTCGCCTTCCTCCCCAAAACCAAACCGCCGGCTTGACCGCCGGCAGGATCGCGGCGATGCGGCCGCGAATTCGCGCGCATTATTAACAGTTCGGCGGTGACGGCAACATTAGACGTTGGATTCGCGCGGCGGGATGCCGCAGGTGCCTTGCCGGGCGGTGTCAGCACTCTCGTGAGGCGGCTGCTAAGCGCATGTTTTTGCGGGAGGAATCTGGTTTGATCGCAGAAATATCAATAGACGAATAAGCAAATGGGGTGCACAATTTCAGGCTGGGAGGAAGGAGAATCAACCAGGGGACCGGCAATGCGCGACCATTCAGAAATGGACCTGATGCTCAAGGGCTATGGCTTGACCACGGCCAAGATTCTTTATCACTTCCCAGATCATCCGCATCTGCTGCAGAGCTTCATCTGGCAGGATTACGACATCGCCCCGAAATTTCCCGTGCTGATCCGCTTCATCGAGTTCTGGAAGGCCAAGCTCGAAGGCCCGCTGCATTCGGTCAGCTACACGCACCAGAAGCTGATCGCGCCGAACGAATGGCGCAAGGTCGACGGCGAGTTCGTTCTGCATTAGCCGGGCGGGCGGCAGTCTGGGAGCCGCCGCCCAGCTTTTGGAGCGTCAGACTGCGGGCGGGTTCAGCCGGGCAAAACCCTCCTGCCGGCGATAGGGAAAATACGGATAGGGTGCGGTGACCTCACTTGCCGTGTCGAGCTTCTTCATCTGCTCGGCTGTCAAGGACCAGCCGACGGCGCCGAGATTCTGGCGCAACTGCTCCTCGTTGCGCGCGCCAATGATGACGGAGGCGACGGTCGGCCGCTGCAGCAGCCAATTGATGGCGATCTGCGGTATGGTCTTGCCGGTTTCCTCGGCGACAACATCAAGCGCGTCGACGACCCGATAGAGATGCTCATCCTCGACGGGCGGTCCGAAGCTTGCCGTGTCGTGCAGCCGGCTTTTCTCAGGCAGCTTCTGGCCACGGCGGATCTTGCCGGTCAGGCGGCCCCAGCCGAGTGGGCTCCACACCAGCGCACCGACGCCCTGGTCGAGGCCGAGCGGTATCAACTCCCATTCATAATCGCGTCCGACCAGCGAGTAATAGACCTGATGGGCGACGTATCGGGGATAGCCATGTCTATCCGCCAGGCCGAGCGACTTCATCACTTGCCAGCCGGAAAAATTGGAGACGCCGACATAACGCAGCTTGCCGGCGCGCACGAGACTGTCCAGCGTCGACAGCACCTCCTCGATCGGTGTTGCGGCGTCGAAGGCGTGCAGTTGCAGCAGGTCGATGTAATCGGTGCCAAGACGCTTCAGCGCGTCTTCGACGGCCTTGATCAGGCGTGAACGTGACGAGCCGGCATCGTTGGGACCGTCGCCCATCGGCAGCGAGGTCTTGGTCGAGATCAGCACGGCGTCGCGGCGGCCCTTGATGGCAGCGCCGAGCACTTGTTCGGAAGCGCCATTCGAATAGACATCGGCGGTGTCGAACAGGTTGACGCCGGCCTCAAGGCAGATGTCGACCAGCCGCCGTGCTTCCGCCGCATCGCTGTTGCCCCAGGCACCGAACAGCGGGCCTGAACCGCCGAAGGTTCCAGCGCCGAACGAGAGCACCGGGACCTTCAGGCCTGATGCGCCAAGATTTCGATAATCCATGGGTTTGCTCCTTGTGGAAGGATGGCTGTTTCAAAGATTGGCTGAGGTTTGCGTTCTATGACCGCGCGATTTCCGGTGTAGCGAGGACAGGATCTCGGTCGAGACGCAGCGCAAACGCCGCTACGGCAAGCGCTGAAAGTGGCAACAGCGCCGCGACCCAGGTGACGGCACCGAGGCCGGGACCATGGGCGATGACCACGCCGCCGAGCCAGGCGCCGGCCGCATTGCCGAGGTTGAAGGCGGCGATGTTGAAGGATGAAGCTAGGCTCTGGCCGGCGCCTTGCGCCTTCTGCAACACCCATAACTGTAGCGGCGCGACGGTGGCGAAGGCGGCGGCGCCGAGCAGGCCGACATAGATAACGGCCATGACCTGGCTGTGCAGGGCGAAGGTCATGGTGCCGAGCACCAGCGCCAGCACGACGAGACTGCCGAGAACGGACGGTACCAGCCAGCGATCGGCGAACTTGCCGCCGGCGAGGTTGCCGGCGATGAGGCCGCCGCCGAAGACCAGCAGGATCGGCGACACCGCTGTCTCGTCAAAACCGGTGATCTCGGTCAGCAACGGGGCGATGTAGGTGAAGACGGCGAAGACGCCGGCATAGCCAAGCACGGTGGTGGCAAAGCCAAGCAGGACCGGCGCGCGGCCGAGCAAGGCGAGATCGGCGCGCAAATTGCTCTTCTCAGGCTCTGTTCGGCTGCGCGGCACCAGCAGCAGAATGATGGTAAAGGCGGCGATGCCGACCAGGGTCACCGCCCAGAAGGTCGCGCGCCAGCCGAAGGCTTGGCCGAGCCATGTGCCGAAGGGCACGCCGAGGATGTTGGCGATGGTCAGGCCGGTGAACATCAGGGCGATCGCCGAGGCTTTCTTGTTGGGCGCCACCAGTCCGGTCGCCACGACCGAGCCGACGCCGAAGAAGGTACCGTGGGCGAAGGCGGTCAGTACGCGCGCACCCATCAGCGTCCAGTAGTCTGGGGCAAGCGCACAAGCGAGGTTGCCCAGCGTGAAGATCGCCATCAGCGCCAGAAGCACGGTCTTGCGCGGCCAACGGCCGGTCGCGATCGTCAGCAGCGGCGCGCCGATGACGACGCCCAGCGCATAGCCAGAAATCAGCTGGCCGGAAGCTGAGATCGAGACGCCGAGATCGGTGCTGACGTCGAGCAGCAGGCCCATGATGACGAATTCGGTGACGCCGATGCCAAAGGCACCGGCGGCAAGAGCGTAAAGAGCAAGGGGCATGGCGGTTCCCACTTCGATGACGACCAGTTTTGACGACGGGCGCCGTGTCCTCCCACGCCCCGATCCGGAAGATCGTGCCGCGATGTGCTGTGAACCAGCCTTGCATCGGGCACATCGTCTGTGAAATAGATTCACCAATGGCCAGGCCCGACATCAATCGCTCCGGCGAGATCGAAGTGTTCGTCCGCGTCGTCGAGGCGGGCAGCTTTTCAGCCGCTGCCCGCGCGTTGCGGATGACGCCGTCGGCGGTGAGCAAGCTGATCGCGCGGCTGGAGGCGCGGCTTGGTGCGCGGCTGGTCAGCCGTTCGACGCGCAAGCTGCAACTGACGCCGGAGGGGGCGGCGTTCTTCGACAGCGGCGTGCGCGTCCTTGCCGACATGGCGGCGGCCGAGCGCGAGGCAGCGGCGGGTGCCGCGCCGCGTGGCCGGCTGCGGATCAACAGCTACGTGCCTTTCGGGCAGCATCGGCTGATCCCGCTTTTGCCGCGTTTCCTAGAGCGCTACCCCGAAATCTCGGTCGATCTGGTGTTGACCGACGATGTCATCGACCTGATGGAGGAGCGCGCTGACGTCGCCATCCGCGCCGGGCCGCTTGGCGAATCACGGCTGGTGGCGCGCAAGCTCGGGCAGAGCCGGGTGGTCGTCGTTGCGGCGCCATCGTATCTCGAAGCGCGTGGCACGCCCAAGACGCCCGCCGACCTCGATCGTCACAACCGGATGGGATTCCGTTTCGTTCGTCACCTCGAGGGCTGGCCTTTTATCGACGCGGCCGGCAAACCGATCACCCTGTCGATCATCGGAAATACGCTGGTCAGCGACGGCGAGGCGATGCGGCTGATGGCGCTCTCGGGGGCGGGCATCGCCCGGCTGGCACGCTGGCATGTGGAGGCCGACATTGCCGCCGGCCGGCTTCTGCCGCTGCTGGAAGATTTCAATCCCGGCGACGAGGAACTCACCCACGCCGTCTATGTCGGCCAAGGCAAGTATCTGCCGGCGCGGGTGCGGGCGTTTTTGGACTTTTTGGTCGAGACTGTTCGGCTGACTTGAGCCCAAAAAAAGATAGGGAGCCTGCCGGCTCCCGAAGCATCAAATCGAAGGTAAATTGAACTACTTTTTCGGCACAAAGGGCGCCGGCCGCCGGCCGGCCGCCTGACGCTCCAGCATCCAGCCCGGGTATTCGGCGGGCAGGGCACTGACTTCGTCGAGGCGAACAAGATCATCGGCATCGAGCTGCAACTCGGTGGCTGCAAGGTTCTGTTCCAGCTGCTCCATGCGGCTGGCGCCGATGATGACGCTCATCACGAATGGCTTGGCCAGGACATAGCCGAGCGCCACCGTGGCGACGCTGACGCCGTGCTTGACAGCGATCTCGCGCATGACAGCGACCGCTGCCCAGGCACGGTCCTCATTGACCGGCGGGAAATTGAAGCTGGCGCGACGGCCCTCGCCATTGCCGGGGGCGCCCGGTCCGTATTTGCCGGAGAGCAGGCCGCCAGCCATCGGCGACCAGACCATCAGCCCGAGTTTCTCCTCGTTGAGCAGCGGCACGATTTCGCGCTCGAGATCGCGGCCGGCGATCGAATAATACGACTGCACGGTCTCGAAGCGGGCAAAGCCTTTGCGCTCCGCAATACCCAGCGCCTTGGCGATGCGCCAGGCCTGCCAGTTCGAGACGCCGACATAGCGGACCTTGCCGGCGGCAACCAGGTCGTCGAGCGCCCGCAGCGTTTCGTCGATCGGCGTCACCGTGTCGGTGCCGTGCAGCTGGTAGAGATCGATGTGATCGAGCTGTAGCCGCTCGAGGCTGCTCTCGACCGAATCCATGATGTGGCCGCGCGAGGAACCGCGCTGGTTCGGGCCGCCGCCCATGGCGCCATGAACCTTGGTGGCGATGATCACGTCCTGACGGTTGACGCCAAGGTTCCTGAGCGACTGGCCGAGAAGCCGTTCCGAGGCGCCGAAGGAATAGACATCCGCCGTGTCGAAGAAATTGACGCCGGCGGCGAGGGAGCGGGCAACGATCTCGTCGACGCCCTTCTGGTCGAGGCTGGCGATCAGGCCCCATTGGGCATTCTCGCCGGCCGCGCCGAACGTCATCGTGCCGAGGCAAAGTTCGGAGACGAACATCCCCGTATTTCCAAGTTGATTGTAACGCATGGTGGCTCCAGACGGGTTGAGAATAACTCGACCCATATAGGAACGAAACGTTCCGTTTCTATACGCTGGCTTAGTCAATGTCAGCCTGTGGCCTAAGGTCGGCTGCGCCTCATCTGGCGCCGAAAATCGCCGATCCAACCCTGACACTGGTCGCGCCGAAGGCGATCGCGGTTTCGTAGTCGCCGGACATGCCCATGGAGAGCTTGTCGACGCAGGCCTCGAGCCCAAGCTTTTCCAGCAGCGCGAAATGCGGACCGGGGTTCTCGTCGGCCGGCGGAATGCACATCAGCCCTTCGATGGCGAGGGCGTGAACCGAGCGGCAGCGGGCGACGAAGGCGACAGCCTCGCGTGGCTCGATGCCGGCCTTTTGCGGCTCGGAGCCGGTGTTGACCTGGACATAGAGCCTTGGCGTCCTGCCCTGCCTGGCGATTTCCTTGGCCAGCTCTGCGGCGATCTTTTCACGGTCGATGGTTTCGATGACGTCGAACAATGCCACCGCTTCCTTGGCCTTGTTCGATTGCAGCGGACCGATCAGATGCAGCTCGACGTCGGGAAACGCCGTCCGCAGTGCCGGCCATTTGGCTTGTGCTTCCTGGACGCGGTTTTCGCCGAAGACGCGCTGGCCGGCCTCGATGACGGGGCGGATATCGGCGGCGTCGAAGGTTTTCGAGACCGCGACCAGCGTCACCGCTCCGGCCTCACGGCCTGCCTCGTGCTCGGCGGCAGCGATCCTTGCCTTGACCGTGAAAAGCTGTTCGGCGGCGCTCGCCATGCCTATATCCTGCCTGTGTTTGGCTTTTCGCCGGATCGCCGCAGTTGACGGGTCCGGCAATCCATGGTGAACACCGCGACGACATTTCCTGAGCCGCCCGGGCATTGTCCGGCGGCTCGCGCATGCTTTTAAGTGAAAAACACCCGATGGCAACCGAACGATACAATCCGCGCGCGTCAGAGCCCAAATGGCAGAAGGCCTGGGACGCCAAGAAGCTGTTCGAAGCCGACAATGACGACCCGCGCCCGAAATACTACGTGCTGGAGATGTTCCCCTATCCGTCGGGGCGCATCCATATCGGCCATACCCGCAACTATACGATGGGCGATGTGGTGGCGCGCTACAAGCGGGCCAAGGGTTTCAATGTGCTGCACCCGATGGGCTGGGACGCCTTTGGCATGCCAGCCGAAAACGCGGCGATGCAGAACAAGGTCCATCCCAAGGACTGGACCTATCAGAACATCGCCGCCATGCGCGAGCAGCTCAAGGTCATGGGCCTGTCGCTCGATTGGGCGCGCGAGTTCGCCACCTGCGATGTCGACTACTATCACCGCCAGCAGATGCTGTTCCTCGATTTCGTCGAGAAGGGGCTGGTGACGCGCAAATCCTCCAAGGTCAACTGGGATCCGGAGGACATGACGGTGCTTGCCAACGAGCAGGTCATCGACGGACGCGGCTGGCGCTCAGGCGCGCTGGTGGAACAGCGCGAGCTGACGCAGTGGTTCTTCAAGATCACCGATTATGCGCAGGATCTGCTGGATTCACTCGATCAGCTCGACGACTGGCCGGAAAAAGTGAAGCTGATGCAGGCGAACTGGATCGGCCGTTCAGAAGGGCTGCTGATCCGCTGGCCGCTGGTCAAGCCAATCGCCGGCGAGCATGAGCTCGAAGTCTATACGACAAGGCCCGACACGATCTTCGGCGCGTCCTTCATGGCGATTGCGGCCGACCATCCGCTGGCCAAAAAGGCCGCCGAAGACAATCCGGCACTGGCAAAGTTCATCGACGAAGTCCGCCATATGGGCACTTCGGCGGCGGCCTTGGAGACGGCCGAGAAGAAGGGTTTCGATACCGGCACTCGCGTCGTCCATCCGTTCGACGAGAGGTGGACGCTACCCGTCTACGTCGCCAATTTCGTGCTGATGGACTATGGCACCGGCGCCATCTTCGGCTGCCCGGCACATGACCAGCGCGACCTCGACTTCGCCAACAGATACGGCCTTCCGGTCATTCCGGTGGTGATGCCGGAAGGCGAGAATCAAGGAAGCTTCCAGGTCATCGACGAGGCTTACGTCGATGATGGCGCGATGATCAATTCGCGCTTCCTCGACGGCATGAAGCCGGATCAGGCATTCGACGAGGTGGCGAAGCTGCTGGAACAAAGGACCATCGGCAACCGGCCGATGGCCGAGCGCAAGGTGAATTTCCGCCTGCGCGACTGGGGCATTTCGCGCCAGCGCTATTGGGGCTGCCCGATCCCGATGATCCATTGCGAGGATTGCGGCGTGGTGCCGGTGCCGAAAGCCGACCTGCCGGTCAAGCTGCCGGACGACATCGAGTTCGACCGGCCGGGCAATCCGCTCGATCGCCATCCGACATGGCGGCACGTCAAATGCCCGCGTTGCGGCAAGGATGCGCGGCGCGAAACCGACACGATGGACACATTTGTCGATTCTTCGTGGTATTTCGCGCGCTTCACCGCGCCGTGGGCAAACGATCCGACCGATCCCGAGGCCGCGACTGAATGGCTGCCGGTCGACCAGTATATTGGCGGTATTGAGCATGCGATCCTGCATTTGCTCTATTCGCGCTTTTTCACCCGCGCCATGCGCGAGACCGGCCATGTCGATCTCGCCGAGCCGTTCAGGGGCCTGTTCACGCAAGGCATGGTGGTACACGAGACCTATCGGGTTGGCGGCGCCTCGAACGGCCGCTGGCTTGCGCCAAGCGAGGTCAGGCTGGAAGACGCCGACGGCAAGCGCCGCGCCTTCGAAATCGCCACCGGCGAAGAGGCGGTGATCGGTCCGCTCGAAAAAATGTCGAAGTCGAAGAAGAATACGGTGAGTCCGGAAGAGATCACCGACGGCTACGGCGCCGATACGGCGCGCTGGTTCATGCTGTCGGACTCGCCGCCCGAGCGCGATGTCGAATGGACCGACGAGGGTGCGGCCGGCGCGCATCGCTTCATCCAGCGCATCTGGCGCCTGGTGTCGACGGCTACCGAATCGCTCGCCGGAGTCCGGCCAGAGGCGGCGAAGGACGGCGAGGCCGGGACAGTGTCCAAGGCCGCGCACAAGATCCTGAAGTTGGTCGGCGAGGATATCGAAAAGCTCGCCTTCAACCGCGCCATCGCCCGCATCTATGAGCTCGCCAATGCCTTGACCGTACCGCTCAACGAGGCGGCAGAGGGCAAGGCCGGTCCGGCCCTGCAAGCGGCCTGCCGTGAGGCCGTCGAGATCCTGGTGCACCTGATCGCGCCGGTCATGCCGCATCTGGCCGAGGAGTGCTGGCAGACGCTCGGCGGCACCGACCTTGTCGCCGAACGGCCCTGGCCGGACTACGATGCCTCGCTTGTCGTCGACGCCGAGATCGTGCTGCCGGTCCAGGTCAACGGCAAGAAGCGCGGTGATTTGACAATTGCCCGCGACGCGGACCAAGGTGCGGTCGAAAAAGCGGTTCTGGCTCTCGAGTTCGTGCAGAAAGCGCTCGAAGGTAAGGCGCCGCGCAAGGTGATCATCGTGCCGCAGAGGATCGTCAATGTCGTTGCCTGATCCGAAAAAAGCGGAGCTGACGCTGCGCCGTGTCGTGCTTTACGGGCTGCTCGCCTCGGTGGCGCTGGTTTCCGCCTGCACGGTGCGGCCGCTCTATTCGAGCGCGCCGCTGATCGCCGGCTCGCAGGTCGGCGCCGCTGCCGAGCTGGCATCGATCTCGGTCAAGCCGGTCAAGACCCGCTACGCCCAGCAGGTCCGCAACAATTTGATCTTCGCGCTCGGCCAGGGCGCCGGCGAGCCGGCTTCGCCGGTCTATTCGCTTGATCTCGGCGTCTCCGAACTCGTCGAATCGGCGGCAATCGAGCAGGTCACGACCGACGAGGACGAGCCGACCGCCGGCACTGTGACGCTGACTGCCAACTATGTGCTCAGCGATGCCAAGACGGGCACGGTCATAGCGAGGGGCAAGCGCTCGATTCCGTCGTCATACGACAGGCCGCGCCAGGAATTCGCGTCATACCGGGCCCAGATCGACGCCGAGAACCGTGCGGCGCGCGAGCTGGCAGATGTGCTGCGGCTGTCGATTGCCCAGGATCTGATCAAGCACGGCAGGCCGGCGGCAAGCTAGGTCTTTCCAGAGTGCGCAATCTGCAAAAAAAGGCCGATTGCTCGGCCTTTTTTGTTCGTAGGACAGTCGCTTCAGCCGATCTTCTGCCCGGTCTTTGCCCAGTCGGCGAGGAACAGTTCCAGGCCCTTGTCGGTCAGCGGGTGCTTGACCAGCGCCTTGAGCGTCGCCGGCGGCGCGGTGATGACATCGGCACCGATCAGCGCCGCCTGCTTGACATGGTTCACGGTACGCACCGAAGCGGTCAGGATTTCAGTCTGGAAGTCATAATTGTCGTAGATGGTGCGGATATCGGCAATCAGCTCCATGCCGTCCCAGCCGCTGTCGTCGATGCGGCCGACGAAGGGCGAGATGAAGGAGGCGCCGGCCTTGGCGGCGAGCAGCGCCTGGGTGGCCGAGAAGCACAGCGTGACGTTGACCATGCGGCCGTCCGACCGGATGTCCTTGCAGGCTCTCAGGCCGTCGAGCGTCAGCGGCACCTTGATGCAGACATTGTCGGCGATCCTGGCCAGGATCTTGGCCTCCGCCATCATGTCCTTGTATTCGGTGGCGACGACTTCGGCCGAGACTGGGCCCTTGACGATCTCGCAGATCTCTCTTGTGACGTCGGCGATCTTGCCACCGGATTTCAGGATCAGCGACGGATTGGTGGTTACGCCGTCGAGCAGCCCCAAATCGTTCAGCTCGCGGATTTCCTTGACATCGGCGGTGTCGACAAAAAATTTCATGGCGGTCTCCTGAAGATTTTTCATGTGCACGTCATGCACATTTGGGGTCGGACTTTGATCTAGACCAAAGTCGGGGCAAGGTCACGCCTCATGATCGAAGATTCGCCCTTTGTCGCGGCCGCACCGGTGCTGGTGCCGATGCCCGCCGAGCGCCCCTACACCTATGCCGTGCCGGCTGGCATGCGCGTCGTGCCGGGCTCGATCGTGCGCGTTCCGCTTGGGCCCCGCCAGGTCGCCGGCATCGTCTGGGACGGCGCCGTCGAAAAGGTTGACGCGAAGAAATTGCGGCCGATCGAGCAGGTTTTCGACTGCCCGCCGATCGACCGCGCGATGCGGCGTTTTGTCGATTGGGTGGCGCAGTACACACTGTCGCCGCCCGGCATGGTGGCGCGCATGCTGCTCAGGGCGCCGGAGGCGTTCGACCCGGAGCCGTGGATCGAAGGGCTGCAGCGCACCTTCGCCAAGCCCGACCGGATGACGGAGGCGAGGACGCGCGTGCTGGAGACGGCCGAAGGCGGACTTGCCTGGACGCGATCCGGCCTGGCGCATGCGGCAGGCGTGTCGTCGTCGGTGGTGGACGGGCTGCGGGCGCAGGGCGTATTCCAGACGGTGATGATCCCGCCGCGGCCGGTGGTCGCAGCACCCGATCCTGGCTACGCCGTGCCTTCACTGATGCCCGACCAGAGCGATGCCGCCGAGACGCTGCGCGCCAATGTCGCGACCGGTACATTCGGGGTCACCCTGCTCGACGGTGTAACCGGATCCGGCAAGACGGAGGTCTATTTCGAGGCGGTCGCGGCCGCGCTCGATCGTGGCAAGCAGGTGCTGATCCTGCTGCCGGAAATTGCGCTGACCCACGCTTTCCTCGAACGCTTCCAGGAGCGGTTCGGTGCCAAGCCGGCGGAGTGGCACTCGGACCTGCCGCCAAGAATGCGCGAAAAGGTCTGGCGACAGGTGGCGGAAGGCGGCGTGCGGGTCGTCGCCGGCGCGCGCTCGGCGCTGTTCCTGCCGTTCAGGGAGCTTGGACTGATCGTCGTCGACGAAGAGCACGATCCCGCCTACAAGCAGGAGGATCGCGTCTTTTACAACGCGCGCGACATGGCCGTGGTGCGCGGCCATATCGGCGGCTTTCCGGTCGTGCTCGCCTCGGCGACACCGTCGGTCGAAAGCCGGGTCAATGCCAGCCAGGGCCGCTACAGCAGGGCGGTGCTTTCGGCGCGCTTTGCCGAGGCGGCACTTCCCGATCTCAAGACGATCGACATGCGCCGCGCGCCGCCGGCACGCGGCGGCTTCCTGTCGCCGGTGCTGCTCGGCCATATGCGGCAGACGCTGGAAAGAAAGGAACAGTCGCTGCTGTTCCTCAACCGGCGCGGCTATGCGCCGCTGACGCTCTGCCGGGTCTGCGGCCACCGCTTCGGCTGTCCGGTCTGCTCGGCCTGGCTGGTCGAGCACCGCTTTCGCGGCCAGCTCGTCTGCCACCACTGCGGGCACAATGAACGCCGGCCCGAAGCCTGTCCGGAATGCGGTACGCTCGATCATCTGGTCGCCTGCGGGCCGGGCGTCGAGCGCATCGCCGAGGAGGTCGTCGCGCATTTCCCCGATGCCCGCACTATCGTACTGTCGTCCGACCTGATGGGCGGCGTGCGCCGGCTGCGGCTCGAGCTTGAAGCCATCGCCAATGGCGAGGCCGACATCGTCATCGGCACGCAACTCGTCGCCAAGGGCCATAATTTCCCCAACATGACGCTGGTCGGTGTGGTCGATGCCGATCTCGGCCTTGCCAATGGCGATCCGCGCGCCGCCGAGCGCACTTTCCAACTGCTCAGCCAGGTGACCGGCCGCGCCGGCCGCACCGGCAAGAAGAGCCTTGGCCTGCTGCAGACTTTCCAGCCCGACCATCCCGTAATGCGGGCGATCGTCTCCGGCGATGCCGAGGCCTTCTACGAACGTGAGATCGCCGAACGCGAGCGGGCGGGGCTGCCGCCCTTCGGCCGGCTGGCCGGCGTCATCGTCAGCGCGGCGACACGGGCGGAAGCCGAAGGGCACGCCCGCGGCCTGCGCCGAGCCGCGCCGCAGGCCAGCGACCTGTTCGTGCTCGGCCCGGCCGAGGCGCCGCTATCATTGATCGGCGGGCGCCATCGCTTTCGCCTGCTGATCCAGGGCGAACGGCGCGCCGACATGCAAGGATTCATCCGCACCATGCTGGCTGAGGGACCGAAGATACGGGGTTCGGTACGCGTCCAGGTCGACATCGACCCGCAGAGCTTCTTGTGAAGGGGCTCAGAGGATAGGCTTCCGTAAATTGCCGATGCCCATCTGGCGTATGTCTCTTGCTTCGTTAGAATGCCCGAAATTTTGAATATCCATTTACGAGGGGAAACATGGAATTTGCGTTTCCGTGGCCGATGAGCCAGGGCGAGTGGCTGGCATGGTCGAGCGCCGTGGTGACCTTGCTGTTCGGCCTGCTGCTGTTCCTGGCGCCAGGGTTGGCCTTCCGGATCCTGCGGCTGCAGGTCAGACCGGAGAAGGCAGCGGCGATCGCCGAGGGGCGCGGCCGGATGTCGGGCTTCTATCTCGGCCTCAGCCTGTGCTGCATCCTCCTGGCGCAGCCGCTGCTCTATATGGCGCTCGGCTTCTCCTGGCTGTTCACCGCCTTCGGCCGGCTGCTGTCGATGATGTCGGACGGCGCCAACACGCCGTTCAACTGGGCATCCATCGTCGTCGAGCTGGTGCTGGCGGCGCTGCCTCTGGCCTTCGCCTTCGGCTTTTTGCCCTGAATCAGGGATCAATCCGGGGTTGGTTGCTGAACTCGGCCACCGGATGCGACAATAGTGCCTGAAAACCATGCCGGACGACGCATTGCGGTCTGAAAATGCCTGTGCTAGACGGCAATCGACTTTCGACCGGGGATAGCGGAAGCCGCGCCTCCGTGCTTGGAAAAATGCAGTAAGGTCAAAGATTTAGCCAGAGTTTTTGCTCGCGCCAACAATCTGCGGCCTGTCAGACAAGAGAAAAGACGGTCCGTGGCCCAATCGTCATCGCCAATCTCAGGTGTCGCAGAACGCTATGCGGGTTCGCTGTTCGAACTCGCGCTGCAGACCAATTCGGTCGCCAGCGTCGAGGCCGACCTCAACAGTTTCGAAGCGATGCTCGAAGGCAGCGCTGACCTTTCGCGGCTGATCAGGAGCCCTGTCTTCTCCAGCGAGGACCAGGCCAAGGCGATCGCCGCGATCGCCGACAAAGCGGGGATCACCGGCCTCACCGGCAATTTCCTGCGCGTCGTTGCCCAGAATCGCCGGCTGTTTGCCGTGCCCGGCATGATCAAGGCGTTCCGCCAGATCGCCGCCGAACACCGCGGCGAGACCGCCGCCGAGGTCACCTCGGCGCATGCGCTGACGCCTGCCCAGCAAACCGAGCTGAAAGCAGCGCTGAAAAGCGTCGCCGGCAAGGACGTGGCGATCACGGTCACCGTTGATCCGTCGCTGCTCGGCGGACTGGTGGTCAAGATCGGCTCGCGCCAGATCGATACGTCGCTCAAAACCAAACTCAATTCGCTCAAGCTTGCACTGAAAGAGGTCGGCTGATGGACATCCGCGCCGCGGAAATTTCCGCAATTCTGAAAGACCAGATCAAGAATTTCGGCAAGGAGGCCGAGGTCTCCGAAGTCGGCCAGGTGCTGTCCGTCGGTGACGGTATCGCCCGCGTCTACGGCCTCGACAATGTCCAGGCCGGCGAGATGGTCGAGTTCCCCGGCGGCATCCGCGGCATGGCGCTCAACCTCGAAGCCGACAATGTCGGCGTTGTCATCTTCGGCGCCGACCGCGACATCAAGGAAGGCGACACCGTCAAGCGCACCGGCGCCATCGTCGATGCGCCCGTCGGCATGGGCTTGCTCGGCCGCGTCGTCGACGCGCTCGGCAACCCGATTGACGGCAAAGGCCCGATCCAGGCCACCGAACGCAAGCGCGTCGACGTCAAGGCGCCCGGCATCATCCCGCGCAAATCGGTGAACGAGCCGATGTCGACCGGCCTCAAGGCCATCGACGCGCTGATCCCGGTCGGCCGCGGCCAGCGCGAGCTGGTCATCGGCGACCGCCAGACCGGCAAGACCGCGATCATCCTCGACACCATGCTCAACCAGAAATCGGTGCACGACAACGGCCCTGAGAAGGAAAAGCTGTACTGCGTCTATGTCGCCGTCGGCCAGAAGCGCTCGACGGTGGCGCAGTTCGTCAAGGTCCTGGAAGAGCGCGGCGCGCTCGACTATTCGATCATCATCGCCGCGACCGCCTCCGATCCGGCGCCGATGCAGTTCCTGGCGCCGTTCACCGCCTGCACCATGGGCGAATATTTCCGCGACAACGGCATGCACGCGCTGATCAGCTACGACGATCTGTCGAAGCAGGCCGTCGCCTATCGCCAGATGTCGCTGCTGCTGCGCCGTCCTCCGGGCCGCGAGGCCTATCCCGGCGACGTCTTCTACCTGCACTCGCGCCTGCTCGAGCGCGCTGCCAAGCTCAACGACGAAAATGGCGGCGGGTCTCTGACGGCGCTGCCGATCATCGAAACGCAGGCCAACGACGTTTCGGCCTATATCCCGACCAACGTCATCTCGATCACCGACGGCCAGATCTTCCTGGAAACCAATCTGTTCTTCCAGGGCGTGCGCCCGGCGGTCAATGTCGGCCTTTCGGTGTCGCGCGTCGGCTCCTCGGCGCAGATCAAGGCGATGAAGCAGGTTGCCGGATCGATCAAGGGCGAGCTCGCGCAGTACCGCGAAATGGCTGCTTTCGCGCAGTTCGGCTCCGACCTCGATGCCGCCACGCAACGCCTGCTCAACCGCGGCTCGCGCCTGACCGAGCTGTTGAAGCAGCCGCAATTCTCGCCGCTCAAGGTCGAGGAGCAGGTCGCGGTGATCTTCGCCGGCGTCAACGGCTATCTCGACAAGCTGACGATCAACCAGGTCGGCAAGTTCGAGCATGGCCTGTTGTCGCATATGCGCTCGGCCGGCAAGGACGTGCTCGACGGCATCCGCAAGGAGAAGGCGCTGTCCGACGATCTGCGCGCCAGGCTGAAGGCAGAAATCGACGCCTTCGCCAAGACCTTTGCTTGAGCAGGACGGACGGGATCAGGTTTGAAGCATGCCTTCGTTAAAAGACCTTCGTAACCGTATCGCCTCGGTCAAGGCGACGCAGAAGATCACCAAGGCGATGCAGATGGTCGCCGCGGCGAAGCTGCGTCGCGCGCAGGAAGCGGCGGAAGCGGCGCGTCCCTATTCGGAGCGTATGGGCGCGGTGCTGGCCAATATCACCCAGGCGATCGGCGGCGGCGGCGATGCCCCGGCACTGATGACCGGCACCGGCAAGGACGACGTGCATCTGCTTGTCGTCTGCACGGCCGAACGCGGTCTGTGCGGCGGCTTCAATTCGCAGATCGCCCGTTTTGCCCGCGACCACATCCGCAAGCTTCTGGCAGACGGCAAGCAGGTCAAGATCATCTGCGTCGGCAAGAAGGGGTTCGACATATTGCGCCGCGACTACGGCGCGCTGATCATCGAGCGTGTCGACCTGCGCGAGGTCAAGACGCTGGGCTTTGTCAATGCCGATGCCATCGCCAAGAAGGTGATCCACCTGTTCAACGAAGGCGGCTTCGATATCTGCACGCTGTTCTATTCGCAGTTCAAGTCGGTGATCAGCCAGATCCCGACGGCGCAGCAAATTATCCCGGCGGGCACGCCTGCGGCTGGCGCGGAAGTGAGGGATGGCGGCAGCGCCGTCTACGAATACGAGCCGGAGCCGGGCGAGATCCTCTCCGATCTCATCCCGCGCAACATTTCCGTGCAGGTTTTTCGCGCGCTGCTCGAGAATGCTGCCGGCGAGATGGGCGCCAAGATGAGCGCCATGGACAATGCGACGCGCAACGCCGGCGACATGATTAACAAATTGTCGATCACCTACAACCGCCAGCGGCAGGCGCAGATCACCAAGGAATTGATCGAAATCATTTCGGGCGCCGAGGCGCTCTAGGCACGCTCACAAGGAGGTCATCGACCTCAAGCGTGTGAGAAACAAAGAGACGAAAAGGGTAAGGACGATGGCGAAAGCAGCGACCCCGAAGACGGCAGCCCCGAAGGCCGCGGCACCAGCGAAGGCTCCGGCAGCAGCAAAGGCCGCTCCGGCCAAGAAAGCGGCAGCAACCAAGGTCGCCCCTGTGAATGCGCCGGCCGCCACCATCAAGAAGACCGGCCTGGCAGGCAAGGTTCGCCAGGTCATCGGCGCTGTTGTCGACGTCCAGTTCGGCGAACATCTGCCGGCGATCCTGAACGCGCTTGAGACGATCAACGTCGGCAATCGCCTGGTGCTAGAGGTGGCCCAGCATCTGGGCGAAAACACCGTGCGCTGCATCGCCATGGACTCGACCGAAGGTCTGGTCCGCGGCCAGGACGTCTATGATACCGGCGCTCCGATCACCGTGCCGGTTGGCCCGGGCATGCTCGGCCGCATCATCAACGTCATCGGCGAGCCGGTCGACGAGGCAGGCCCGGTCGACGGCATCGAGATGCGCTCGATTCACCAGCCGGCGCCGACCTATGTCGAGCAGTCGACGGAAGCGCAGATCCTGGTCACCGGCATCAAGGTGCTCGACCTGCTGGCCCCCTATGCCCGCGGCGGCAAGATCGGCCTGTTCGGCGGCGCCGGCGTCGGCAAGACGGTGCTGATCCAGGAACTGATCAACAACGTCGCCAAGGCGCATGGCGGCTTCTCGGTGTTCGCCGGCGTCGGCGAGCGCACCCGCGAAGGCAACGACCTCTATCACGAGTTCATCGAGTCTGGCGTCAACAAGAAGGGCGGCGGCGAAGGCTCCAAGGCCGCGCTCGTCTATGGCCAGATGAACGAGCCGCCGGGCGCCCGCGCGCGCGTCGGCCTGACCGGGCTGACGGTTGCCGAATATTTCCGCGATCAGGGCCAGGACGTGCTGTTCTTCGTAGACAACATCTTCCGTTTCACGCAGGCGGGCTCGGAAGTGTCGGCGCTGCTCGGCCGCATTCCTTCGGCCGTGGGCTACCAGCCGACGCTGGCCACCGACATGGGTGCGCTGCAGGAGCGTATCACCACGACGACCAAGGGTTCGATCACCTCGGTGCAGGCGATCTATGTGCCGGCCGACGACCTGACCGACCCTGCACCGGCGACCTCGTTCGCCCACCTCGACGCGACGACCGTGCTCAACCGCGCGATTTCGGAAAAGGGCATCTATCCGGCGGTCGATCCGCTCGATTCGACCTCGCGCATGCTCGACCCGATGGTTGTCGGCGAAGAGCATTACCAGGTCGCCCGCCAGGTGCAGTCGATCCTTCAGCGCTACAAGTCGCTGCAGGACATCATCGCCATCCTGGGCATGGACGAGCTGTCGGAAGAGGATAAGCAGACCGTGGCCCGCGCCCGCAAGATCGAGCGCTTCCTGTCGCAGCCCTTCTTCGTCGCCGAAGTGTTCACCGGCGCACCGGGCAAGCTGGTCGACCTCGCCGACACCATCAAGGGCTTCAAGGGCCTTTGCAACGGCGATTACGACCATCTGCCGGAGGCCGCCTTCTACATGGTCGGCGGCATCGAGGAAGCGGTCGAGAAGGCACAGCGCCTGGCCGCTGAAGCGGCCTGATGGTGAATGGTCAATAGTGAATTGTGAGTGGGGAGTAGCGGATAGGAAATCGGGGGCTGAGTGAAGGTCATTCTTTCTGACCATTCACCATTCACCATTCACCAGTCGCTAAATTGATCATGCCTGAAGCTTTCAAATTCGAACTGGTCTCGCCGGAGCGCCTCTTGGTTTCCGAGCAGGTCGAATCCGTCGTCATTCCGGGCGCCGAGGGCGAAATGACTGTCATGGCGCATCACGCGCCGGTCATGACGACGATCAAGCCGGGCGTCGTCACGCTAAAGACCGCGCAAGGCAAGGAAGAGCGCTACGTGGTGTTCGGCGGCTTTGCCGACATCGTTCCGGCCGGCTGCACGCTGCTGGCGGAATCGGCTGTGGCCGTCGGCGACATCGACCGCGCCGACCTTGCCCGCCGCATCCAGGAGGCCAGGGAAGACGCCGCCGACGCCAAGGACGACCAGACCCGCAGCAAGGCCGAGCAGTTCCTCAACCAGCTTACGACGCTTGAAGGTGCGCTGTTGCCGGCTTAACAGGCGCCCCTTGCCTTCTCCCCTTGTGGGAGAAGGTGGATCGGCGCGCAGCGCCGAGACGGTTGAGGGGTGTTGGAAGAACTGAGACGGCGGCGATCCCTGGAGCACCCCTCATCCGACCGAGCTCCGCTCGGCCACCTTCTCCCACAAGGGGAGAAGGGGGGCTGGTCACACCGTCAGCGTCTCCACCGCGCGCATGACGCCGCGCAGTTCGGCGAGGCCCTTCAGGCGGCCGATGCAGGAATAGCCGGGGTTCACCTTTTTGCCGATGTCGTCGACGATCGCGTGGCCATGGTCCGGACGCATCGGCACCTGCCAGTCCGCCCTGCCTGCCGCCTTGCGCCGCCGCTCTTCGCCAATCAGCGCCGACACGACCGCCACCATGTCGGTGTCGCCGTCGAGGTGCTCGGCTTCGTGGAAGGAGCCGTCTGGCTCCTTGGTGACATTGCGCAGATGGGCGAAATGGATGTTTTCGGCGAAGGCCTCGGCCATCGTCGGCAGATCGTTCTGCGCGCCCGCGCCGTAGGAGCCGGTGCACAGGGTCAGCCCGTTAGCCGGCGAAGCGACCGCGTCGAGCAGCGCGCGGGCATCATTGGCGTTGGAAACGATGCGCGGCAGGCCGAACAGCGAAAAGGGCGGATCGTCGGGGTGGATCGCCAATCTGACGCCGGCCTCTTCGGCCACCGGCACGATCTCGCGCAGGAAGGCAAACAGGTTTTCGCGCAGGCCTTCGGTGGAGACGTCCTTGTAGAGGTCGAGAGCGCGGCGGAAGCTTGCCCGATCGAAGATGAATTCGCGCGCCGGGACCCAGCCGATCAGGTTGCGCTCCAGCCTTGCCTTGTCGCTGTCGCTCATCCCTTCCAGCCGCGCACGCGCGGCCTCGATACGGGCCGGTGGGTGATCGGCCTCCGCCCCTTCTCGCTCAAGGATGAAGACGTCATAGGCGCAGAGCTCGACGACATCGAAGCGCAGCGCCGTGCCGCCATGCGGCATCGGATAATCGAGGTCGGTGCGCGTCCAGTCGGTGATCGCCATGAAATTATAGCAGACGGTGTTGATACGGGCGGCGGCGACGGAGCGGACCGACGCCTTGTAATTGTCGATCAGGGTGCGCCAGTTGCCGCTGCGGGTCTTGATGTCCTCGTGCACGACGATGCTCTCGACCACATCCCAGGTCAAGCCTGCTGCCTCGATCTCGGCCTTGCGCCTGGCGATCTCGTCCGCCGGCCAGGCGCGGCCGTCATTGAGGTGATGCAGCGCGCTGACGATGCCGACGGCGCCGGCTTGACGGACATGGGCAAGCGTCACCGGATCGTCCGGCCCGAACCAGCGCCAGGTTTGTCTCATGGCTTCTCACTGCCTATGCCAAGCGCTGCGAAGGCAGCGGCAGGTCCGCCCCGCCGCAGGCGCTCGAGATGGGCTGCCGTCAGATCGATCAGTGTCATGCGGTGGGCATGGTCCTTGGCGAAGCCGGCGAGATCGAATATCGCTGTCACCGTTTCACCAGCCGGTCGGCTGCCGAGCGCCGTAAGCCGAATGTCGATCGGGTCGGTGAAATGAGCTTCCGGCAAGGTTTTGCCGCGCGCCTCGCAAGCGGCGATCCAGGCCGCCACCACCAGCATGAGATGCGCGGGCGGGTCACCAGCACCCAGCCGATCGAGGGCAGAGGCGACGATGCGCTGCGGCAGCTTCTGGCTGCCGTCATTGGCGATCTGCGCCGTGCGATGGGCGAGCGCGGTGTTCGAATAGCGTTCGGCGAGCTGGGCCGTGTAGCCGGCCGTATCGAGCCCGGCGTCCTGCGGCAGCGTCGGGATGGCCTCGGCCCATAGTCCGTCGACGAATTGCCGGATCGCCGGGTCGGCAAAGGCGCGGTCGACCGTGTCGTAGCCGCTGAGCAGGCCGAGATAGGCGATTGCCGAATGCGAACCGTTGAGCAGCCGCAGCTTCATGTCCTCGAAGGGCCCGACGTCGCCGACCATGGTGACGCCGAACTTTTCCCAGGCCGGCCTGCCTGCCGGGAAATCATCCTCGACCACCCATTGGCAGAACGGCTCGGTCATCACCGGCCAGGCATCCTCGACGCCGAGCTCGACGGCGATACGCGCCCGGTCGGCATCGGTGGTCGCCGGCACGATGCGGTCGACCATGCTCGACGGGAAGGCGACGCCGTCGGCGATGTGTGCGGCGAGCCTGGCATCGCCCGAAGTGGCGAGCCTGGCATCGCGCAGTGCGGCGAATTCGACCAGCAGGCGGTGCAGCGTGGCACCATTGGCCGGAAGGTTGTCGCAGCAGAGCACGGTGAAAGGCTGGATGCCGGCGGCACGGCGGCGCGACAGCGCCTCGGTCAGGAAACCATGCGCCGTCCGTGGCATTTGCGGGTTGGCCAGATCATGGACGATGTCGGGGTGGGTATTGTCGAGGCCGCCGCCGGCTGCCCTCAAATAGGCCTTTTCGGTGATCGTCAGCGTGACGATGCGGGTGCGCGGATCGGTCAGGGCGGCGAGCACCGCAGCCGGATCTTCCGGCGCCACCAGCAGCGACAGGATCGAGCCGACGACGCGCAGCTCTTCGCCGACGCTGCTCCTGATCGCCAGCGTGTAGTGGCCATCCTGCGGCGCCAGTGCGTCGCGCGTGTCAGGACTGCGCAAGGACACGCCGACAATGCCCCAGTCCGCCTCGCCCGCCGCCAGGCAGTCGTCGACATAGGCCGCCTGGTGGGCGCGATGGAAGGCACCGACGCCGAGATGGACGATGCCCGGTGCAATAGCGCCGCGGGCGTAGCGCGGGACCGCGACCGAAGCCGGCAGTGCCTTCAGCGTGCTGTTGGAAAGGCGTCTATTGGTCATTGCGCCACGTGTCTGATCGAGATTGTTGGGTCACTGCTGGCAGGCGGCGTAACACCCGATACCGTCACGCACAATGGGCAATGGCCGACGAAAAGTCATCATACAACAACCCAGTTTTTGTATGTTGACATTATTTCTTTCCAACCCTACCGATGTCCGGATTGGGAGGATTCACGTGGCCGCATTGACGGATCCGGACTTGCTGTTTGCCGCCGAGGCGCGCCCGCGTTCGCTGGCCCGCGATCTCTATGCCGCGGTCAAAGACCTGCCGATCGTCAGCCCGCACGGCCACACCGATCCGCGCTGGTATGCGCTCAACGAGGCGTTTCCCGATCCGACGCAGTTGCTGATCGTGCCGGACCACTACATTTTCCGCATGCTGTTCAGCCAGGGCGTTCGGCTTGAGGAGCTTGGTGTGCCGACGCTTGACGGCTCGCTGGTTGAAACCGACGGCAGAACGATCTGGCGGTGCTTCGCCGAGCATTATTACCTGTTCCGCGGCACGCCGACCCGGCTGTGGTTCGACCATGTGCTTGCCCATCTGTTCGGCATCGACGAGCCGCTGACGGCCGCAACCGCCGACCGCCATTACGATATGATCTCGACCTTGCTGCAGTGGGAGAATTTTCGCCCGCGAGCGCTGTTCGAGCGCTTCAATATTGAAGTCATCGCGACGACCGAAGGCGCGCTCGACGATCTCCGATGGCACCAGATGATCCGCGACAGCGGCTGGGAAGGCCGCGTCGTCACCGCCTATCGGCCGGATGCGATCGTCGATCCCGACTTCGAAGGCTTTTCGGCCAATCTCGACCGGCTTGGCGAGATCACCGGCTGCGACACCGGCAATTGGGCCGGCTATCTCGATGCGCATCGCCAGCGGCGCGCCTTCTTCAAGAGCTTTGGCGCGACTTCCTCCGATCACGGCCATCCGACGGCCGAAACCGCCAATCTCTCGGATGCCGCCGCGCAGGAGCTGTTCAACCGCATCCGCCGGGGCTCGGACGACGAGCGCGAGCGAAAGCTGTTCCGCGCCCAGATGCTGACCGAGATGGCCAAGATGAGCCGCGACGACGGGCTGGTCCTGCAGATCCATCCCGGCTCCTGGCGCAATCATTCGCCTTCTATCTTTCACAAGTTCGGCAGGGACAAAGGCTTCGATATTCCGACCCGAACCGACTATGTGACGGCGCTGAAGCCGCTGCTCGACTGCGTCGGGCTGGAGCGCGACCTCACCATCATCCTCTTCACCCTCGACGAGACCAGCTATGCGCGCGAGCTGGCGCCGCTCGCCGGCGTCTACCCGGCATTGAAGCTCGGGCCGGCCTGGTGGTTCCACGACAGCCCCGAAGGCATGCGCAGGTTCCGTGAGATGACCACCGAAACCGCCGGTTTCTACAACACCGTCGGTTTCAACGACGATACCCGCGCCTTTCCATCCATACCGGCCCGCCATGATGTGGCGCGCCGGGTCGATTGCGCTTTTCTGGCGCGTCTCGTCGCCGAGCATCGGCTCGGCGAGGACGAGGCGCACGAGCTGGCGCAGGAACTTGCCTATACGCTCGCGAAAAAGGCGTACCGGCTCTAACGGCGCTTGCCGCCATCGTTCAAACGGGAGGAAACCAATGCTGCATTTTTCGAGACTGGCGGGGGCTACGCTAGTTGCCGCCGCACTGCTGGCCGGAACGGCAAGCGCTCAGACGGTTCTGCGCTCGTCCGACACCCACCCGGACGGCTATCCGACGGTCGAGGCGGTCAAATATTTCGGCGAGCTGGTGAAGGAGCGCACGGCCGGCCGCTATGTGGTCGAGATCTATCCTTCCGCGCAACTTGGCGAGGAAAAGGACACGATCGAGCAGGTGCGCACCGGCGTGATCGATCTCAACCGCGTCTCGATGGCGCCGTTCAACGGGCTCATCCCGGAGACCACCGTGCCCTCGCTGCCCTACATCTTCCGTTCGGAAGAGCATATGCACAAGGTCATGGACGGGGTGATCGGCGACCAGATCGCGGCGGCGTTCGACCAGGTCGGGCTGGTGCTGCTCGCCTTTTACGACGGCGGCTCGCGCTCCTTCTATAATTCGAAGAAGCCGATCAACACTGTAGCCGATATGGCCGGCATGAAGTTCCGCGTCATCCAGTCCGACATCTTCGTCGACATGGTGGCGGCACTCGGCGCCAACGCGACGCCGATGCCGTATGGCGAGGTGTATTCGGCGATCGAGACCGGAGTCATCGACGGCGCGGAGAACAATTTTCCGAGCTACGACACCGCCAAGCATGCGGAAGTCGCCAAGTACTATTCGCTCGACGAGCACACGATGGTGCCGGAAGCCTTCGTCATGGCGAAGTCGAGCTGGGACAAGCTGACGCCGGAAGACCAGGCGATCTTCAAGGCGGCCGCCAAGGAAAGCGTCGCCAAGCAGCGCGAGCTGTGGACCGCCAAGGTCAAGGAATCGCGCGCCAAGGTCGAGGCGGCCGGTTCGCAGATCACGACGCCGGACAAGCAGCCCTTCATCGACGCGATGGGGCCGGTCTACGAGAAGCACGTCAAGGATGACAAGCTGAAGGCCATGGTCGAAGCCATCAAGGCCGTGCAGTGATCAAGCGGCGGCGCGGACATTCCGTGCCGCCATCCTCCTGGGGAGAAAACCGGTGACTTCCAGCCCAAGACCAACACCGCTCCTGTCCGGCGTCGCGCAAGTGATGTCGCGCGTCAGCACGGCGGCGCTGTCGATCGCCGGCATCGGGCTGGTGCTGATGACCGCCTTCGTCGCCTGGCAGGTGTTCGGCCGCTATGTTCTGAACCGCTCGCCGAGCTGGACCGAGCCGGGCTCGGTGATGCTGATGAGCTGGTTCATTTTCCTCGGCGCTGCCGTCGGTGTGCGCGAGAACTACCATCTTGGCTTCGACGTACTGCTCTACGTGCTGCCGAAAGGCGGCAAGCGCTGGCTGCGGATGATTTCGGATCTTGTCGCGCTCGCCTTCGGCATCGGCATGATCTGGTATGGCAGCCAGCTGGTCGCATTGACCTGGGGCTCCGTCTTGCCGTCACTCGGCATATCGGGGGGCTGGGACTATGTCCCGCTTGTCGCGGGAGGCGCGCTCATCGTGCTCTTCACGCTGGAGCGCATCGTGCTTCGCCTCTCCGGCGCGCCGATCGACGATGCCCTCGATGAACTGCCGCCGGCCGAAGTCGCGGCCGAACTCGACACCGCCAACATGAAGGTCTGACGCCATGGAACTGTGGATTCTCTTCGGCGTCTTCACCCTGCTGATGCTTATCGGCACGCCGATCGCTTTCTGCCTGGGCGTCGCAAGCCTCGCCACCGTCCTCTATATGGGCCTGCCGCCGCTGATCGTGTTCCAGCGCCTGAATTCCGGCATGAGCGTCTTTTCGCTGCTGGCCATTCCGTTTTTCATCTACGCCGGGGACTTGATGGTGCGCGGCGGCATCGCCAGCAAGATCGTTGCCTTCGCCGGCTCGCTCGTCGGCCATTTGCGCGGCGGCCTCGGGCAGGTCAACATTGCAACCGCTACACTGTTCGGCGGCATTTCCGGCTCCGCGGTGGCGGAGGCAGCGGCGGTAGGCGGCCTGATGATCCCGCAAATGAAGGCGCGTGGCTATGGAGCGGACTACGCCGTCAACGTCACGTCGATGGCGGCACTGATCGCGCTGCTGCTGCCGCCGTCGCACAACATGATCATCTACTCGATCTCGGCAGGCGGAAAGATCTCCATCGCCGATCTGTTCACGGCCGGTATCATCCCGGGCCTGCTGCTGGCCCTGTCGCTGATGGTCACCGCCTATATCGTCGCGCGCTCCCGCGGCTATCCGACCGAGGCGTTTCCGGGCTTCACCGCAGTCGCGCATCTTTTCGCCGTCGCCGTGCCCGGCCTGCTGTTGATCGCGATCATCTTCGGCGGCGTGCGATCGGGCGTCTTCACCGCCACCGAGAGTTCCTGTATCGCCGTCATCTATGCCCTGCTCGTGACCGTCTTCGTTTACCGGCAGATGACCTGGGAAGGGTTCGTTCATGCCACCCATGGCGCCGTGCGCACCACGGCCATGGTGCTGCTCATCATCGGCATGGCGGCGGCGTTCTCGTGGCTGATGGCCTTCCTGAAAGTGCCGGCAGCGCTCATCGCCTCCATGAACGCGATCTCGGACGATCCGCTGGTCGTGCTTCTCCTGCTCAACCTCCTGATGCTGTTCCTCGGCACGTTCATGGACATGGGGCCAACGATCATCATTTGCACGCCTATCTTCCTGCCCGTGGCGCAGGCCTACGGCGTCGATCCGGTGCATTTCGGCGTCATCATGATCCTCAATTTCGGCATTGGGCTGAACACGCCGCCGGTGGGCGCAGTTCAGTTCGTGGCATGCGCAGTGGGCAAGATATCCGTCTGGGAATCGATGCGCTCGATCTGGCCGTTCTATGGCGCAGGCCTCGTGGTGCTGGCGCTCGTCACTTACATTCCGGCCATTTCGCTATGGCTGCCGAGCGTCTTCAAATAGGGGGTGCGACATGGCATCGGACACTGCCGTCGGGCTCCGCGTCGAACGAAGACCGAAGCTTTCGGAAACCGTCGTCGCGGCGATCCGCAAGCAGCTGCAGGCGGGCGAGATCCAGCCTGGGCAAAAGCTGCCGACCGAGGGCCAGCTGACGGAAACCTTCGGGGTCAGCCGCACCGTGATACGCGAGGCGCTGGCCAAGCTTGCCGCGGACGGCCTGGTCGAGCCGCGCCAAGGCGCCGGCGTTTTCGTCACCGAACATATCTCGACAGCGTTCGGTGCTCTGGCAGCGGAGATGGGCAGCAAGGATTCGATTGCCCTCAACGTGCTCGAAGTCAGGTTGGCGATCGAGATCGAATCCGCCGGGCTCGCCGCCATCCGGCGCAACGCCGCGCAGGAAGCGGCGATCCAGGAAGCCTTCTTCGAATTCGAACGGCTGCTCCTCAACAGCGAGCCGACAGGACCGGCCGACCTTGCCTTCCACCGCGCAATCGCCAGCGCCACCAACAATCCATTCTATGTCGAGATGCTCGACGTGCTCGGCCGCCGCGCCATCCCTTGCGACGTGACCTCGCCCTGGTCGACCGAGATCGCCCAATCGGACGCCTATCAGCGCGGCCTGCAGCGTGAGCATCTGGTGATCCTCAATGCGATCTCGTCAGGCGATGCCGAGGCGGCCCGGGAGGCGATGCGCGCGCATCTCGGTGCCAGCCAGCAGCGCTATCGCGAGCGCCTGCACGCGCGCCAGGTTTTTTATGCCGACTCGGTCAAGGCCGCGGGAACCGAATAAGCAATTGAGGCAGCCCCATGGGACAGCAATGAATCACACCGACAATCATACCGATTTCACCTCCCGCTTCGCCATCGACCCTGTTTCTGCCGCGGCGATGGGGACGGACGAGCTGCGATACAATTTTCTCATCGAAGGCCTGTTCCGGCCCGGCAGCATCAGCCTGACCTACACCTATTACGACCGCATGATCGTCGGCGGCGCCATGCCCGCCGGCGCACCCCTGCCGCTGCAGGCGATCAAGCCGACCGGGACCAAGAATTTTCTCGACCGCCGTGAGATGATCATCGTCAACATCGGCAGCGCGGGCGTCGTCAAAGCCGGCGGCCAATCCTACGAGCTGCAGGCGCGCGACATGCTCTATCTCGGCATGGGCACCGATGAGGTGTCGTTCGCTGCGACCAATCTGGCTGAGCCGGTTAAGTTCTACCTGCTCAGCGCGCCGGCGCATCAGAGCCATCCCAACCGGCTGATCCGCATCGGCGATGCCAAGCGGCTCGATCTCGGCAGCCAGGCAACCTCCAACGAGCGCTCGATCTTCCAGTTCATCCATGCCGATGGGGTAAAGACCTGTCAGCTTGTCGTCGGCATAACGCAGCTTGCCTCCGGTTCGGTCTGGAACACCATGCCATGCCATGTGCATGACCGGCGCATGGAAGCCTATCTTTATTTCGATCTGCCGGAGGCGGCGCGGGTGTTTCATTTCATGGGCGAGCCGGACGAAACGCGCCATCTCGTCATGCGCAACGAGGAGGCGGTGCTGTCGCCGGGATGGTCGATCCATTCGGGCGCCGGCACCTCCAACTACGCCTTCATCTGGGCGATGGCCGGCGATAATGTCGACTATACCGATGTCGACCTGGTGGCGATGGAGGAGCTCAAGTGAGCGATCTCTCGGCCTTCAGCCTTGCCGGCAAGCGCATCCTCGTCACCGGCGCCAATACCGGCATCGGCCAAGGCATCGCCGTGTCGATCGCGCGCGCAGGCGGCGCGGTCGTCGGCGTCGGCCGGTCGGCGATGGACGAGACGGCGGAGAAGATTGCGGCTGTCGGCGGCCGCTTCGAGGCGGTCCTCTGCGACCTTGGCGACGATGCCGCCGCCCAGGCGATGCTTGACCGCGTCTGGGCGGATACGGGGCCGCTCGATGGCCTGGTCAACAATGCCGGCATCATCCGGCGTGCCGACGCGGTCGACCTCACCGAAGCCGACTGGGACGACGTCATGGGCGTCAATCTGAAGACGGTGTTCTTCCTCAGCCAGAGTTTTGCCAGGCGCGTGCTTGCCGAGCCGGGACGGCGCGGCAAGATCGTCAACATCGCTTCGGTGCTGAGCTTTCAGGGCGGCATTCGCGTCGCCTCCTACACCGCCTCCAAACACGGCGTGCTCGGCATTACCCGGCTGCTGGCATGCGAGTGGGCGGCAAAGGGCATCAACGTCAATGGCATTGCGCCAGGCTATATCGAGACCAACAACACCGAGGCGCTGCGCGCCGATCCCGACCGCAGCGCCTCGATCCTGGCGCGCATTCCGGCGGGGCGCTGGGGCGCGCCGGAAGACATCGGCGACGCAGCCGTCTTCCTGCTGGCGCCGGCGTCGAACTATATGCATGGCGCGGTGATGCCGGTGGACGGCGGCTGGCTGGCGCGATGAACAGCGACGATGAGAGTCTGACGATGACCGGAACCAAAATCTTCTCGCATGCCGGCGAGGGTGCGTGGACGCCGACGCCGGATGGCAACCGCAGGCGCGTTCTCCTGCACACCGATGAACTGATGATGGTCGAGTTTGCCTTCGACAAGGGCGGCGTCGGTGCATTGCACTCGCACCCGCATGTCCAGGCGAGCTACGTCGCCGAAGGCCGCTTCGAAGTCACCATCGACGGCAGGACCGAGATCCTGGAAACCGGCAGCAGCTTCATCGTTCCTTCCAACCTTGTCCATGGCGTCAAGGCGCTGCAGGCGGGACGGCTGGTCGACAGCTTCACGCCGCACCGCGCCGATTTCCTCGACTGAGCTGCGGGCCCGAAGATCAGGCAGCCGGTTCTCAGAAAAAAACCCGCGCCTCCGGAGAGACGCGGGCGTGTTGCCTGGGCGCTTGTGGCGCCGCGGTACTCAAAACATCACCGCAGAACCTGAACCTGCCGAATGATGGTGAAGATAGGATTAACCGCTCCGAGGCGGTGCAATATTCACAGCCAAAGCGAATAGGGGCTGGAACGACGGTCTGATATCGGCCAATGAGAGAGAAGTTCGCCTCAGACGGTGCCGCGGACAGGACCAGAGGGGTCGATAAATGTTCGAATCTGCTGTCCAGGCAATCACCTGGCGATTCGCCGGGGAATTTCGGCAGGTCGTATCCCCGAAAGTTCTGTAATGCAGGTAGCAGCGAGCATCCCGGCAGAGGATTCCAAGCGGCGCGTCCTCAGGGATGTATTCGGTTTCGATGATTTTCGTCCCGGCCAGGCGCCTGTTATGGAGGCGCTGCTGGCCAGGCGCCATGTGCTGGCCGTCATGCCGACCGGCGCCGGCAAATCGCTCTGCTACCAGGTCCCGGCGCTGGTGCTGGGCGGGCTCACCATTGTCGTTTCGCCGCTGGTGGCCCTGATGCAGGATCAGGTCGCCGCATTGCGCCTTGCCGGCGTGGCGGCCGATACGATCAATTCCTCGCTCGACCGTGATGCCAATGTCGCTGGATGGCGCCGTGTCGCGGCAGGCCAGACGCGCCTGCTCTATCTTGCACCGGAGCGGCTAATGACCGTGCGAATGCTCGAGGCGTTGACCAAGCTCGATGTCCGGCTGATCGCCATCGACGAGGCGCATTGCATCTCGCAATGGGGACCGGCGTTCCGGCGCGAATACGAAGAATTGTCGAGACTACGTGATATCTTCCCGAAAGTGCCGATTATTGCGCTGACGGCTACGGCGGACGAGACCACGCGCACCGACATTGCCGCGCAGCTGTTCGACGGGCGCGTCGATACCGTGGTGCTCGGCTTCGACCGGCCGAACATCAAGCTAGGCATTGAGCCCAAGCAGGACAGCAAGCGCCAATTGCTAAACTTCGTGCAGCGCCATGTGGGCCGCAGCGGGATCGTCTATTGCCTGTCGCGCAAAAAGACCCAAGAGATGGCGGCGTTCCTCGAGCGCAGCGGCGTACGCGCGCTCGCCTATCATGCCGGCATGAGCAAGGACGCGCGTGAAGCGAATCAAAACGCTTTCATGACCTTGTCCGGCGTGGTGATGGTGGCGACCATCGCCTTCGGCATGGGGATCGACAAGCCGGACGTCGCCTATGTCTTCCACACCGACCTGCCGGGCAGCTTGGAGGCTTATTACCAGGAAATCGGGCGCGCGGGCCGCGACGGGCGGGCGGCCGAGGCACATATGCTGTTCGGTCTCGGCGATATCCGCATGCGCCGGCTTTTCATCGAAGACGAGGATGCGCCGGCTGAGCACAAAAGGCGCGCGCACGGCCGGCTCGAAACGCTGATCGGTTATTGCGAGACGACGCAGTGCCGCCGTCAGATCCTGCTTGGCTATTTCGGCGAAAGTGCTTCGCCTTGCGGCAATTGCGACAACTGCCTCGACCAGGCGCCGCATGCGGATGGTGAGGCGGAGGCACGGCTCATCCTGGCGGCGATCGCACAGACCGGCGAGCGCTTCGGCGCCGCCCATGTCGTCGATGTCCTGCTCGGCCATGAGACCGAGAAGGTCCTGGACAGGAACCACCACAGGCTTGCCAGCTTCGGCACCGGTGTGGCGCATAAGAAGAATCTCTTGCTGTCGCTGCTCCGCCAACTCGTCGCGGGAGGGTTCCTGACATTGGACTCAGCCGGCCGTGGCGGCCTCGCCATTGCCGAGAAGGGCCGTGCGCTGGCTCGGGGCGAGGCTTCATTCCGGTATCGCTTGGACGCGCGCCAGTCATCGCGAGGCAAGATACGTCCTGAGGATACCGCAGCAGGCACGGAAGGTCTGGATTCGGCGCTGCTGGCGGCGCTCAAGGCTGTACGGCTGCGTCTTGCCCGGGAACGCCAGGTGCCGGCCTTCGTGATCTTTTCGGATCGTACACTGATCGATATGGCCGAACGCTGCCCGCGTGATCTGGACGCCTTCGCCGCGGTCAACGGCGTCGGCGCCGCCAAGCTCAAGGATTTCGGCGAGATATTCCTCGGCGCGATCGCTGCGCATCAATCCGGGGTGGCGGGCTGAAGACCCACTTCAGTGACGCAATCAGCACCGGCTTCGTCTCGCCGCGGCAATCGCAGCCTCCTGCTGCCGCAAGCGCTCGATCTTCGCACTCTGGCGGGCAGCCACGGTCGAGGCGACACGCTGCCCTCCCAACAGCCAGCCCGGAATGTTGGTGTGGACGACTTTGCCACGAGCGATGGCTGTCGCCGACATTTCGTCGGCGACCGCGCCTATCGCCACGTTGAGCTCGACGCAACTCATCTTGTCGTATTTCGCAGCATCAAAGGATGCCGGCAAAGGCGATGCGCAACTTCCGACAAACATGAGGCTGCATATCAGAGGCGCGGCCGTGGAGATCGCCTTCATTCCCTTATCAAGCACGTTGATGCCGGACGGGCGGATTTTCGGAGGGTTCTCGATCTCAGGCCGCGAAGCGCTCCCGAGGTTCCGCGTAACTGAAGCATGTGACCTCTACAATACTCTGTGCTGACCGACCTGTTTGTCGTCAAAGAATTCCGAGAGAGCCGCTGCCGTCTTGTCGGGGTGCTCTTCCGGGAAAAAGTGCCCGCCTTGGACAGCGCGTCCTGCCACTCTGTCGGCCCATTTCCTCCAGATGGCCAGCGGCCCGCCTTCTTGCGCATACCAGTTCTCCAGGGCGCCTTCGCCACTCCATAGCGCCAGTAGCGGACTGTCGATGCGACGACCGTTTGCGCGGTCCAACGCGTCATGTTCACGATCGATCGTCGCAGCGGCGCGATACTCTTCGCAGATGGCATGAATATGCGCGGGATCGCGAAGCGCATCAACATAGGCGTTCCTGACCTCTTTGGAGACCATTTTCGCCGACGATCCCCACTGCGTTATTGCATCGTCGACGACGGCATCGGGAGCCGCGCCGATCAGACGCTCCGGCAGGGGCTCCGGCTGGGCAAGAAGGCTCCAGGGCCAGAAGCCGAGCGCCAGTCTGGCATCCGCCCGATCCCATGTTGCGGCGGTGGGGATGATGTCGAGGACGGCGATTTTGAGCACGTTGTCGGGATGGTCCAGCGCCAGGCGATAGGCAACCCGCCCGCCACGATCATGCCCGGCAACCATGAACCGCTCAAACCCCATTTGCTTCATGGCCTGAACCATGTCGCCGGCCATGGCGCGTTTGGCGTATGGGCTATGATCGGCAGAGGAAACCGGACATCCGCTTTGCCCATAGCCTCGAAGGTCGGCGGCGACCACCGTGAAGCGGAGCGCCAAGGCTGCGGCGATATCCCTCCACATCAGATGCGTTTCTGGAAAACCGTGAAGAAGCAGCAGCGGCGGACCGGTGCCTCCGACCCTTGCGAAAATCGTCGTATCGTCCAGTCGTAGGCTGGTGGCTCTGAAACCTGCAAACACCGTCAGCTTCCTCCGCGCCCTTAGGAAAGCTGCCTAAGGGCGCTAACGGCCGCCTGAGGCGAAAACCCCGGCCGCGATGGCCAGGGTTCAAGCCGGCCAGTTGCTAAAATCGAAACCAGACCCAGACGCGCCTGCGGAAGCACCGCCTGCGCCGATAGCCGTTTCGCCAGTAAACGCGACAGACCCTTCTCCAAGCGCGCCGGCGGCGCCGGCGCGGCATGTGCCACCGGCGATGATAGACTGGTTGCAACTCTGCTTGAGTTTCATCGTCGTCGAAGGTCTCGACATCCGGCGCCTCGAGCTCATCGAGAATGCCGCTTCTGGCAGTTGGAACGCCGGCCACTGCGTTGATTGGCCGAACCGTGCTTGCAAGGGCCGCGGCCCCGGCAATGCCAAACATTCCTGTCAAAAATAGTCGCCGATCCATGGAAACCTCCCAGTCTTCAACCAGCGATAGAACAAGCTAACGATGGGGAGATAGCGCAGTCGGTGCAGACGCCTAGTGCCGCACGGCTATTAGCGGTGGTCCGGTCGGCCGGAGGGTGTTGCCTCGTCCTCGAAGTGGGATGGCTACCTCGATCGACAAACACCCGGAGCTTTTTAAATTGATGGCGGGCCGAAAACAATGAAGATCGAATGAGGTCTACGCCATAGCCACGCAATTCACGCTACTCGCGGTGCAAGGAGGCTTGACTGCCATCCTACCAGAAGGTAGGTAAAAGCATGAGCAACTTGTCTACCACCTCTGACGACATCCTGGCTTGTGCACGTTCACTGATCGTGGCTGGCGGCTACAACGGTTTCAGTTATGCCGACATTGCTGAAGTGGTCGGGATCCGTAAGGCGAGCATTCATCACCATTTCCCAAGCAAGGTCGATCTGGTTCGGACGCTGGTTGCGCGGTATCGCGAAGAAACTGAAGCGGGGATGGCAAATGTCGAACTTCACGAATCCGATCCGCTCGAACAGTTGCGGATCTATGCCGGGTATTGGGAAGCCTGCATCGCGAACGCCAGCGCCCCGTTTTGTATCTGCGCGCTGTTGGCAAGCGAGCTCCCCGTGCTGCCCGAGGAAGTTAGCCTTGAGGTCCGGGCGCATTTCCGCTCGCTGTCAGGGTGGCTTACATCGGTGATGGAGCGCGGTGCGCGGCACGGCCAATTTCGACTGATGAGCACCCCTCGTGCCGAGGCTGAAGCGTTCATGGCGACCGTTCACGGCGCGATGCTTTCAGCACGGGCCTATGGCGATCCGAAGATATTCGCCGTCGTGACGGGCCCGCTCCTGGAGCGGCTCCGCGCTTCCCCCCGGATGCGGGCCTAGATCTCAACTAACCATACTAGCAATCACTCTGCGACGTTCGTCGAGAGTCCCTACCTACTAGTCGAAAGGACAATCCAATGACGGTTTACAGTGGCGATCTTTCCCGCGCCAGCCAGGAACAATGGCTCAAGCTTTATTACTTCGCTCGGACGGCGTTCTCGGCTGTGTGGGTGGCGGCTGCCTTTACGGTGGGACAGAATTCCGGGGTGGTCGCGGCGGTTTTGCTCGTGGCTTATCCTGCATGGGATGCTCTCGCCAATTTTGTCGACGCATCGCGCAGCGGAGGATTGGGACAGAATCGCACCCAGACCATCAACGTCGTGGTCAGTGTGGCGACAACGCTCGCGGTCGTTTTTGCGCTGAAGATGAGCATGAATTGGGTGCTCGGCGTGTTCGGCCTATGGGCGATCCTGTCCGGCCTGCTTCAACTCGGCACCGCTGTCCGCCGTTGGAAGAGCTCTGGTGCGCAGTGGGCGATGGTCCTGAGCGGAGGGCAATCAGCACTGGCAGGCACGTTTTTCATCGCGCAGGCGCGGATGCCGATGCCGCCATCGATCTCCAACGTGGCCGGCTATGCCGCAGTAGGCGCCCTCTACTTCCTGGTTTCGGCGGTGTGGCTGAGCGTGAGCCAATTGCGGCGGAAGGCTGCATAGGCCCGCGATCTTAAGCCATTACCGGCGCGATGAGAGATGCTGTTACCTATGGGTCCGGAATGGACCATTCCGAAGTGGCGGAGAGGGAGGGATTCGAACCCCCGATGGGCTTGCACCCATGCCGCATTTCGAGTGCGGTGCATTCGACCACTCTGCCACCTCTCCGCGGTCATGGTCCGCCGTTGCCGGCGCGGCGCACTAGATAACGGCTGGACAGGCAGGTTACAAGGGCCAATCTGCCCCGTCGCCGCAGCTTCTGTCCCTGCTTCCTTCGAGCCTCCGGCAGCCGCTGCTCGATATTTGCAAGGACTGGGCTCAACCCGTTTGCAGCTTGCCCGCGGCGCTTGCCTTGACTCAAGCCGAACCTTCGGCTAGGGACAGCGCGCAATCGGCGTGGAGGGATCTTCCGCGCCGCTTGTTTTTTGAACCCGCAGACTGACAAAAAGACGGCCGAACCGCCTGAGGCGGTTCATCAAGGCCGACCGAACAGCGAAAGGCAAAAAATGTTCGCAGTCATCAAAACGGGCGGCAAGCAGTATCGCGTTGCCGCCAACGATCTCCTGAAGATCGAAAAACTCGAAGCCAATGTCGGCGACATCGTCGAAATAGGTAACGTGCTCGCGCATGGCGAAGGCGAAAACGTCACGTTCGGCGCGCCGTTCGTGGATGGTGCGATGGTCACCGCCGAAGTCGTCGAGCAAGGTAAGAACCGCACCGTCATCGCCTTCAAGAAGCGCCGCCGGCAGAATTCGCGCCGCAAGATCGGCCATCGCCAGCTTTTGACCACCGTCAGGATTGCCGAAATCCTGCTGGGTGGCGCCAAGCCGGCGAAGAAGGCCGCCGCCAAGACCGAAGCGAAGGCCGAAGTTGCAGCCAAGACCGAGGCGAAGGCTGAAGCCGCGCCGAAGGCAGCAGCGAAGGCAGAGGCTGCGCCGAAGAAGGAAGCCAAGGCCGAGACGACCGAGGACAAGGCTGCCGAAGCCGCCGCGCCGTTGTTCAAGGCGCCGAAGGGCGAGCCGGACGACCTGACCGTGATCAAGGGCATCGGCCCGGTCGCCGCCGGCCAGCTCAACGAACAGGGCATCACCACCTTCGCCCAGATCGCCAAGCTGTCCGACAAGGACGTCGCCAAGATCGACGAGCACATGCCGTTCAGCGCCGACCAGATCAAGGACTGGCGCGAGCAGGCCAAGGAATTGGCGAAGAAGTAGAGCGAACCGGCGCAATCGTCGCCGGATCGGACTTGAAACGGAACGCGAACGCGTTCATAAGATCGTTTAGGCGCCTCGCGGCGCATCGGAGTAGTTAGATGGCACACAAGAAAGCTGGCGGATCGTCGCGCAATGGTCGCGACTCCCATTCCAAGCGGCTCGGCGTGAAGAAGTTCGGCGGCGAAGCCGTGATTCCGGGCAACATCATCATTCGTCAGCGTGGCACGACGTGGCATCCCGGCACCAATGTCGGCATTGGCACGGACCACACGCTGTTTGCGCTGGAAGCTGGCGCAGTCACCTTCAACAAAAAAGCCAATGGCCGAACCTACGTATCGGTGAACCCGATGACGAAGGCAGCGGAGTAGCCGGTTCCGCAAGAGAACACCGGCACCCATCTCGGGACCGGTGTCTGGCCAAGCCAGGAAATGGATCAGGGGAGATGGGTTTCCATCTCCCTTTTTTCTTGCCTGGAGGACTGACATGGTTGCCGAAGCGGAAGCGACAGACGACGAAAGTTACGCGATAGATTGCCCGGTCCTGATCACCGAGCGGCTGGTCATGCGGCCCCCGCGTGAGAGCGACATCGAGCAATTGGTGGCGCTCGCGGATAACCGCCATGTCGCGGAAATGCTGGCCCGCATGCCGCATCCCTATGGCGAGGCCGAGGCACGCGCTTTCCTGGCCATGACGGCATCGCGCCGGGCCGGAATCGCCTATGCGTTGACGCTGGTCGGCACCGAGACCTTCGTCGGCTGTGCCGGGCTCAACACTACGGATCGCGGGCTGGAGCTCAGCTACTGGATCGGCGAGCCGTACTGGAAACGCGGCTACGCGACGGAGGCAGCGCACGCACTGGTCGACCTTGCCTTCCAGAGAACCACGATCCAGGTGCTGCACGCCTCGACGCGGGTTATCAATCCGGCCTCGCGCCGGGTCATCCACAAATGCGGCTTCCAGTATGCCGGCCAGGGCATGCTGAACTCGATCGTTGCAGGCCAGGTGCCGGTCGAGCGCTACCGCCTCGATCGCAAGACCTGGACCAGCCTGCGGAACTGGGTGCATTTTTGATGGATGCGGCTCACGTCATCTCGAGCCAGACCGGCAAGTGATCCGAACCGGCCGCTTGCCGGTCGACCCACAGGCGACTCAGCGATTTGGCAAGCGAGGCGCTGGTGAAGATGTAGTCGATGCGCTTGTAGCGGCTGGTATCGCCCGGCCGCTTGGGGTCGACCCAGGTGACGAGATCGGCGCCGCCAGCGCCGAGGCGTGTGGCAGCATCGATGGCGAGGTCGGCGGTGAGCGGCATGCCGAACTCGTGGTCCGGGCGGCCGACAAGTTCGACATGTTCCGGCGATCCGGCCAGCATGTTGAAGTCGCCCATGACGACGAAGGCTTCGGGACAAGGCAGGTCCGGCAAGCCGATCTCGGCGACGCCGGAGAGCCCGCCGCCCTCGAGCGGGTATTTCAACAGACGCTGGCGCAGAAAGCGGATCTGGCTCAGCCGTTCAACCGGGCTACGGTGGTCGAGATGGGTGGAATAGAAGCGGATCGGACCAAGCGGCGTTTCGATCAGCGCCTCCAGCGCGCCGCGCTGGAAGTTCATCGCCTCGACACTGCGGCTGCGCGGCAAAAGGAGATTGCGCGACAGATGGATCGGCGTCCTCGACAGCACCATGTTGCCGAGCTGGAAGGTGGTCGTGATGGCGCGGCCGTTCTCCAGGCGCGAGCCGGCGTCGGCTTCGAAATTGCTGCCGTAGACGGCAAAATAGTCGGGCAGCGCCTCGCCGAGGTCGGCCACCATGTCGCGGCCGCCATTCTTCGGGTTAGCGCGGGTGACCTCCTGCAGCGCGATCACGTCGGCGCCGCGCACGGCATCGGCGATACGGCCGACATTATAGCGGGCGTCGAGGCCGACGCCGTAGTGGATGTTGTAAGTTACCAGCTTCATTCCGACATCTCGCGCTTGGAAAGCCGAGGATCGATTTTCGGCAAGGGTCAACCAAATGGTACGCGTCCAGAGCTACGCGCGACGTTACAGTAGCAAAAACGGCCCTCGCCCTTCGACCCGCCTTGGTTTAGAGCAATCCCGCAAAGCCAATAACAGAAACCATACAATCCAATGAAATTTCTCGATCAAGCCAAGGTCTACATCCGCTCCGGCGACGGCGGCGCCGGTTCGGTGTCGTTCCGGCGCGAAAAGTTCATCGAGTTCGGCGGTCCGGACGGCGGCGACGGCGGTCGCGGCGGCGATGTCTGGGTCGAGGCGGTCGATGGGCTGAATACGCTGATCGACTATCGCTACCAGCAGCATTTCAAGGCCAAGACCGGGACGCACGGCATGGGCCGCAACATGACCGGCGCCAAGGGTGCCGACGTAACGCTGAAAGTGCCGGCCGGAACACAGGTCTTTGCCGAGGACAATGACACGCTGATCTGCGATCTGACGGTCGTCGGCCAGCGCTTTCTGTTGGCCAAGGGCGGCAATGGCGGTTTCGGCAACCAGCACTTCAAGACCTCGACCAACCAGGCGCCGCGCCGCGCCAATCCCGGACTGCCGGGCGAAGAGCTCAACATCTGGCTCAGGCTGAAGCTGATCGCCGATGCCGGCCTTGTCGGGCTGCCCAACGCCGGCAAGTCGACCTTCCTGGCGGCGGTCACCGCGGCCAAGCCGAAGATCGCCGACTATCCCTTCACCACGCTGCATCCGGGCCTTGGCGTGGCCCGCATCGATGGTCGCGAATTCGTCATTGCCGATATTCCGGGCCTGATCGAAGGCGCGCATGAAGGTGTCGGCATCGGCGACCGCTTCCTTGGCCATGTCGAGCGCACGCGCGTCCTTCTGCACCTCGTCTCGGCGCAGGAAGAAAATCCGGCCAATGCCTACAAGACCGTGCGTGCCGAGCTCGAAGCCTACGGCAATGGGCTGACCGACAAGGTCGAAATCGTCGCGCTTTCCCAGGTCGACATACTCGATGCCGACGCACGCAAGAAAAAGACCGCCTCGCTGAAACGTGCCGCCGGCCGCGCGCCGATGCTGCTTTCGGCGGTCACCGGCGAAGGCGTCGAGGCGGTGTTGCGCGCGCTGATGGCTGTGGTGGCCGATGCGCGCGAAGCTGTCGCTGCGCCGGTCGAGACGCGCTGGAACGCATAGCCATGGCCGCGCAATCGCTGAAAAATTATCGGCGCATTGCCGTCAAGATCGGCTCGGCGCTGCTTGTCGACCGCACGACGGGCCTGAAGCGCGACTGGCTGGCCTCGCTTGCGGACGACATCGCCGTGCTGGCCAATGGCGGCGCCGAAATTCTCGTCGTGTCTTCCGGGGCGATTGCACTCGGCCGCACCATTCTCGGCCTCGGCAAGCAGGCGCTGAAGCTCGAGGAGAGTCAGGCGGCGGCCGCCGTCGGGCAAATCGCGCTGGCCGGCGCCTGGTCGGATGCGCTCGGCAAGAATGGCTTGAAATCGGGCCAGATCCTGCTGACGCTCGGCGACACCGAAGAGCGCCGCCGCTATCTCAACGCGCGGGCGACGATTTCGACACTGCTCAAGATGAAGGCGGTGCCGGTCATCAACGAGAACGATACGGTGGCCACCTCCGAAATCCGCTATGGCGACAACGACCGGCTGGCGGCGCGCGTCGCCACTATGATGGGCGCCGACCTTTTGGTGCTGCTCTCCGACGTTGACGGGCTCTACACGGCACCGCCGGCGCGTGACCCGCAAGCTCGATTCATTCAGGTCGTCGACCGCATCACCCCCGACATCGAAGCGATGGCGGGTGCCGCTGCTTCGGAATTGTCGCGCGGCGGCATGCGCACCAAGCTCGACGCCGGCAAGATCGCGACCGCCGCCGGCACCGCCATGATCATCACATCGGGCACGCGGCTGTCGCCGCTGCTGGCAATCGAGCGCGGCGAGCGTGCCACCTTCTTCCGGCCGAGCGCCAATCCGGTCAAGGGCTACAAGACCTGGATCGCCGGGCAGCTCGAACCGGCCGGCCGGCTGACCGTCGATGCCGGCGCCATCGGCGCGCTGCTCTCCGGCAAGTCGCTGCTGCCGGCCGGGGTCAAACTGGTCAGCGGCAATTTTGCGCGTGGCGACACGGTGGCGATCCTGTCGCCCGAGGGCCGCGAGATCGCGCGCGGGCTGGTTGCCTATGATGCCGCCGATGCCGTAAGGATCGCTGGGCTGAGGACGACAGAGATCGAAACCGTGCTCGGCTACGAGGCGCGTTCGGCGATGATCCACCGCGACGACCTTGTGGTGAGCCATGCCGGTGGCGAGCAAGTAGTCGGTGACCAAGGTTACATAGCGGAGGATGAGCCATGCTGACGCTGCATGAAAAATCCCGGGATGATACCGTGGCGCTGATGGCCGATATCGGCCGCCGCGCGCGTGCCGCGGCCCGCCCGCTGGCCATAGCCGCGGCCGAGCGCAAGCACGCGGCGCTGTTCGGCATGGCTCAGGCGATCCTTCGGCATGAGCAGGACATCCTCGACGCCAATGCCATCGACATCAGAAATGGCAGGGAGGCTGGCCTATCGGCAGCGTCGATGGATCGGCTGAAGCTCGATCCCGCCCGCATCCGCGCCATGGCAGACGGTATCAGCGAGATCGCCGGGTTACGCGATCCGGTCGGCGATGTCATTGCCGCATGGGACCGGCCGAACGGTTTGCATATCGAACGGGTGCGCACGCCGCTCGGCGTCGTCGGCGTCATCTATGAGAGCCGGCCTAACGTGACCGCCGATGCCGGCGCGCTCTGCCTCAAGGCGGGCAATCCGGTGATCCTGCGCGGCGGCTCGGATTCGGCGAATTCTTCCGCCGCTATCCATGCCTGCCTGGTCGAGGGGCTGAAGGCAGCCGGGCTGCCGGAGGATGCCATACAATTGGTGCCGACCACCGATCGCGCCGCCGTCGGCGAAATGCTGAAAGGACTTTCCGGCAATCTCGAGGTCATCATTCCGCGCGGCGGCCGCAGCCTGGTCGAGCGTGTGCAGAACGAGGCACGGGTGCCGGTCTTCGCGCATCTCGAGGGCATCTGCCATCTCTATATCGACCGATCGGCCGATCTCGACATGGCGGTCAAGATCGCGGTCAATGCCAAGATGCGGCGCACCGGGGTGTGCGGTGCTGCCGAGACGCTGCTGGTCGACCGTGCCGCCGCCGGCACGCACCTGGTGCCGATCCTCGAGGCCCTGCGGGCGGCGGGCTGCGAGATCCATGCCGATGCCGAGGCGCTGAGGCTTTATGCCGATGCCCAGCCCGCGACCGATGCAGACTGGGTGACCGAGTATCTCGATGCCATCATTGCGGTGAAGCTGGTCGACGGCATTGGCGGCGCCATCGAGCATATCGAGACGTTTTCCTCGCATCACACCGAGGCTATCATCGCCGAGGATGCAAAGGCCGTCGAACGGTTCTTCAACGAGATCGATTCGGCGATCCTTCTGCACAACGCCTCGACCCAGTTTGCCGATGGCGGCGAGTTCGGCATGGGCGCCGAGATCGGCATCGCCACCGGCAAGATGCATGCACGCGGGCCGGTCGGCGTCGAGCAACTGACCTCGTTCAAATACCGCGTACGCGGGTCGGGACAGGTGAGGCCTTGAAGCTGTTCGCCGTTCGAGCCTGAAGCTTTGTGCCCAGCCACCCCCCTCTGTCCTGCCGGACATCTCCCCCTCAAGGGGGGAGATTGGCTGCCATTTCCGATTTCGCCAATCGCCGGCGTTGCAAGATTTGCGCCTGCGATGAAGCCGCCAATCTCCCCCCCTGAGGGGGAGATGTCCGGCAGGACAGAGGGGGGTGCCTGACGCATGCTTTCCTCGTCTGAGCATCCCGTTCCCTCCCACTATCTGCACATGCCGCATGCCGGGAAAGGCGTGGCGGTCGGGCTGTTCGGCGGTTCGTTCAACCCGCCGCATGCCGGCCACGCGCTGGTCGCCGAGATCGCACTCAGACGCCTTGCGCTCGATCAGCTGTGGTGGATGGTGACGCCCGGCAATCCGCTCAAGAATGCCGGAGACCTGGCGCCGCTGGCCGAGCGGCTGCAGCTATCCGAAAAGATCGCGAAGAACCCGAAGATCAAGGTCACCGCATTCGAGGCGGCCCACCGCGTCCGCTTCACCGCCGACACGCTGGCGCTGGTCAAGGCGCGTAACCCCGGTGTCGATTTCGTCTGGATCATGGGCGCCGACTCGCTTCGCGACTTCCACCGCTGGCAGCGCTGGCGCCGCATCGTGATGACGTTTCCGATCGCGGTGGTCGACCGGCCAGGCGCGACGCTGTCGTTCCTGTCGTCGGTGGTCGCCAAGACCTTCGACTATGCCCGCGTCGACGAAGGCGACGCACCGCGGCTCGCCCGCATGACGGCGCCGGCCTGGACCTTCATCCACGGCCCGCGTTCGTCGCTGTCGTCGAGCGCGATCCGCAAGGTGGCGAAGGGATAGGAGTCTCCTTCTCCCCTTGTGGGAGAAGGTGGCCGAGCGAAGCTCGGTCGGATGAGGGGTGCTGGAATGATCGCTATCTTGAAGAACTAAGCACTTAAAATCCCTCGGTCTTTTTACGCTGCATTTCTTCCAGCACCCCTCATCCGTCTCGGCGCTGCGCGCCGATCCACCTTCTCCCACAAGGGGAGAAGGCAAGTCCGGTGATGTCGCTTTTGCCGCTGCCTTGACCTGCTTGATGGGCGATCCTCGGTCATGACGATTCTCGAGCGCGACCAGGACAAGAACGGTCTAGGGCAGCCGGCGCCGTCGATCGCCATTGCCAGCATCCTTTTGTCGATGGCGCTGATCGCCGTCGGCAATGGGCTGTTGTTCGCCTATATCCCAGTCCGGCTCGGCGCCGAGGGCTTCGATCCGACATGGGCGGGGCTGATCGTCACCGGCCTTTCGGCTGGCGGCCTCGCCGGCTGCATCCTGACCGGGCCGCTGGTGCGGCGTGTCGGCCATGCCCGCGTGTTCATGGTGCTGTCGGCACTGATCGTGCTGTCCAACGCCGCGGTCGGCGCCGGGCCGCACCCCTTGCCATGGATCGCTGCACGGGCGCTCTACGGCTTTGCCATATGCGGCCTGTTCATTGTCGCGCAGAGCTGGCTGAACGATGTCGTCGCCAACGCCATCCGCGGCCGGGTCATGGCTATCTTCTACGTTGCCTACGTCGCCGGGCTCGGCGTCGGCTACTCGACGCTGGCGTTGATCGATATCCGCGCGGCCGACGCGCCGCTGATCGGCATTGCCTTCACCGCGCTGTCGATCCTTCCCGTCGGGCTGACGCGGCTTGCGCAGCCGCCGGCGCCGCAAGCGGCGTCCGTGGCGCTCGGCCGCGCCTGGCGGATCTCCCCGGTCGGCGTTGCCGGTATGCTTGCCGTCGGCGGCCTGTCGATGACGATCTCGGGTTTTGCGCCGATCCATGCCACGGCCAAGGGCTACAGCCAGGCCGACGTCGCCTTGCTGCTTTCGGCAATGCCGGTCGGCACGCTGATCCTGCAGATTCCGCTCGGCTGGATTTCCGACCGCACCGACCGGCGCTTTGTGCTGATCGCGGCGTCGGCGCTTGCCGCCGCGGCGGGCCTGTTTGCCCTCGGTTTCGACGGCGGCGCGCTGGCGGCGCTGCTCGTCATCTATGTGGTCTGGGACGGCGCCTCGGAATCGATCTATTCGCTTGCCAGCGCCCATGCCGGCGACCGCGCCGGCAAGGACGACATGGTGGCGTTGTCGAGCTCGCTTTTGTTTGCCTGGTCGCTGTCCGGCTTCGTCGTACCCGGCATTGTGACCGGACTTTCCGCCGTCTACGGCACGCAGGCCTTCATCTATGTGGCAATCGTCATTGCCACAGCCTACTGCCTGTTCGTTCTCTGGCGCGTCGTCATGGTTCGGCCGGTGCCCGCCACCGAGACCGGCAGTTTCGCGCCAATGACGGCGCAGGCGCCGTTGCCTGTCGATCTCGCCTTCACGCCCGAAGATCAGCGCGGGCGCGGAGAGCTTTGAGGGCCATCTGCCGGCCGGGTTCAAATGCTCTATTGCTGCGTGGCTGAGGCCTCCGGCTGCGGCACTTGCGGCGCCGGCGCCGGGATTGAAAGGCCTTCGGCATCGAACGCCTGCTTGACGCTCTTGGTGAGGTCGATCTGGGCGGCGAAGAAATCGGCAGCCGCCGTCCAGTAGCGCAAGGTGATGGCGACGGTGCTGTCGCCGACAGTCGCGACAAAGGCGATCGGCGCCGGCTGCCGCCTGACGCGTCGGTCGGCGGCGGCGACACCGAGCATGGTCTTCTGCGCAAAATCGATGTCGTTCCAGGAGCCGATGCTGAGCGTGATGTCGCCGCGGCGCACACCGTTGCGGGTGAAATTGCGGACCGGCTGGTTCCACAGGGTCGAGTTGGGTGCAAGCACGTAGACGCCTTCGACCGTCCTCAGCGTTGTGGCAAACAGCCCGATCTCCTCGACGGTGCCGGATATCGCGCCGACTTCGACATATTCGCCGATGCGGAACGGCCGCAGCGCCAGGAGCATGATGCCGGCGGCAATGTTCTGCAGCGTGCCTTGCAGCGCCAGGCCGATGGCCAGGCCGGCGGCACCGATAGCGGCAATGATCGAAGCCGTCTGCACGCCGAACTGGCCGAGAACCATGATTACGACCAGTCCCAGGATGGCGTAGCGGACGACCTGCGAGAAGAAATGGCGGAGCGTTTCGTCGAAGCCGCTGATATGGCCGAGGCCGGCATAGATCGAACGCTCGGCGAGGCCGGCGACGATGTAGCCGATGACCAGCAGGATGACGGCGCCGACCGCCGAAAGCGAGTAGGAGACGATCAGCGTGCTGAGTTGCGCCAGGCCGGATTGCACGGTGAGGAGAGCGTTCTGGGGATCGATCGGCATGTCGGGATTCCGGTTCGTGGATGAGCCGATAACCGCTGCGGGGCGAGGCGGTTCCGATTTTCTGGCCCGAAAAGCCGGATATTCGGCCGCTGCCGGGTGCCTGCTTGCGAGCGGTGTCTTGAAACTGCAACCTAACTCTGCCTATCTAAGCAGTGTCACCTGATTTCAGAGGTGATTTGGTTGTTCTTGCTGCGAAAGGAAATACACTGAGAACAGCACTGCGGAAGAAGGCCGACATCGTGCCTTCGCCGGCCGGGATCAGCGTAAACGACGCCGTGTCCCGCGCCATCAAGACAGTCCTTGCCAGTCTGGAAGACTCCAAGGCCGAAAACATCGTCTCAATCGACATTCAGGGGAAATCGAGCCTCGGCGACTACATGGTCGTCGCGTCGGGCCGATCGCACCGTCATGTCTCGGCTGTTGCCGATCATCTCCTCAAGGCGCTGAAGGATGCCGGGCTCGGCACTGCACGCGTCGAGGGGCTGGCTGGCGCCGACTGGGTCCTGATCGATTCGGGCGACATCATCGTCCATGTCTTCCGTCCCGAGGTCCGCGACTTCTACAATCTCGAAAAGATGTGGCAGGCGCCCGATCTCGAGGAGGAGACCCTCCACTGAGCCGTATTCGTCTTGATGCATGTCGTCGTCCGACATGCATCAGCGGCTCTTCGAGGCAGGGATGAAGATTACGGTTCATGCCGTGGGCCGAATGAAAGCCGGCCCCGAGAAGCAGTTGGCCGACCGCTATTTCGAGCGTTTTGCCAGGAGCGGTCCTGCCGTGGGCCTCGAATTCGCCGGGATCGTCGAGATTGCCGAAGGTCGCGCGCAGACGGCCAATGAGCGCCGGCGCGAGGAAGGCCAGAAACTGCAGACGCACTTGCAACCGGGCACGGCGCTGATGCTGCTGGATGAGCGCGGCAAGAACCTTTCCTCCGAGGATTTCGCCGGTCGCATAGGTTCGCTGCGCGATGGCGGGCGCAAGGCGCTGGTGATCGCCATTGGCGGCGCCGACGGCCATGACCAGTCACTGCGCGACCTGGCTGATCTGACGGTGTCGCTCGGCGCGCTGACCTGGCCGCATCAGCTGGTCCGCGTGATGCTGGGCGAGCAGCTTTACCGGGCGGCCACGATCCTTTCCGGTCACCCCTACCATCGTTCATGAAGTCGGCTCCGTCGGCGAATTGATGCCAGCCGCCCGGATTTTTGCCCCAATGCTCATCGACAGTTTGGGCTCATGGGGTTTGTCGATGACGGCCGGGGCTCGAACATGGTTGATGGTTCGTTAACGAAGCCGCGCATAGAGTTGGGCTTCAATGTCTGAAGACTGGAAATCACGAACGGGCTCCTGGCGCGTGCGCTACGGCATCGCCGTGGCGACGATCGCGCTTTCGCTCGGCGTCGCGCGGGCCGAGAACACGCTCGACCTGGCGCCCGACCCGGACCAGAGCCGCGCCGAATACGAAAAAGTATCGAAAGAGATCACGCTGTCGTCCGAGCGGCTGGCCAAGCTCGCCGCTGACATAGCGGCTGTCAAGAAGGACCACGCCTCGATCACCGCGGCGCTGATCCAGTCGGCGATGACCGAGCAGAAGCTCGGCCAGGACATCGAGGACATTGGCGGCAAGCTGGAAGGGCTGAAGGCGCAGGGGCAGAAGATCCGCGCCTCACTGGCCGCCAGACGCGACGTTCTGGCCGAAGTGCTCGGCGCGCTGCAGCGCATGGGGCTCAATCCGCCGCCGGCGATCCTGGTCAAGCCGGAGGACGCATTGTCGTCGGTGCGCAGCGCCATCCTGCTCGGTGCCGTGGTGCCGGAACTGCGCCACCAGACCGACATGTTGCTGGCCGACCTCAAGGAGCAGTCGCGGGTGACGGCCTCGATCGAGGCCGAGCGGGCGCGGCTGACGGCAGCTGTCGGCGAGCAGGCGGCGGAAAAAAAGCGGCTCGGCATGCTGCTCGAAGCCAAGCAGAAGCTCGCCGCCGATACGCAAACCGCGCTGGCCGCCGAAAAGCAGCGGTCCGCGACGCTGGCGGCCAAGGCCGGCAGCCTGAAAGAACTGATCGCCTCGCTCGAGGCCGACAGAGCCCGCAAGGCGGCGGATGCGGCCAAGGCAGCCGAGCAAAAGACGGCCGACGCCGACAAGGGCCCGGCATCGGCTGCGGCGCCGACGGAATTGGCCTCGCTGCCGGTGCCGGAGAGCAACAGGCTCACCGCTGCCGCGCCGTTTTCCGCGCTTCAAGGGCAGATCGCGCTGCCGGTCACCGGCAGGATCAAGCGGCGCTTCGGGGCCGACGACGGTAACGGCGCGGTGATGCTCGGTGACATGGTTGCGACACAATCGGGAGCCATCGTCACAGCGCCGGCGGATGGAAATGTGCTTTATGCGGGGCCTTTCCGCTCTTACGGTCAACTCTTGATCCTGAATGCGGGTGACGGCTATCATGTCGTCCTGGCGGGGATGAGCAGAATCAGCGTCGCGTCTGGCCAGTCGGTGCTCGCAGGTGAGCCGGTCGGCGCGATGGGAGAGGCCCGGGTGGCGAGCACCTCGGCATCGAAGAATGGAAATGCCACACCGGAGCTCTATGTCGAGTTCCGCAAGGATGGAAAACCCGTCGATCCGGCCCCATGGTGGGCGGACCGTTTTTCTGGAAGGACGTGAATGATGCGGAAACTGTCGCTTCTGTTTGCCGGTGCGCTGATGGGTGCATCGGCGATGAGCCTGGTCTATGGCGCGCCCGGCTCGACAGCGAAGGCTGCGGGCTCCGAGACCTATAAGCAACTGGCGATCTTCGGCGATATCTTCGAACGGGTAAGGGCGAATTATGTGACGCCGCCCGACGACAAGTCGCTGGTTGAAAATGCCATCAACGGCATGCTGTCGTCGCTCGACCCACACTCCTCCTACATGAATGCCGAAGAAGCGCAGGACATGCGCGTGCAGACCAAGGGCGAATTCGGCGGCCTCGGCATCGAGGTCACCATGGAGAACGACCTGGTCAAGGTGATCACGCCGATCGACGATACGCCGGCCGCCAAGGCAGGCGTGCTCGCCGGCGACTATATCGCCAAGATCGACGGCGAGGAGGTCCGCGGCCTGACCCTCAACGACGCCGTCGAGAAGATGCGCGGGCTGGTCAATACGCCGATCAAGCTCACCATCCTGCGCCAGGGCGCCGACAAGCCGATCGAACTGACCGTCGTGCGCGATATCATCAAGGTCAAGGCGGTCAAGTTCCGGGTCGAAAACGACATCGGCTACATGAAGATCACCTCCTTTACCGAAAAGACCTATGACGACCTCGAGAATGCCATCGACACCATCAAGAAGCAGGTGCCGAACGACAAGCTCAAGGGCTACGTGCTCGACCTGCGCCTCAATCCGGGCGGTTTGCTCGACCAGGCGGTGAGCGTGTCGGATGCCTTCCTCGACCGTGGCGAGATCGTCTCGACGCGCGGCCGCGATCCGAAGGACGTCACCCGCTTCGACGCGCGGGCCGGCGACGACATCGGCGGCAAGCCGCTGATCGTGCTCGTCAATGGCGGCTCGGCCAGCGCATCGGAAATCGTTGCCGGCGCGCTGCAGGATCTGCGCCGCGCCACCGTGGTCGGCACGCAGTCCTTCGGCAAGGGTTCGGTGCAGACCATCATTCCGCTCGGCGAGAACGGGGCACTGCGGTTGACGACGGCGCTCTATTACACGCCGTCCGGCAAGTCGATCCAGGGCAAGGGCATCACGCCCGACATCAAGGTCGACCAGCCGCTGCCGGCGGAACTGCAGGGCAGGGACCTGACGCGCGGCGAATCGGACCTCAAGGGCCATATCAAGGGCGCCGACGAAAGCACGACCGGTTCGGGCTCGGCCGCCTATGTGCCGCCGGAACCCAAGGACGATTTGCAGCTCATCTATGCCGAGCAACTGCTGCGCGGCCAGAAGACCGATCCGGCGTTCCCGCCGAATCCGCAAAAGGCCGTGTTGAACCAGTAAGGGCGGGCAAGCCGGGCCAAACAGGTCTGGCTGCCTGAGCGAAGCGATGCGATGCTGCCGGGGCCGCGAGGCTCCGGCAGTTTGATTCGGGGCTGCGGCCGGCATGCTGCGCGTCCAGTGGAGCAAGGGGACGCGCCGACATTTTGGATTTTGCGCCTCCGGAGAAGGTTTACTTCGGGGATGCACGCCGGGGGGTGCGGGCTTGGCTGATATCGGCAAGGACATAGAACGACCTCTCGGACAGGCGATCCGGCTGCCGCGCTCAGGCAGCGGGATCAGCGCCGGTGCGGTCGCGGCCGCGCTTGTCGTGCTGTCCGTGGTCGGCGTCTCCAGCGCGATCGCCTTGCGAGACAAGCCGTTCCGGAAGCTGCAAGAAGTAGCCGTTTCGACGCCGAAGACGCCGGCGGCGGATACCGTCGCCGCGCCCGCCAAGGCGACGCCCGAAATGGCTGCGCCAAGCAACGCAAGGGGGGCCAACATAAGCGGGCCGAAGACGGGCGGTCCGCAGATCATCCATGTCCAGACCGAAGAGGGCGACGGTCCACCCAATGAGGCCATCGTCATCCGCGACCCTTCGACGATCGGCCAGAACCTCAGGATCGCGCACATTCCCGACAAGGCGCTGGTCGAGGCCAGCGAAACCGGTCCGTTGCCGATCCGCGCCGCCGACGGCAGGCGCCCGTTCGATGTCTATGCGCGGCCGTGGTCCGGGGCTCGCGGTGCACGCGTCGCGCTCGTCATCGGCGGGCTTGCCGTGTCGCAGACCGGCACGCAGGCAGCCATCGCCAAGCTGCCGGCGGAAGTGACGCTGGCCTTCGCGCCGCAAGGCAACAGCATCGGCCGCTGGATGCAGGTGGCGCGGCAGAGCGGCCATGAGGTCATCATGCAGGTACCGCTTGAGCCGTTCGACTATCCGAACGTCAATCCCGGCCGTAACACGCTGACCGTGGCTGCAACGCCGGACGAGAATTTGAAGAATTTACGCTGGGCGCTGTCGCGAACGACCAACTACACCGGCGTCATGAACTATATGGGCGCCCGCTTTTCGGCCGACGCGACGGCGATGGGGCCGTTGATGGCCGAGCTTGGCAAGCGTGGTCTGGCCTATGTCGACGACGGTTCGTCGGCGCGCAGCCTGGCACCCGAACTGGCGCTGAAGGACGGCGTGCCGTTCGTCGGCGGCGATACGGCGATCGATGCGGTGCAGGACCGCGGCGCCATATTGAAGAAACTGGATGGGCTGGAAGCGACGGCACGGGCGAAAGGGTTTGCCGTCGGCATCGGCTCGGCTTTCGACCTGACGGTGGATACCGTGTCTTCCTGGGTGACCGAGGCCAAGAAGCGTGGCATCGAGATCGTGCCGGTTTCGGCGGTGGCCATAGATCCGGAAAAAGGCTGAGATGGCAAAGAACAAGCTCGTTGACCCCGAGACGCTGCCCTACCGGCCCTGCGTAGGGGTGATGGTCCTCAATGAGGCCGGCCTGGTCTGGGTCGGCCGTCGCATTGCCGAGCCGGACAGCGAATTCGCTGGAACGACGCAGCTCTGGCAGATGCCGCAGGGCGGCATCGATGATGGCGAGGAGCCGCTGCCCGCGGCGGCGCGTGAACTTTACGAAGAGACCGGCATGCGCTCGGTGTCGCTGCTGGCCGAGGCGCCGCACTGGATCAAATACGACCTGCCGGCGCATCTGGTCGGCGTCGCCTTCAAGGGACGATATCGCGGCCAGACGCAGAAATGGTTTGCCTTCCGTTTCCACGGCGACGAAACCGAGATCGCGATCAATCCGCCGCCGGGTGGCCACAAGGCCGAGTTCGACCGGTGGGCGTGGCGGCCGATGCTGGAATTGCCGGGCCTAATCGTGCCGTTCAAGCGCAAGGTCTACGAAGACGTGGTGGCGGCGTTCCGGCACCTGGTGGCGTAGCCGCCGGCCTTCCGTTAAAACAGGTCGGCATGAACGACATCTCCAGCAAATCTCTTCCGCCGACCGTCACCCTGGGCGAACCGATCAGCGAAGCCGCGGCAGGGGCGATCCTGACCATCGATCTCGGCGCCGTCCGTGAGAACTACCGGCGGCTGAAGGCGCGGCTGGGCGGCGTCGGCTGTGCTGGAGTGGTCAAGGCCGACGGCTATGGGATTGGCGCGGCGCCGGTGGCGGCGGCGCTGATGGGTGAGGGCTGTAATACTTTCTTTGTTGCGCATTTGGCCGGCGGCATCTTGCTGCGCAAGGCGCTCGGCTCAGACCCGGCCATCTACGTGCTGAACGGCATTCCGCCGGGTGCGGAAAGGGACGCGGTTGCGGCAGGGCTTTGCACCGTACTCAACAGCGCCAGCCAACTCGCGGCATGGCGCGAGATGGCCGGGCGGGTGGGCCGTAAGTTGCCGGCCGCCCTCCAGGTCGACAGCGGCATGTCGCGGCTCGGCATGACGCCATCCGAGGTGAAGGCAGTCGCGCAGGATCCGCAGGCTTTCGACGGTGTCGAACTGACCTTCGTGATGAGCCATCTCGCCTGCGCCGACGAACCCGAGCAGCCGGCCAACGAGCGGCAGCGGCTGGAATTCGAACGGCTGCGCCGGATGCTGCCGGAAGCGCCGGCTTCCCTTGCCAATTCATCAGGCATTTTTCTCGGGCAGCGCTATCACTACGACCTCGTTCGTCCGGGTGCCGCTCTCTATGGTGTCAATCCGACGCCGGCGAAAGACAATCCGATGCTGCCGGTGGTGCGATTGCAAGCCAAGGTCATCCAGACGCGGATGCTGGAGGCCGGCACCGGTGTCGGCTACGGCCACACTTTCCACACCAAGGCTCCGCTTGCCGCGGCGACGATTTCGCTCGGCTATGGCGATGGCTGGCATCGACGCGCCGCTTCCTCCGCCTGGCTCGAAAATGTGCGGCTGCCCTTCGTCGGCCGGGTTTCGATGGATTCGATCATCCTCGACATTTCCGCATTGCCGCCCGGCAGGCTGAAGGCCGGCGACCTCGTCGAACTCATCGGACCGTCGTCGCAGACGGTGGACCAGGTAGCCGGCCAGGCCGGCACCATCGGCTATGAGGTCTTGACCAGCCTCGGCCACCGTTTCCACCGGCGCTATGTGAATGGCTAGGACGCAAGGTTGTTGTCCTCACGCATGTCTTTTCCCTAAGCATCGGCACTTGGCTGACGCCACAGAATCCGGCAGACATGAGGCGGCGATGATCCCGGTCTCGAATCCCGACGAGATGCCGCCGCGGAGAACCAAACGATGAAGATCTTCGTGCTGGGCGGCGGCGTGATCGGGGTCACCACCGCCTATTTTCTTGCCGAGGCCGGTCATCAGGTGACGGTGATCGATCGCCAGAAAGGCCCGGCGCTGGAAACCAGCTTTGCCAATGCCGGCGAGATCTCGCCCGGCTATGCCTCGCCCTGGGCCGGGCCCGGCGTTCCGCTGAAGGCCATCAAATGGCTTTTGATGAAGCACGGTCCACTGGTGGTGCGACCGGCCCTCGATCCGCATATGTGGATATGGCTGGTCAAGATGCTGCGCAATTGCACGGCTGAACGCTACGCGCTGAACAAGGCGCGCATGGTGCCGCTGGCCGAGTACAGCCGCGACACGCTGAAGGCGCTGCGCGAGGCGACCGGCATCGCCTATGACGAGCGCGCCAAGGGCACGCTGCAGCTCTTCCGAACGCAAAAGCAGCTCGACGGCTTCGGCGGCGATGTCGAGGTGCTGAAGGCCTATGGCGTCCCCTACGAGGTCCTCGACCCCGACGGCTGCATTGCGGCCGAGCCTGGGCTGGCCGGCGTGCGCGAGAAATTCGTCGGTGGCCTGCGGTTGCCCGGCGACGAAACCGGCGACTGCAAGATGTTCACCGACAGGCTTGCCGAGCTTTGCGCGGCACGCGGCGTCACCTTCGAATACGACACGGAGATACGGCGCGTCGTCAAGAAGCGCGATCGCATCACCAACATCAGCACCAGCAAGGGCTGGATGGTCGCCGATGCCTATGTGATGGCGATGGGCAGCTATTCGGCACGGTTCATGCGCATGCTGAAGCGGCCCATCCCGGTCTACCCGGTCAAGGGCTATTCGATCACCCTGCCGATCAAGGACGCCGCCGCTGCACCGGTCTCGACCGTGATGGACGAGAGCTACAAAGTAGCGATCACCCGGCTCGGCGACCGTATCCGGGTCGGCGGCACGGCGGAGATTTCCGGCTTCGACCTGCGGCTGCATGAATCGCGGCGCCGCACGCTCGAACATTCGGTCGGCGACCTGTTTCCGGGCAGCGGCGATATGCGATCGGCGACCTTCTGGTGCGGGCTGCGGCCGATGACACCGGACGGGCCGCCGCTGATCGGCCGCACCGATTTCTCCAATCTCTATCTCAACACTGGCCATGGCACACTCGGCTGGACCATGGCCTGCGGCTCGGCCAAAGTTCTGGCCGACATCATCTCCAGCCGGGTGCCCGACATCGACGTCGGCGATCTCGGGCCCGGACGATACGCCAAGTAAGACGCCCACCAGCTAAGACAGCCAGCGGCCGGCAGGCTCACGCGAACAAACCCCTGTCTCGTTCGACGGCCTTGGTAATGAAGCTCGCGACGACCTGGACGCGGCGCAGCGGCCTGACCGATTCATGATAGACCAGCCAGTAGGCGCGGCGGATGGGTGCGACGATATCGAGAGGCACCAGCTCCGGCATCGAGCGGGCAACGAAGGTGTGCAGGATGCCGATGCCGGCGCCGGAACGCACCGCTTCGGCCTGGCCGAGCGCGGAGGAAATGGCGAAGCTGGTCCGCCAGTCGGGGCTGAATTCGGCCGCGTAGTCGAGCGAGGGACTGACGATCAGGTCCGGCACGTAGCCGATCAGCGTATGCTGGCCTAGCTCGGCGGCGGTTCCGGGCAGGCCATGGGTGTCGGCGTAGGCACGCGACGCGAACAGGCCGAGCGTGTAGTCGACCAGCTTTCCCGCCACCAGGCGGCCTTCCGTCGGTCGTTCGACGGTGATGGCAATGTCGGCCTCGCGCCGGGACAAAGAGAAGGAGCGTGGCACCGGCACCAGCTGGATGGTGAGCTCACGGTGCAGAGCGGTCAGCGCGCCGAGGCGCCTGGCCAGGAACGCGACGCCAAAGCCGTCCGGCGCGCCGATGCGCACGGTGCCCGAGATGTCGTCGCCTTCGCCTGAAACGGTCGAGCGCGCGGCGATCATGTCGCCCTCCATGCGTTCGGCAATCTCGAGGAAACGCTCGCCCGCCGGCGTCAGCTCGCTGCCGGTGGTAAGCCGGCGAAACAGTTTTGTCCTGAGCGCTGCCTCGAGGGCGGCAATGCGGCGCGAGACGGTCGCGTGATTAAGCTCCAGCCGCCTGGCGGCGCCGAGGATCTGGCCGGCCCGCGCTACGGCAAGGAAGATACGGGCATCATCCCAGTTCATGAGGGTGGTCCGGATAATGACGATTACGGCAGCGCTCGACGGCGAAGAAACTCAATTTCTCAATCCCATGGCGTACACCGCACATCTCTATCATTTGCGCTATTTGATGCACAGACACCCACCGCTATCTATTTTGTGCACAACGGTTGCGTTTTCGCTCGCGTTGCCATCGCTCCCGCAAAGGCGGACAATGCCTCATCACGAACCAGGGAGAGAGACCATGATCGAATACGGTCATTTCATCGGCGGCAAGCGCGTCGCCGGAACCAGCGGCCGCAAGCAGGACGTCATGCAGCCGATGGACGGCACGGTGCGCGGCACGGTGGCGCTGGCTTCGCAGGCGGAATTGCGTGCGGCGGTCGAAAACGCCAAGGCCGCACAGCCCGGCTGGGCGGCGACCAATCCGCAGCGGCGCGTACGCGTCCTGATGCGGTTCCTCGAGCTGGTCGCCAAGGAGTATGACGCGCTGGCCGAGATATTGGCGCGCGAACACGGCAAGACCATCGCCGACGCCAAGGGTGACATCCAGCGCGGCCTCGAAGTGGTCGAGGTCTGCATCGGTGCGCCGCATATGATGAAGGGCGAGTTCACCGATGGCGCCGGCCCCGGCATCGACGTCTATTCGATGCGCCAGCCGCTCGGCGTCGTCGCCGGCATCACGCCGTTCAATTTTCCGGCGATGATCCCGCTGTGGAAGATCGCGCCGGCCATCGCCTGCGGCAATGCCTTCATTCTCAAGCCGTCCGAACGCGACCCGGGCGTGCCGATGCGCATTGCCGAACTGTTTATCGAGGCCGGTCTGCCGGCGGGCATCCTCAATGTCGTCAATGGCGACAAGGAAGTGGTCGACGCCATCCTCGACGATGCTGACATCAAGGCCATCGGTTTCGTCGGCTCGACACCGATCGCCCAGTACATCTATTCGCGCGGCTGCGCGGCCGGCAAGCGCGTGCAGTGCTTCGGCGGTGCCAAGAATCACATGATCATCATGCCGGATGCCGACATGGACCAGACCGTCGACGCGCTGATCGGCGCCGGCTACGGCTCGGCCGGCGAGCGCTGCATGGCGATCTCGGTGGCCGTCCCGGTCGGCAACGACACCGCCAACCGGCTGATGGAAAGACTGGTGCCGCGCGTCGAGAGCCTGAAGGTCGGTCCGTCGACGGATTCTTCCGCCGATTTCGGCCCGCTGGTCACGGCGCAGGCGCTGGAGCGGGTCAAGTCCTATGTCGACACCGGTGTCAAGGAAGGCGCCAAGCTGGTCGTCGACGGCCGCGGCTTCTCCATGCAGGGCTACGAGAACGGCTACTATATGGGCGGCTGCCTGTTCGACAATGTGACCGCCGACATGCGCATCTACAAGGAAGAGATCTTCGGGCCGGTGCTCTCGGTCGTTCGCGCACCGACCTACGAGAACGCCATCAAGCTCGCCAACGAGCACGAGATGGGCAATGGCGTCGCCATCTTCACCCGCGACGGCGACGCGGCGCGCGACTTCGCCTCGCGGGTTCAGGTCGGCATGGTCGGGATCAACGTGCCGATCCCGGTGCCGATCGCCTACTACACCTTTGGCGGCTGGAAGGCGTCCTCCTTCGGCGACCTCAACCAGCACGGGCCGGACGCGTTCCGCTTCTACACCAAGACCAAGACGGTAACGTCGCGCTGGCCGTCCGGCGTGAAGGACGGTGCCGAGTTCGTCATCCCGACGATGAACTGACCGAACGGTTTCTGTCAGCGCGTCCTCGCCTTCGGCTTGGGGCGCGCTGGCCGGCGTGAAGGACGGCGCCGAATTCGTCACCCCGACGATGAACTGATCCAAATCGCAGAAAGCAAGAAAAGGCCCGGGCACCAAGCTCGGGCCTTTTTGTCGCGGTCTTCATCGGCATGAACACTAATGTGATGGAACCAAGAAGGCAGCAATCTTCTTAGGTTGCAGTCCTGCCGCGAAGGAGATGCTGGCAGATCAACCAACGGCGCTGGTGACGGCTCCGGGGGATATCGTCCGGCGCAAAGGAGGTGTCAGATGGCACGTCTCATGGCGACTATAGCTTGCGCTGCGATGGCCCTTTCCGCCGTCCCGGCAATGGCTGCGGAGCAATGTGCGGCACGCGCCGATATGGTCAAGGCGCTCGGCGAGAAGTTTCATGAAAACCCGAGCGCGGTCGGCGTCGTCAATCCGAATGTGGTGCTTGAAGTCTTCGTTTCCGACAAGGGCACATGGACCATCCTCGCCAGCGACACAAAAGGTCAAAGCTGCGTGATTTCAGTCGGCGAAGGCTGGGAGAGCGCGATGACGAAAGCGGCGCTGCCAGGCACCTGAACGATTTATCACGGGTCTGCGCGCCTCGGCATGGCCGCGCGGCCTGTGGCTCATTCTTTCGGCGACAGCCGTAAAACGGATCTGCAGGCGCCCGCTTGGGCGCCTGCTTGCGCTTTTCCATTATCGATACCATATATCGAGAACATAATGGGAACATCTTAAATCGTTCCCACCAATGGCAGACCGGAACACAGAAAGGAACGACGCGATGATGATGACGTCGGAACCGGCCTGGATCGCTCCGGCAAAATGAGGCCGTCAAACCCCTCCTTTGCCGGAACGTGATGGCAAAGGAGGTGCCCTATGGCACGCAAATCGCTGTTGAGATGGGTGAAAACCCTGGTTCTTGCTGGCGCATTGGCGGTGGGTACGAACACCGCAGGCGCGCAATATCAACACTGCGTTGAACATGGCGAGCTCGTCGCCCATTTGAGCGAGAAGTTCCAGGAAAGGCAGTTTGCTTTGGGGCTGATCGGTCATGAGGCGGTCATGGAAGTCTTTGTCGCCGAGACCGGAACCTGGACCATCGTCGTCACCGATATCGCCGGCAGAAGCTGCATCGTCGCGGCCGGCGACAATTGGGAAAACGTGATGGCCCTGCCCGGCCAGGGCGCATGACGAAATGGCAGGCTCAGCGTGTGGCAGCTGCCTCGGCATGGCCGCGCAAAAGCGCCATCAGGCGCTTGGCGTCCTTGGCCGCGGCATCTTCGTCGCCGGCGAGGATCGAACGGATCAGTGCGACATGATGCTCGGCGGATTCGGCCAAGCCGGTATCGGCCTTGTAGCGGAACCAGAAGCGACGGCTATGGGTTTGCAAGGGTGCCGCCAGGCGCGCGGCGAACGGGTTGTCGGCAGCCAGCGCCAGCGCCTCGTCGAGCGCCTTGTCGGCCTGGATGAAGTAAAACACATTTTCCGAAATCACCGCCTTTTGCATGGCAAGGGCAGCGTCATGGAACAGGTCGGCGGCCTCGCGGGTGACGAAGCGGGCGGCCGAGCGGGCAAGCACCACCTCGACGCCACGGCGGGCGTCGAGGACACGCAGCCAGTCGCCGGGGTGAAGCGGCGCGATGGCGATGCCGGCGCGCGGCCGGACTTCGAGCAGGCCCTCCCAGGCCAGCCGCTGGATTGCTTCGCGAACCGGGGTGCGGCCGAGGCCGAGCCTGTCAATCAGCGCCCCCTCGGTGATGAAGCTCGCCGGCGCCAGTTCGAGAGTTACGATCATGTGCTCGAGCCTGCGGTAGGCCTTCGCAGTTGCCGGCTCGGAGCCCGGGCTGTCATATACCAATGCGGCATCTCCTGATATATTGTTGATATATCATAGCAGATTCAACGTGACAGCCGGCTTCTTAAGAAATATACGACTGATATATCAGATGGAGCGATCGACATGTGGGCCGGAGTCTTCCCCGCCGTTACGACCAAATTCACCGAGGACGACGGCCTCGACCATGCCGAGATGGAGCGCTGCTTTGCGCTGCAGATGGAGGCCGGCTGTGACGGCATCATCGTCTGCGGGTCGCTCGGCGAAGGCCCGATGCTGTCGCACGACGAGAAGATCGCGGTGCTGAAGACCGCGCAGAAGATCGCCGGCAAGAAACCGGTGCTGTTGACGGTCAACGAGGCCGGTACACGCGAGGCGGCGGCGATCGCGCGCCGCGCCGCCAAGGAAGGCGCCAACGGTTTGATGGTGGTGCCGAGCCCGATCTACCATACCAATGCCGAGGAGACGGTCGCGGCACTCAGCGCCGTCGCCGCGGCCGGCGACCTGCCGGTGATGATCTACTCCAACCGGCTTGCCTACCGCGTCGACGTTACCGTCGACCAGATGGAGGAGTTGGCGAAGGACCAACGCTTCGTCGCCATAAAAGAGTCCTCCGACGACATCCGCCGCTCGACCGAGATCATCAACCGCCTCGGCGACCGCTACGACCTGTTCACCGGCGTAGACAATCTCGCCTTCGAGGCGCTGTCGGTCGGCGCCATCGGCTGGGTGGCGGGCCTGGTCACCGCGTTCCCGCGCGAGACCGTCGCCATCTACCAGCTGATGCGACAGGGCCGCCGCGAGGAGGCGTTGAAGATCTACCGCTGGTTCCGGCCGCTGCTCGACCTCGACGTTTCGACCTATCTGGTGCAGAACATCAAGCTTGCCGAAGTGCTGGCGATCAACACCAACGACCGCGTGCGCATGCCGCGCCAGCCATTGTCGGGCGAGCGGCGCAAGGCAGTCGAAAAGATCGTCAGGGATGCGCTGGCGGTGCGGCCAGAGCTGCCGACATTCTGATCCAGTCGCTTTGAAGGCATTTGCAGATGTGCAGCGCGGCGCACGGCAATGAATGATAATGCTACGCTCGATGTCGCCATCATTGGTGGCGGCATCATCGGCATCTGCGCCGCCGCCTTTCTGGCAGAGGCGGGGCGAAACGTGACGATCTTCGATCGGACGGGGATCTGTGAGGAAACCAGCTCCGGCAATGCCGCTGCCTTTGCCTTCTCCGATGTGCTGCCGCTCGCCCACAAGGGCATGATCAAGCAGTTGCCGAAATGGCTCGCCGACCCGCTCGGCCCGCTCAGCATCCCACCCGCGTATCTGCCGAAGCTGCTGCCCTGGCTGGTCCGCTTCTGGCGCGCCGGTCGAAGCGACCGCTATGAAGGCGGCCTTGCCGCGCAGGCCGGGATGATGAAGCTCGCCGAGGCGGAATGGATGGGCTTGCTCGACCGTTCCGGCACACGGCCGATGCTGCATGAGGACGGCTCGCTCGAACTCTACGACAGCGAGGCCGAGTTCAAGGCTTCACTGCCCGGCTGGGCGGCAAGGCAGCGCTTCGGCATCGGCTTCAGCCATGTCGAGGGGAGCGCTCTCACAGCCCTGCAGCCCGGTCTGTCGCCGCGCTTCGTCAAGGGAACGTTCGTGCCGGGGTGGAAAACCGTTGCCGATCCCAAGCTGCTTGGAAAGGCCTTGTGGGCCTATGCCGAGAGGTTGGGCGCCGTGTTCGAAAGGGCCCGGATCGAGCGTGTCGAGGCGGGACAGGACGGCGCGATCCTGACCACGGCCGACGGCACGCGGCGACGGGCGAAGCACGTCGTCATCGCTGCCGGGGCCTGGTCGCATCTGCTGGCGAGACATCTCGGCGACGGAATCCCGCTGGAGACCGAGCGTGGCTACAACACGACGTTGCCGAAGACTGCCTTCGACGTAAAGCGGCAATTGATCTTCTCCGGGCATGGCTTCGTCATCACGCCGCTCGAGACGGGCCTGCGCGTCGGCGGCGCGGTCGAACTCGGCGGCCTTGAGAGGCCGCCCAATTATGCGCGCTCGAAAGCGCTGCTCGAAAAGGCGCAGAAATTCCTGCCGGGACTGGATCCGGCCAATGGACGCGAATGGATGGGGTTCCGGCCGTCGCTGCCGGATTCGCTGCCGGTGATCGGGCGGTCGCAACAAACGCCGTCGGTGGTGTATGGTTTCGGCCACGGTCACCTCGGCCTGACCCAGGCCGCGGTGACCGGGCGCTTGATCCGCGAGCTCGTTCTCGGGCAGAATCCATCGCTCGATCTCGGCCCGTTCAGCCCGCAACGGTTTTGAGTTCGAAGACAGTCAGTTGGGAGCCGGCATGGCCAAGAATTCCTTCTTCTGCATAGACGGCCACACCTGCGGCAATCCGGTGCGGCTGGTCGCCGGCGGCGGGCCTTTGCTCAAGGGCTCGACGATGATGGAGCGGCGAGCGCATTTCCTGGCCGAATATGACTGGATCCGCACCGGGCTGATGTTCGAGCCGCGCGGCCATGACGTGATGTCCGGCTCGATCCTCTATCCGCCGACGCGTGAAGATTGCGACATCGCCATCCTGTTCATCGAAACCTCGGGCTGCTTGCCGATGTGCGGCCACGGCACCATCGGGACGGTAACTTTTGCCGTCGAGCATGGGCTGATCAAGCCGAAGACACCGGGCGTGCTCAGGCTGGATACGCCGGCGGGCGTGGTCGTAGCCGAGTACAGCCAAGTCGGCGACTATGTCGAGGAGGTGCGCATCACCAATGTGCCTTCCTTCCTCTATGCCGAGGCACTGACGGTCGAATGCCCCGGGCTCGGCGAGATCAGCGTCGATGTCGCCTATGGCGGCAATTTCTACGCCATCGTCGAACCGCAAAAGACCTATCGCGACATGGCCGACCATTCGGCCGGCGAACTGATCGCCTGGAGCCCGGTGGTGCGGCAGCGGCTCAACGAAAAATATACCTTCGTCCACCCGGAGAATCCCGGCATCGATAAGCTGTCGCACATATTGTGGACCGGCGCGCCGACCAACCCGCAAGCCGATGCCCGCAACGCCGTCTTCTACGGCGACAAGGCAATCGACCGCTCGCCCTGCGGCACCGGCACCTCGGCGCGCATGGCGCAGCTTCACGCCAAGGGCAAGCTTGGGGTCGGCGACGACTTCGTCCACGAATCGATCATCGGGTCGCTGTTCAAGGGCAGGGTGGAGAAAGAGGTCACCGTCGCCGGCAAGCCGGCAATCATTCCGTCGATCGGCGGGTGGGCGCGGATGACCGGATTGAACACGATCTTCATCGACGACCGCGACCCGTTCGCGCACGGCTTCGTCGTCAAATAGAGAAAACGCTGACGCAAGCGAAAGAAAGAGAGCGCAAACGGATTGCCTTCGACGGCGCAACGATCCCGCTCATCAACTTATTTTGACGGCGATTTCTTCGAAATGGGTCGCATGCTGCGATTGAATCGTCAAAGACATTGCGTTAGGCCAATGGTAGGGTCCGCGATGGTCCAGGGGGCGGACGGGAACAAAACGGGCAATCGGACGACGTGCGGCGAAAACACGCGTAATGATCGAAAAATCACGTTGCAATCCGGGCTCGAAACTTTACGACTAGGGAAAATACGAAAAGGAATGCGTCTGCATGGGCGACATTCCAGGGGAGCCACGACAGCATGCAGTATTTTGTCCAGCAGCTTATCAACGGGCTGACGCTGGGATCGATCTATGGGCTGATAGCGATCGGCTATACGATGGTCTACGGCATCATCGGCATGATAAATTTCGCCCATGGCGACATTTTCATGATCGGCGCTTTCACCGCGCTCATCGTTTTCCTTATCCTCGGTGCATTGTTCTATTCGCTGCCGATCGTCGTTGCGCTGCTGATCATGATGATCGTCGCGATGCTGCTGACCAGCCTGTATAACTGGACGATCGAGAAGGTGGCCTACCGGCCTTTGCGCGGTTCATTCCGGCTGGCGCCGCTGATCACCGCGATTGGCATGTCGATTGCGCTGTCCAATTTCGTCCAGGTGACGCAAGGGCCGCGCAACAAGCCGGTCCCGCCAATGGTGTCCAAGGTCTACAACATCGAAGGCATCAGCGTCTCGCTGAAGCAGATCATCATCGTCCTGGTCACCATAGTCCTGCTGGCGCTGTTCTGGTACCTGGTCAACAAGACCTCGCTCGGCCGGGCACAGCGCGCCTGCGAGCAGGATCGCAAGATGGCCGCACTGCTCGGCGTCGACGTCGATCGCACCATCTCGATCACCTTCATCATGGGCGCCGCCCTTGCCGCCGTCGCCGGCACGTTGTTCCTGATGTATTACGGCGTTGTGGTGTTTTCCGACGGCTTTACGCCCGGTGTGAAGGCGTTTACTGCCGCGGTGCTCGGCGGCATCGGCTCACTGCCCGGCGCCGTGCTCGGCGGGCTGATGATTGGCTTCATCGAAAGCATGTGGTCGGCTTATTTCTCGATCGACTACAAGGACGTCGCCGCCTTCTCCATCCTGGCGATCGTGCTGATCTTCCTGCCTTCCGGCATTCTCGGCCGGCCAGAAGTCGAAAAGGTCTGAGATCATGGCGGTTACCGTGTCTCCGGAAAGCACCGTCGTCGCCACCCCGGTCCAGCGCGCTTTTCGCGAAGCGCTCTATGCCGGCGCCATCTCGCTTGGCCTGTTCGTGCTGTTCATCGGCCTGAAAACCGACCAGAATATCTCCAACGAACTGATCCTGGTGCAACGCTGGGGCTTGCTCGCCGGCGTCGTGATCGCCACCATGGCAGGACGCTTCCTCTATGTCGCCTATGGCCAGCCCTTCCTGGCGAACCAGAAGATCGTCGACGTCGCCACCGGCCTGCTGCCGGTCAGCCTGGCTTCGCGATTCTTCCGCCTTCCCGCGTTCATCGTGGCGCTCGCCGTCGCCGTTATTCTGGTCGCGCTCAGCGGCTTTCTGACCGAGGCCTTAGGGCCGGAACTTTCCGATTTTGTGCGGTTCCTGCGGGCGCTCGCAATCATCTATGCGCTGGCTTGGCTGATATATCGGTTCCGGGCCTTCATTCACGCTCATTTCTCGGCATTGGGCATAACCGCACTGGCGCTCTACCCGATTATCGTGGTGTTGGTGCTGGCTCTATATGCCGGGTCGATGGCCGCCGGTTTCCAGGGCTCGCTGAAATATGTCGACAATTACGGCATCCAGATCCTGATCTACGTGATGCTGGCTTGGGGGCTGAATATCGTTATCGGCTTGGCCGGCTTGCTCGATCTCGGCTATGTCGCCTTCTACGCCGTCGGTGCCTACGCCTATGCGCTGCTCGGCACGCATTTCGGCCTCTCATTCTGGATCCTGCTGCCCGCCGCTGGCCTGATGGCTGCGTTCTGGGGCGTGATGCTCGGCTTCCCGGTGCTGCGCCTGCGCGGTGACTATCTGGCGATCGTGACGCTCGCCTTCGGCGAAATCATAAGGCTGGTGATCATCAACTGGCGCGAGGTGACCAACGGCTCGGCCGGCATTTCCGGCATCCCGAAGGTGTCTTTCTTCGGCCTGATGTCGTTCAACGTCTCCGATCCGAACTACATCTCGAAGGTGCTCGGCATCGCCCAATCGGGTGCCTACTACAAGATATTCCTCTACTATTTGATCCTTGGGCTCTGTCTGCTGACGGCCTTCGTCACCGTGAGGCTCAGGCGTCTGCCGGTCGGCCGCGCCTGGGAAGCGCTGCGCGAGGACGAGATCGCCTGCCGCTCGCTCGGTATCAACACCACCACCACCAAGCTCACGGCCTTTGCCACGGGCGCGATGTTTGGCGGCTTCGCCGGCTCGTTCTTTGCCGCGCGGCAAGGCTTCGTCAGCCCGGAATCCTTCGTCTTCCTGGAATCCGCGATCATCCTTGCCATCGTCGTGCTTGGCGGCATGGGCTCGCTGGTCGGCATTGCCGTCGCCGCCATGGTGATGATCGGCGGCACCGAAATCCTGCGCGAACTGGATTTCCTCAAGACCGGCCTGAGTTGGGGCAACATCAAGGTTATACCCGGGTTCGGCCCCGACTTCACGCCGGAGCTTTATCGCATGCTGTTGTTCGGCATGGCCATGGTCATCGTCATGCTGTGGAAGCCGCGCGGCTTCGTCGGCAGCCGCGAGCCGACAGCCTTCCTCAAGGTGCGCAGGGCGGTGTCGGGGTCCTTCACCAAGGAGGGACACGGCTGATGAACGCGAGCCCCTCCGTGAACGATGCCATCCTGCAGGTCGATCATTTGTCGATGAAGTTCGGCGGTCTCGTCGCCATCGGCGACCTGTCGTTCCAGGCCAAACGCGGCGAGATCACCGCGCTGATCGGTCCCAACGGCGCCGGCAAGACCACCGTGTTCAATTGCATCACCGGTTTCTACAAACCGTCGGAAGGCATGATCACGCTCAATCGGCGCGACGGCTCGACCTTCCTGCTCGAACGTTTGCCGAACCATGAAATCCCGGCGCGGGCCAAGGTGGCGCGCACCTTCCAGAACATCCGCCTGTTCTCGGGCATGACGCTGCTGGAGAACCTGCTGGTCGCCCAGCACAACAAGCTGATGAAGGCGTCCGGCTATACCATTCTCGGCCTGTTCGGTTATAGCGGATACAGACAGGCTTCGGCGGAATCGGTTGAACTGGCCGAGCACTGGCTGGAGAAGGCCGATCTCGTCGACCGCGCCGACGATCCTGCCGGCGATCTGCCCTATGGCGCGCAGCGACGACTCGAAATTGCTCGCGCCATGTGCACCGGCCCTGAGCTTCTGTGCCTCGACGAGCCGGCCGCCGGCCTTAATCCGAAGGAATCGGCGGCGCTCAATGCACTGCTGATGGACATCAAGGACAACACCGGCACGTCGATCCTTTTGATCGAACACGATATGGCGGTGGTTATGCAGATTTCAGACCATGTCGTCGTGCTCGAATACGGGCGCAAGATCTCCGACGGCAACCCGCAATCGGTGCGGACCGACCCGCGCGTCATCGCTGCCTACCTCGGCGTCGAAGACGAGGACGTCGAGACGGTGCTGACCGAAGTCGGCGACGAAGACGTCATCGAGCAATTGGATACGGGTCCGGATGCGGCCCACGGCCCAGGCACGTCGTCTTCGTATCTCGCCGGACCGGTTGCCGACACGGTTGGCCACAGCGAGGGCGAACGCGTCACCGTGTCAAAGGGTGCTTCGAAAGCCGGGCAGATCGATGCAAGGTCGAGTGCCGCGGCAAAGTCCGGATCGCCGGCCAAAGCCAAATCGGCCGCGAAATCTTCTGCCGCAAAATCTTCCACTGCAAAGCCGGCCTCCAAGGCTCCGGTGAAGTCAAAAACTCCCGGCACCTCTAATCGGCGTGGAGGGCGGAAATAATGGCCGGCACAACGCTGCTCGATATCAAGGGCGTCCAGACCTACTACGGCAACATCAGGGCGCTGAACGGCGTCGATGTCACGGTCAAGCAAGGTGAGATCGTAGCGCTGATCGGTGCCAACGGCGCCGGCAAGTCGACGCTGATGATGACCATCTTCGGTGCTCCCCGCGCCCGCGCGGGTACCATCACATTCGCCGGTACCGACATCACCCAGATGCCGACCCACGAGATCGCGCGCATGCGCATCGCCCAGTCGCCGGAAGGGCGCCGCATTTTCCCGCGCATGACGGTGATGGAAAACCTGCAAATGGGCGCCAGCCTCGACAACCTCGAGCATTATGACGAGGACGTCGAGAAGGTGTTCACGCTGTTTCCACGCCTGAAGGAACGCATTGCCCAGCGTGGTGGCACGCTGTCCGGCGGCGAGCAGCAGATGCTGTCGATCGGGCGCGCGCTGATGGCGCGGCCGAAGCTGCTTTTGCTCGACGAGCCGTCGCTTGGCCTGGCGCCGCTGATCGTCAAGCAGATATTCGACGCTATCCGGGAGCTGAACCGCACGCAGGGACTGACCGTGTTCCTGGTCGAGCAAAACGCCTTCGGCGCTCTGAAGCTCGCCACGCGCGGCTATGTTATGGTCAACGGCAATGTGACGATGAGCGGCACCGGCAAGGAGTTGCTCGCCAATCCGGAGGTGCGCGCCGCCTATCTCGAAGGCGGCCATCACTGAGTTTCAGGAGACATCAATCATGCAGGGCATCGTCTATGAGGAACCCTCGATCTGGCAGTTCTTCTTCGTCACCTGCCTGCTCGGCGGCTGGGCGGCGTGGATGACGGGCAAGGCATGTGCGCAGACGTGGCGCAGCTTCGCCCAGTTGTTCGCCTACATGCTGGGGCTCGGCATCGGCGTAAGATTCATCCATCATGCGCTGTTCGGCGGAACGATGTTTTCGCTGCATTACTACGTGGTCGACACCATCGTGCTGATGATATTGGGCTTCATTGGCTACCAATACACGCGCACCAACCAGATGGTAACGCAGTATAATTGGCTTTACGAAAGAGCCTCTCTTTTGAGCTGGAAACCAAAAGGTTGACATTTATCATTAACGGCGCTTCAGGGATGAATCGGCGTGACAAGTGCCTGAAAATCGGCAAAGTACTCTTTCTGCGAGCAAGAGTGGGCATCGCATGAAAGCAACATCCACGCCCACTCGGTAAATGGGAGCGTTTCAATGAAAAAGTCACTTTTGTCCGCCGTCGCCCTGACCGCGCTTGTCGCGTTCAGCGGCAGCGCGTGGGCTGACATCCTGATCGGCGTTGCCGGTCCGATCACTGGCCCGAACGCAGCATTCGGCGCGCAGTTGCAGAAGGGCGCCGAACAGGCTGCCGCCGATATCAACGCGGCTGGCGGCATTAACGGCGAGCAGATCAAGATCGAGGTCGGCGACGACGTGTCGGATCCGAAGCAGGGCATCTCGGTCGCCAACAAGTTTGTCGCCGATGGCGTCAAATATGTCGTCGGCCACTTCAATTCGGGCGTCACCATTCCGGCGTCAGAGGTCTATGCCGAGAACGGCATTCTCGTCATCACGCCTTCCGCGACCAACCCGAAGCTGACCGAGCGGGGCCTGTGGAACACGTTCCGTACCTGCGGACGCGACGATCAGCAGGGCAAGGTTGCCGGCGACTACCTCGCCGCGCACTTTAAGGACGGCAAGATCGCCGTCGTCCACGACAAGACGCCTTACGGCCAGGGTCTCGCCGACGAAACCAAGAAGGCACTCAATGCTGATGGCGTGACCGAAGCCATGTATGAGGGCATCAATGTCGGCGACAAGGACTTCTCGGCGTTGATCGCCAAGATGAAGGATGCCGGCGTCAACGTCGTCTACTATGGCGGCCTGCACACCGAGGCCGGCCTGATTATGCGCCAGCTCGCCGATCAGGGTCTCAAGGCCCAGTTCATGTCCGGCGACGGCATCGTGTCGAACGAATTGGCCTCCATCGCCGGCGATGCCGTCGACGGCACGCTGATGACGTTCGCTCCCGATCCGCGCAAGAACCCGAACGCCAAGGAACTCGTGGAGAAGTTCCGCGCCGCCGGTTTCGAGCCTGAAGCCTATACGCTCTACTCCTACGCCGCGCTGCAGATCGTCGCCGCCGCCGCCAACAAGGTCGGCTCTTCCGACGACGCGCAGAAGGTTGCGGAAGAGATCAAGAAGAGTGGCCCGTGGAAGACCGCTATCGGCGACATCGGCTACGACGCAAAGGGCGACATCACCCGTCCCGACTACGTCATCTACACTTGGAAGAAGGGTGACGACGGCAAGTACACCTACTTCGAACAATAAGCCGGCAAACGCCTGCAGCCCAAAAATGCCCGGCGCCTCGCGCCGGGCATTTTTCATTTGTCTTTTGCTTCATCGCATAGGCGCAAGGATTTAAATCGGTTTAGCCGACGTCTCCATTTTTGTTTGCACTGCAGCATTTTCGCGCTAATCATGTCCGGCAGTTCCCTTTTCCGCGTCCGGAGCCCTGTCCTTGGCAATCTCGAAGATCCTTGTCGCCAACCGCTCCGAAATAGCCATCCGCGTCTTCCGCGCGGCCAATGAGCTCGGCCTCAAAACCGTGGCGATCTGGGCAGAGGAGGACAAATACTCCCTGCATCGCTTCAAGGCCGACGAAAGCTACCAGGTCGGGCGCGGGCCGCATTTGGCCAGGGACATGGGGCCGATCGAAAGCTATCTGTCGATCGAGGAGGTTATCCGTGTCGCCAGGCTTTCGGGCGCCGATGCCATCCATCCAGGCTACGGCCTGCTGTCGGAAAGCCCGGAATTCGCCGAGGCCTGCGCCACGGCCGGCATCATCTTCATCGGGCCAAAGCCGGATACGATGCGCAGGCTAGGCAACAAGGTCGCCGCTCGCAACCTCGCGATCGAAGTCGGCGTGCCGGTAATTCCCGCCACCGATCCCTTGCCGGACGACATGGCGGCGGTAAAGGAACTCGCCAAGACGATCGGCTACCCGGTGATGCTCAAGGCATCCTGGGGCGGCGGCGGCCGCGGCATGCGCGCCATCCGCTCCGAGGCCGATCTCGCGCGCGAGGTCATGGAAGGCAAGCGTGAGGCGAAGGCGGCTTTCGGCAAGGACGAGGTCTATCTCGAAAAGCTGATCGAGCGCGCACGCCATGTCGAGGTGCAGGTGCTGGGCGACACTCATGGCAACGCCGTGCACCTGTTCGAGCGCGATTGTTCGATCCAGCGCCGCAACCAGAAAGTGGTCGAGCGGGCGCCGGCGCCCTACCTCGAAATGTCACAGCGCGAGGAGCTTTGCGGCTACGCGCTGAGGATCGCGCGCGAAACCAGCTATATCGGCGCCGGCACGGTCGAGTTCCTGCAGGATGCTGATACCGGAAAATTCTACTTCATCGAGGTCAATCCGCGCATCCAGGTCGAGCACACGGTCACCGAACAGGTGACCGGCATCGACATCGTCAAGGCGCAGATCCATATCCTCGACGGCTTTGCCATCGGCACGGCGGAATCGGGCGTTCCGGCGCAGAAGGACATCAGGCTCAACGGCCACGCGCTGCAGTGCCGCATCACCACGGAAGATCCCGAGCATAATTTCATCCCCGACTATGGCCGCATCACCGCCTACCGTGGTGCCACCGGCTTCGGTATCCGCCTTGATGGCGGCACCGCCTATTCGGGCGCGGTCATCACCCGCTTCTACGATCCGCTGCTGGAAAAGGTAACGGCGTGGGCGCCGACGCCGGCCGAGACCATCGCCCGCATGAACCGGGCGCTGCGCGAATTCCGCATCCGCGGCGTGGCGACCAACCTCACGTTCCTCGAGGCGATCATCAATCACCCGAGCTTCGCCGACAATTCCTACACCACCAAGTTCATCGACACGACGCCGGAACTGTTCGCCAGTGTGAAGCGGCAGGACCGCGCGACCAAGCTGCTCAACTACCTTGCCGACGTTTCGGTCAATGGTCATCCCGAGACGCGCGGCCGGCCGCAGCCAAAGGCCGATGCGGCGCCACCGGTGGTGCCATATCTCAACGGCAATGTGCCTCAAGGCAGCAAGCAGAAGCTCCACGTGCTCGGGCCGGAGAAATTCGCCGCGTGGATGCGCGAGCAAAAAGAGGTGCTGGTCACCGACACGACAATGCGCGACGGGCATCAATCCTTGCTCGCGACGCGTGTGCGCACCTATGACATTGCCGGAATTGCCGGCACCTATGCGCGTGCTCTGCCGCAGCTTTTGTCGCTCGAATGCTGGGGCGGCGCCACATTCGACGTCGCCATGCGCTTTCTCACCGAAGACCCATGGGAGCGGCTGTCGCTGGTGCGCGAGGCAGCACCCAACCTTCTGCTGCAGATGCTCCTGCGCGGTGCCAACGGCGTCGGCTATACCAACTATCCCGACAATGTCGTCCAGCATTTCGTCCGCCATGCCGCTGCCGGCGGCATCGACCTGTTCCGGGTCTTCGACTGCCTGAACTGGGTCGAGAACATGCGCGTGGCCATGGATGCGGTCGGCGCCGAGGGCAGACTGATCGAAGCGGCGATCTGTTATACCGGCGACATACTCGATCCGGCGCGGGCGAAATACGATCTGAAATACTATGTCGGCCTGGCGAGGGAATTGCAGGCGGCAGGCGCCCATATCATCGCCGTCAAGGACATGGCTGGGCTTCTAAAGCCGAGCGCCGCCCGCGCGCTGTTCAACGCACTGCGCGAGGCGACGGACCTGCCGATCCACTTCCACACCCACGACACATCCGGCCTGTCGGCGGCAACCGTGCTGGCGGCGGTGGAGAGCGACGTCGATGCCATCGACGCGGCGATGGATTCGCTATCGGGCAACACCTCGCAGCCGTGCCTCGGTTCGATCGTGGAGGCGCTGAAGGGCACCGAGCGCGATCCGGGCCTCGACCCGCAGTGGATCAGGAACATCTCGTTCTACTGGGAGGCGGTGCGCAACCAGTATTCAGCCTTCGAAAGCGACCTGAAGGGGCCGGCATCGGAGGTCTATCTGCACGAAATGCCGGGCGGTCAGTTCACCAACCTCAAGGAACAGGCGCGCTCGCTCGGGCTGGAGACACGCTGGCACGAAGTGGCGCAGACCTATCACGACGTCAATCTGATGTTCGGCGACATCGTCAAGGTGACGCCGTCGTCCAAGGTCGTCGGCGACATGGCGCTGATGATGGTGAGCCAGGACCTGACCGTCGCCGACGTCGAGAATCCGGCGAGGGACATCGCCTTCCCGGATTCGGTGGTGTCGATGTTGCGCGGCGATCTCGGCCAGTCGCCGGGCGGCTGGCCAAAGCCATTGCAGAAGAAGGTGCTGAAGGGCGAAAAGCCGATCACGGTGCGGCCGGGTTCGCTGCTCAAACCGGCGGACCTCAAGGCCAGTCGCGCGGAGGTCGAGGAAAAGCTCGAGCGCAAGCTCAGCGAATTCGAGTTCGCGTCGTGGCTGATGTATCCGAAGGTGTTTTCCGATTTTGCCGCCGCGCAGGAGACCTACGGGCCGGTCAGCGTGCTGCCGACGCCGACCTATTTCTACGGCATGAAGCCGGAAGACGAGATTTTCGTCGACATCGAAAAAGGCAAGACGCTGGTGGTGCGCTGCCTTGCCATCGGCGATGTCGACGAAAAGGGCATGGTCACCGTGTTCTTCGAGCTCAACGGGCAGCCGCGCCGGGTGAAGGTGCCGGACCGGGCGCATGGCGCGTCCGCTGCCAAGGCACGGCGCAAGGCGGAGCCGGGCAATGAGGCGCATGTCGGCGCGCCGATGCCTGGCGTCGTCTCGGCGCTTGCGGTCGCTGCCGGCCAGGCGGTGAAGGCCGGCGACGTGCTGCTGTCGATCGAAGCGATGAAGATGGAAACGGCGTTGCATGCCGAACGCGACGGCACCATAGCCGAGGTGCTGGTCAAGGCCGGCGACCAGATCGATGCCAAGGATCTGCTGATCGCGTTCGGGTGAAACAGGCCGGCATCGATAAGGCCTTGTCGGCGCCTGGCAGCAGCCCTTCATGCCGCATCGATAGTACCTTGACCCGCCGCGCCCGGTCGGGCATCGAACCGCTGCAATTCGCCGCTCGGGTCACCCCGAGTCGCGGCGGGAAACGACGCGGAGAGAAGAATATGGCCGACGACATCACCGAGACCAGCCAGACTGTTGCCGCCGGCCAGCTGCGCGCCTTCATCGAACGAATCGAGCGGCTCGAGGAAGAGAAGAAGACGATTGCCGACGACATCAAGGAAGTGTTCGCCGAGGCCAAGGGCACCGGATTCGACACCAAGGCGATGCGGTCGATCATCAGGCTGCGCAAGAAGGACCAGGCCGAGCGGCAGGAAGAGGAATCCATCCTCGATCTGTACAAGGCTGCGCTCGGCATGGTGTAGAGGCCGGCCTCGGCGCCGGAGACGATCGCGGGAGAAGCGGTTCTGACCATGGAATCCAGCCATGAGTGAATTCGACTTCGGCGCCCACCGCGCCACGGAATTCCGGCAGCGCGGCTTCTGGACCCTTTTCGCAGAGCGGCATCCGGAGGAACGGGTCCGCCGGGCAAAGCGCGGGCCGTGGTTCTGGCAGCGTGGGCTGCCCGATTTCGCATTGGTCCTTTCCATGTACGTCGCGCCTGCGCACAATCATGTCGGCGTCTTCTTCGGCCGCAACGAGAAGTTCGGTGCCACGCAAGCCTGGTCGCGGTTGAAGCCGTTCCAGCCGGCCATCGAAGACAGGCTGAAGCTCAGGCCAGAACAAAGTTGCGACGGCCTCGGCATCAATTCGATGTGGCGGGTGAATTGTTTTGCCGAGGACAATTGGCCGGCGATGACCGACTGGCTGGTGACGGAAGCCTCACGTTTCGAGCGCGCGATTGCCGAAGTTCTGGGTCAGGAATAAAGCAGGGTTTCCAGACGCAATCCTTGTGGAAGGGTTGCTCTGGTGAGCAGCCAGGGAGCCGGTCGATCGATGACGATCATGTCGCGCGTTGCCGCTTTCTTCCGCTCACGCTGGTTCGGCGGCGTGCCGCTCGATCGGCTGTTCTGGCGCGACCTGGTCGTTGTCGGCACAGCGATCAACGTCGCGTCGTCGGTGGGGGCGCTCATTCTGCTAGGATTGAAGCTGCCGCTTGCGCTCGTCCTGGCGGTGCATTTCGCGCCGGTGCCCTACAATATCTTCCTGACCTTTGCCGTTTGGCGAACTGCCGGAAAATCGAGTGGCGTCATGGCCTCGCTGATGACGCTTGGCGCCACGTTGTGGCTGATCCTGGTGGTTGTGGCCTGACGATCAGGCGGCCGGCGCGAATTTGAGCGCCACGCCGTTGATGCAATAGCGCAGACCGGTCGGTGGCGGGCCGTCCTCGAAGACATGGCCGAGATGGCTGCCGCAGCGGGCGCAATGGCATTCGGTGCGGACCATGCCGTAGCTGCGGTCGACGGTGGTCTCGACCGAACCCCGCACTGGGTCGTTGAAGCTCGGCCAGCCGGTGCCGCTCTCGAATTTCAGCTTGGATTCAAACAAGGGCTGGTCGCAGCCGACGCAGGAGAAGGTGCCGGCGCGCTTCTCGTGCAGCAGGGCGCAGCTTCCCGGCCGCTCGGTGCCGTGGTTGCGCATCACCGCATATTGCTCGGGCGTCAGCCGGGCGCGCCATTCGGCATCGGTGCGGGTAACGGGGTAGGTGCGGCTGTCCATTTTTTCCTCTTAGCTTATGTCGCTATTTGGGTTGCCTTCGCAACTTCGCCTGAAATAGGCATTTGTTACGGCGTTTGCTCGTATTTCCTATCCTGCTGCGAAGAATCCCTCAGGCGATGGCGGCGAGATAGCGCGCAACCGATGCTGAAAATGCTGCCTTTGCATCTCCGATGACGTTCTGGTTCCACCATGCGCCGTAGATATGGTCGAACGCGAAAGGCTCCAGCGCGGCCTTGATGCCGAGCACTTTCGTCGCGTTGAGCGGGATATAGTTCGGATAGCTGTACATGAAGCTGACATGACGGCGGGTCGGCGCCACCTGCAGGATGTCGCCGGCCAGGATGGCATTGCCGCGGTCGCGCTTCCAGTGCAGTACCTGGCCACCGGCAAAGTGGCCGCCGCAGCGGATGAGCGTCAGCGACGGGTTTATGGCGCGCATCTCGCCTTCCCAACTGATGATTGCCGGATGCGGCCGCATGATCCACGGACGATCATCGGCGTGCAGATAAATCGGCACGCCGCCAAACGCCTCGCTCCACTCGACCATTGCCGAATAATAATGGCAGTGCGAAATGGCGATGGCGGCCAGGCCGCCCCGGCGGTTGATCTCGGCCACCGCCTCGTCGCTGACCATCGAGATGCAGTCCCACAGCACATTGCTGTGCGGCGTTTGCGCCAGCAATGCGCGCTGGCCGATAGCGAAGCGTGGCTCGATGCCGAAGGCGAGCACGCCGGCATCATCCTTGATCACGACCCGATGGCCGGCGGCGAGCTCTTCCGGCGTGGTCCAGGCCTGGCCCTCCCAGCGCACATATTGCCGCTCGTCCTCGCAGATCGGGCAATGTCGCGGCGGCGTCGCTGTCGCCGCGAACTGGACACCGCATTGCAGGCAAAGGAAACAGGTCGACCGTCCTGTTTTGCGTGGATCCATTCAGTGCTTCCTTGAAAGTTGCTTCGTCGCGGCTTCGAGGCCGGCGAGCGTCAGCGGAAACATGCGGCCGCCAAAAATATCGCGGATCATGGCAATCGAATGGGTAAAACCCCAGTTCTTCGCGTCTTCCGGATTGAGCCAAATGGCGTTCGGCCATTGCTGCAGCAGCCTGCCGAGCCAGACGGCGCCGGCCTCCTTGTTCCAATGCTCGACCGAGCCGCCGGGTTGAGCGATCTCATAGGGGCTCATCGAGGCGTCGCCGACGACGATCACCTTGTAGTCGGGGCCATATTTATGGAGGAGATCGAAGGTCGGAATCACCTCGGCATGGCGGCGGCGATTGTCCTTCCACACGCCCTCGTAAAGGCAGTTGTGGAAATAGAAATATTCGAGCTGGCGGAACTCGGCGCGGGCGGCCGAAAACAGCTCCTCGACACTCCTGACATGGTCGTCCATCGAGCCGCCGACATCGAAGAACATCAGCAGCTTCACGGCATTGCGACGTTCGGGTTGTGTCTTAACGTCAAGATAACCGTGCTCGGCGGTGGCGTGGATGGTGCCGGGCAGGTCGAATTCCTGTTCGGCGCCTTCGCGCACCCAGCGGCGCAAGCGCTTCAGCGCGACCTTGATGTTGCGGGTGCCGAGTTCGACGGCATCGTCGAAATTCTTGAACTCGCGCCTGTCCCAGACTTTTACCGCGCGGCGGTTGCGGCTTTCGTGCCGGCCGATGCGCATGCCTTCGGGATTGTAGCCGTAGGCGCCGAAGGGCGAGGTGCCGCCGGTGCCGATCCATTTCGAACCGCCCTGATGCCGGCCCTTTTGCTCTTCCAACCGCTTCTTCAGCGTTTCCATCAGCTTTTCGAAGCCGCCCAGCGCCTCGACCAGCTTCTTCTCCTCATCGGTCAGGTGCTTTTCGGCGAGCCTCCGCAGCCATTCCTCCGGGATGTTTGCGACATCGACCGGCTTTTCGCCAGCCAGCGCCTCGACACCTCTGAAGACGTGCGAAAAGACCTGGTCGAAGCGGTCGATGTGTCGCTCGTCCTTCACCAGCGCGGCGCGGGCGAGATAGTAAAAGCCCTCGACATCATAGTCGACCAGCCCGGCTTCCAACCCCTCCAGCAGCGACAGATATTCGCGGAGCGAGACCGGAACCCGCGCTGCCTTCAGTTCGAGGAAGAAGGGGATGAACATGGTCCGACTTTATCTGTGTCCCTCGATCTTCTCCCGTGCGGCGCTGGCGATAAAGGCGGAACGCGTCAGACCACGCCGACCTGCTTCTTCGTCGATTGCCGCCAAAAGACCTGCGTCGAGCGACAGATTGGCCCGGACAGGCCGTCCGGAATCGATCAGCACAGGGATCATCACGGCGGATTCACCGGCAGCGCTATCGACTTCGCCCAGTCGGAGCAGATCTGCCACAGTGCGCGCCGCGGGCAAGGGCAAGTTCTTCGCCATTCGTGTCTCTGCCCATTCGCGAACGGCAGAAGTCGCATCGGCTATCGCCTCTTCGGGACTTGCGCCACCGCCGTGACATCCGGGAAGATCAGGCACCCGCACTCCCCAGACTTCATCTGCGCCGTCAAGAATTCCGACATAGTGCGTCATGATTCGTCCTTAAATCCATCCAGCAAGCCGGGCGATCGACCGCGCAACACCCAGAGATTGTTCGCGATGCCGCGGCACGATAATCATGATCTCCGGCCTTTCCGGATGCTCGTACTTCTCGTGTTTGCCGCCGCCTACGTTCACCCAGCCGTCACGTAAAAGCCTCGTGACAATCTTGCGCGTGTTGGTCTCGATCAGCGGCACTGTCGCCCCTGATCATGCGCAATATATTGCGCACAGGTGATTATTTCAATCGTTGGCTTCATCATAGCAGATCGTACTCGATGAAGCCGGTCCGCCGCGCCACGTGGTCGTAGAGCTTGCGTGCCGTGGTGTTGGTTTCGTGGGTCATCCAGTAGACGTTCTTGACGCCGATCTTGCCGGCTTCCTGCTTGACCGCTTCGATCAGGGCGGCGCCGACGCCCTTGCCGCGTACATCGGGGTCGGCGAACAGGTCCTGCAGGTAACAGTTGTTTATCTGCGACCAGCAGGAGCGATGGTAGAGATAGTGCGTCAGGCCGACGGCCTTGCCGTCGAGGGTGGCGATGAAGCCTTTCGGCTCGAACTCGCCCGCCGTGAACAGCCGCTTCCAGGTGACGGCGTAAACCTCTTCCGGCAGCTTGGTTTCGTAGAAGGTGAGATAGGCGGTCCAAAGACGCCGCCAATCGGCGTGGTCGGATTGCACAAGCGGGCGGACGGTGATCTCGGTCATTTCATTTCCCTCTGAAGTCGGCAACCCGAAGCTGCCTTCACGCCTCGCCGGCGGCAACGGTCCAGCGACGGGAAAGCGCTGTCCGGCGGCTTTCGTCGGCCCCTCACCCCTGCCGTCTCGCCATGAAGGCCAGGCGCTCGAACAGATGCACGTCCTGTTCGTTCTTCAGCAAGGCGCCGTGCAGTTTCGGCAGCGCGTTCTTCGGGTCGGCGCGCAGGTCCTCGGGCGCGATGTCGTCGGCGACCAGCAGGCGGATCCAGTCGAGTGCCTCGGAGGTCGACGGCTTCTTCTTGAGGCCCGGCACGTCACGGATTTCATAGAATTGCGTGAGTGCGGCACGCACCAGGTTCTGCTTGATGCCGGGATAGTGCACGTCGACGATTTTGTGCAGCGTCTCGACGTCGGGAAAGCGGATGTAGTGGAAGAAGCAGCGGCGCAGGAAGGCGTCCGGCAGCTCTTTTTCGTTGTTGGAGGTGATGATGACGATCGGCCGGACGGTGGCACGAATGGTCTCGCCGGTCTCGTAGACGAAGAACTCCATCCGATCCAGTTCCTGCAACAGATCGTTGGGGAACTCGATATCGGCCTTGTCGATCTCGTCGATCAGAAGCACGACTTTCTTGCCGGCAGCAAAGGCGTCCCACAGCTTGCCGCGCTTGATGTAATTGCGGATGTAGTTGAAGCGCTCGTCGCCGAGCTGGCTGTCGCGCAGCCGCGAGACGGCATCATATTCATAGAGGCCCTGCTGCGCCCGCGTGGTCGATTTGACATGCCATTCGATCAGATCGAGGCCGAGCGCCGCCGCCACCTGGCGGGCAAGTTCGGTCTTGCCGGTACCGGGCTCGCCCTTGACCAGCAACGGCCGCTCGAGCGCGATCGCCGCGTTGACCGCCACCATCAGATCCTTGTCGGCGACATAGGCTGCCGTGCCTTCAAAACGCATTTTTGCTCCCGGGTTCATCGCGCGACCCTAAGGAGGCGGCCTTCGCTGTGCAAGGCGCTGCTGGCAAAGCGGGGATCTTGCCGGCGCGACCCTCGTCGAGCGGTTCTGCGTCGATTTAAGACTCGAAACATGTCGTCTCTCTGGCGCTTGGTCTGCCGTCTGCCTATATTGGCGGAGACGGTCTGCGCTTCCCGGCAGGAGAACATTTTCCCCGGGGCCTTAATGATCCCTAGGGAGCTGTCCCTGGGAAGACCCGTGGGTTTTCTCATACGGCGCCCACCTACTTTGTAGGTTCCCGGGATCGCTCTCTCCACCGGTTGTGTGGATCGTCACCTGTCGAAAAGGCAATGTCTGGCGGATCTTGTCGTCGCGCCGCTTTGTGCGGTGCTCTCACGAACGAAAGTTCGCCCCGCTCCTCCAAAACGTCGCTCGTAAAACTCCATCCAAATCTGACCTTTTCTAACGTCGGCGCATGACATCCTCAAAAGACCTGAAAAAAACTCTCCGCAACCAAGCCCTCGGCCGCCGCGACGCGCTCGATCCTTTCTGGCGGGTGGAGGCAGCACTCGAAATGGCCGAGACGGCGCGCGACCGGATCACGGTCGAGCCGGCCCAGATCGTCTCAGGCTTCTGGCCGATGCGCTCGGAAGTCGACGTCCGGCCGCTGATGTTTGCCTTGCGCGAAAAGGGGGCAAGGCTCTGCCTGCCGGCCATCCTCAACAAGACCACCATCGTTTTTCGCGAACTGGTGCGCGGCGCGCCGATGATCGACATGGGCTTCGGCACCGTCGGGCCGCATGAGGAAGCCGAGGTGCTCGATCCCCAAATGATGCTGGTGCCGCTTGCCGCCTTCGATGCGCGCGGCCACCGCATCGGTTACGGCGCCGGCTATTATGACCGGGCGATCGCGCGGCTGGCCGACAAGGGACAGCAGCCGCGGCTGATCGGCATTGCCTTCGACTGCCAGGAGGTGGCCCTGGTGCCGGACGAGCCGCATGACGTGATCATTCCGGAAATACTCACCGAGAGCGGGTTGCGCCGGTTCGCGCCGAAATTGTAGATAAGTTCCTGGACGCATGGTCTTTTCCGAAAGTCATGCAGCTTTTTGCTTCGCTGGCCTTCGGTTCGGGATCACGCTTATATGAGACTTCTCTTCCTCGGCGACATGGTCGGCAAGACAGGACGTACGGCGGTGTGGGAACAACTGCCTGGCCTGATCTCGGATTTCAAGCTCGACTTCGTCATCGTCAATGGCGAGAACGCCGCCGGCGGCTTCGGCATCACCGAGGAGATTTTTCGCGAGACGATCTCGGCCGGCGCCGATGTCGTCACCACCGGCAATCATGTCTGGGACCAGCGCGATGCGCTGATTTTCGCGCCGCGCGAAGAGCGCTTCCTGCGTCCGTCCAATTTCCCCAAGGGTACGCCGGGGCGCGGCTCAGGCGTCTACATCGCCAGGAACGGCGCGCGCGTGCTGGTCGCCAACATCATGGGCCGGGTGTTCATGCATCCCGAGCTCGACGATCCGTTCCAGGCCGGCGAGCGCGAACTTGCCGCTTGTCCACTTGGTGAGCAGGCCGATGCAATCGTCATTGATTTCCATGCCGAGGCGACCTCGGAAAAAATGTGTTTCGCCCACTTCGTCGACGGCCGTGCCAGCCTTGTTGTCGGCACCCACACGCATCAGCCGACCGGCGATCACCAGATCCTCAATGGCGGCACCGGTTATATTTCCGATGCCGGCATGTGCGGCGATTACGATTCCTCGCTCGGCATGGACAAGGAGGAGCCGCTCAACCGGTTCTTGTCCAAGGTGCCGAAAGGCCGCTTCGAGGCGTCGACCGGACCGGCGACATTGTGCGGCGTCGGCGTCGACATTTCCGACCGTAGCGGCCTGACCGAACGGATCGCGCCGTTTCGCCGCGGCCCGCGGCTGGAGGAAACGGCTCCATCCTTCTGGTCGTGACATTGATATGGACGCTTGCAATACCCAATTGCCGGCGAAACTGCTCTAGATCGTAGAGGGGACGACCTCCATGCAGCTAGTCGAATTCCTGGCGCCGCATTTCGCCTTTGTCTCCGACCCGACGGCATGGGTCGCGCTGCTGACGCTGGTCGTGCTGGAGGTCGTGCTCGGCATCGACAATCTGATCTTCATCTCGATCCTGACCAACAAATTGCCGGTAGCGCAGCGGGCCCGCGCCCGGCGGCTCGGCATATCCGCCGCGCTGGTGATGCGGCTGATCCTGCTGGCCACCATCTCGATCATCGTCCAGCTGACGACGCCGATATTCACCGCCTTCGGCCACGGCTTTTCATGGCGCGACCTGATCCTGATCGCCGGCGGACTGTTTCTCGTCTGGAAGGCGACCAAGGAGATCCACCACACGGTCGATCTCGATGATCACCAGGACACCATGATGGGCGAGACGCTGCAGCTTTCGCTGGCCGGCGCGATTTTCCAGATATTGCTGCTCGACCTCGTTTTCTCGATCGACTCGATCATCACCGCCGTCGGCATGACCGACGAAATCGCGATCATGTACATCGCGGTGATCGTGGCGGTGAGCGTGATGATGCTGGCGGCCGGGCCGCTGGCCGATTTCATCGCCAGGAACCCCAGCATCGTCATGCTGGCGCTCGGCTTCCTGCTGATGATCGGCATGACGCTGATCGCCGATGGCATGGGTTACCACGTGCCGAAAGGCTACATCTACGCCGCCATGGGTTTTTCGGCCTTGGTCGAAGGGCTCAACATGCTGGCGCGGCGCCGGAAGAAGGCAAAGGGCGGCGGGCACTGACTTGACTCTTACAGAATTGTGCGTACAATTTTGTAAATCACGGTGCCGCCATATTGCGATTTGAATGGGATCCCGAGAAGGCCAAGCGCAACCGTGCCAAGCATGGTGTTGCGTTCGATCTCGCCAAAGAGGTCTTCAAGGATCCGCTTCATCTGATTGTGCCTGACCGGTTTGAAGATGACGAGCAAAGTTGGCATGCGATCGGGATGATCCAAGGGCTGGTGGTACTGCTCGTTGTTCGCACTTATCCCGATCTCGAAGATGAAGAACGAATTCGGATTGTCGGTGCCCGGAAAGCAACGCCGCATGAAAGGAGGCGCTATGAGCAGGAAGGAACTTAGCCAAGATCAGCGCAACCAGCTCGCCAATTTGCCAGATTTGCCTGACAGCGAAATTGACACGTCCGACATTCCGGAAACTTCGGCCGAGAATTGGGTTCATGCTCGCCGAGGGCACCTCTACCGGCCACTAAAGCAGCCGGTGACCATTCGGCTTGACGCTGATGTGCTGTCCTGGTTCAAGGAGCATGTCGAAGGCGGTGGCTATCAAACGGAGATCAACCGCGTGCTCCGCCGTCATGTGCTAGAGCAGGAAAAGCGGCGTTCCTGAGCATTCGCGGTCTGTTGCCAGCCGATCTTGGCTCGCCGTTACTTAATTTGCTGGAACGTCCTTCGGGTGGCGGTCGCCGATCAGGCCGAGCATCACGCCTTGCTCCAGCCACGCCTTGGCGCCGGCGAGCACCAGCGCAAAACCGCCGGTCGAGCCGATCGCCTGCTTGACCTGCTCGTCAGGGCTGCCGGCAAAGCCGAAATTGCGGACCTCGACAAAGGTCGTGGCGCCCGGCATCTCGGTAAATGTCAACACCACCGTGGTCGGCGGATCGCTCCATTGCATGACGATCTTCTTGTTATCGACGATCTCACTGACATTGACCGCCGTCGAGGCGCCATACATGCGCCATTCCCAACTGATTTCCTTGCCGCTGTCCAACCTGTCGCTGCCATGGGTGAACCAGAACATCGTCGTGATCGCCGGATCGACGAAGGCTTCGAATACGTCGGCGACCGGCCGCCTTATCAGCATGCCGGCTTCGGCGGTCGGTGTTTCGCGGATTTCCATTTCATCCTCCTTTCCACGGCGCCGCCCTGTTCACCAGGCATCGGGTTCGCGCACCAGGTGAATGATGTTGGTCGGGTTGGTGATCCAGCCGCCGCGAAAGCCTTCACCCAGTGCCTCGATGGCATCGCAGCGCACGACACCGGCCTCGGCGAGATGCTCCGCAGCGGCCGGAAAATCATCGGTGAACAGTTCCAGCCAGATCTCGGCCTGGCTCATCATCGGCGCCTCGTCGATCCACAGCCGATTGGGACCGAGTTCGAAGCCGACGGCCGGCGGCTTGGCCGTGAATGGCTTCAGGCCGATGACGTCGCGATAGAAGGCGACCGTTGCCTGGTATTGATGCGGCGGGACCTTCATCGCGATGTTGATGCCGCCGGTGATCTTCGCGGTCATTCTTACTCCATTTGCTCTCAGATGTTGTTCTCGTTGGCCGGCTCGCCCTTCATCTCGCTGCGGTAATAGCCGTCGCGCAGATTGATGCCGTATTCGACATAGGCCTTCATGCAGGCCAGCATCTGCGACCAGCCCTCGCAATTGAGGTAGGATTTCTTCAGGCCGAGCGCGTCCTCGTGCCAGCCGGTTTCGGCGATGGTGACGAAGGTGCCGCCATCGTCGAGCGGCTCGAAATTCATCTCGATGCGGGTCTTGTAGGCTGGCTTGCCGTCGGCGTCGGTGGCATCCCAGCGCAGCACGATGCGGCTGTCTTTCTTCACCTCGTCGACCTCGACGGGAACCTTGCCCCACCAGATGACGGTGGCGCCCGCCACCAGCAGTGCGCTGGCGCCGCCGATCGTGGTGAAGTAGCCGCTAAGTTTCTTCGGATTGACGACCGCATCGAAGACTTCGGCGACGGGTTTGCCGATGCGGCCAGAAACCCTGAATCCAAGAGACATATCCACAGCTCCTTCCTTGAATGGCTCAATGATATGTTATAGAAATATAACATGTCAAGCCAATCGCGGGACGACAATGTTTTCAAGGCGCTGGCGCATCCGCGCCGGCGTGCGTTGCTCGACCGGCTGAAGGATGCGCCGCAGACCACCGGCATGTTGTGCGATGCCTTCCCCGACATGGACCGTTGCACGGTCATGCTGCACCTGAAGGTGCTGGAGGAGGCCGACCTGGTCGTGGCGCGGCGCGAGGGGCGCGAACGCTGGAACCATCTCAACGCGCTGCCGATCAAGCACATCCACGACCGCTGGATCAGTCAATATGCCACGCACGCGATAGGCATCCTCGACCGGCTGAAATCCGATCTTGAGGGATGAAAGGTTTGCCGAAGCCTGCCGATTTTCGGATCTTGAAAGCCTTGCGTGCCGGCAGCAATGGCGCGGCTGGACGAATTGAGCCGATTTATCTATAAGCCGGCCATTCCGACAGCGAGCGCCGTCCGTCCGTCAGGGACGCAGCAGGACGTTCTGAAATTTTGAATTCGAGCATTTTTGCAAGATGCCGGGTGGTTCACCAGGCGGCAGATGCTCTAGCCGAGAAGATGACAGGGGTGCCATGGCTGGCCATTCACAGTTCAAGAACATCATGCACCGCAAGGGCCGCCAGGATGCGGTGCGGTCGAAAATGTTTTCCAAGCTGGCGCGCGAAATCACCGTCGCCGCCAAGAGCGGCACGCCCGATCCATCGATGAACCCGCGCCTGCGCCTTGCGGTGCAGAACGCCAAGGCGGTGTCGATGCCGAAGGACAATATCCAGCGCGCCATCAACAAGGCGTCGATGGGCGATGCCGAGACCTACGAAGCCGTGCGCTACGAGGGTTACGGGCCAGGCGGCGTCGCGCTGATCGTCGAGGCGCTGACCGACAACCGCAACCGCTCGGCGTCGAATGTGCGCGCTGCCTTCACCAAGGCGGGCGGGGCGATGGGCGAGACCGGCTCGGTATCGTTCATGTGGGACCGCGTCGGCGAGATCTACTATCCGGCATCGGCCGGCAGCGCCGAGAAGGTGATGGACGCGGCGATCGAGGCCGGCGCCGACGATGTCCAGTCGGACGAGGAAGGCCACACGATCTATTGCGCCTTCGAGAATCTCGGCGAAGTGTCGAAGGCACTGGAAGGCGTGCTTGGCGAGGCTGAATCGGTGAAGCCGATCTGGAAGCCGCAGACCAATATCGCGGTCGACGAGGAGCGGGCACAATCACTGATGAAGCTGGTCGCGACGCTCGAGGACGACGACGACGTGCAGAGCGTCTACGCCAATTTCGAGGTCGACGAGGAGACCTTGGCAAAGCTCAGCGCGGCGTAAGTTCAGAACGCCGCGCACCGATTACGAACCTTTCTTCTAGAGCTGTCAGTTACTGATGGGGGACGGATGACTGACACTGATGAGGCTCGTTTTGCTGACGCGATGTCCTGGCCTCGCCAGGGTGGCATATGGCTCCGGCTGTTCGCTTCGATCATCGACTATCTTATCGTCCTGATACCTCTTTACGCACTGGTAGCGGGTTTGTTTCTGCTGACTGACGGCGGAGTCAAAGGCAGCTTTTGGTTGAACTGGAGAATATGTCAGGCGGCTTCGTTAAACGGAGCAAGTGATCCATCACTTGCCCGTTACGATTGGCAGGTATGCAGAACGTCGCTGTTCGGTTTGACGGTCGCCGAATGGGCCCTGGGAACGGCTTCGGTCTCACAGTCTGAAGGAAATCCTTCCATCTCATTTGATTTGGATTCGCAGGGCAATTTCCGACCGGCAGCGTTGGATTTGGGTTTCCTCGAGCTGATCGTTCTCGCGTCTTATCTCCTTGTCATGGAGTTGACCTCCGGCCAGCCAATCGGCAAGCGCTTCGCGGCGCTCATAGTGCATGACCAGGATGACAAAAACAGAATCGGACTACCCGTACGAAAGGCTGTTCGGCGGCAGGGAATGAAATTTCTCGGCGCTTTGCCTATAATGCTCACAGGAGGGTGGTATGCTTTTCAGGCTTGGGGCAGCGCTCCTGGGTCGCGCAGGACTTCTCCCAGCTGGAGATTGTCGGTGCATACGCCGCGTTGGTCTTGGTTATGGTCTGGCCGATCTGGATTGCAATATCCATAGCCCTTGGCAACGACCCGATACACGATCGATTTGCCGTAACCACAGTCCGCGCAGATGAGACCGAGACATGAGCGAACAGGCGCCCACCGTCCGCATCACCTATTGCATCCAGTGCCAGTGGCTGCTCAGGGCCGGCTGGATGGCGCAGGAGCTGCTGTCCACCTTCGGCACCGATCTGGGCGAAGTGACGCTGGTGCCCGGCACCGGCGGCATCTTCACCATTTCCTGCAATGACACGCTGGTCTGGGACCGCAAGCGTGACGGCGGTTTTCCCGACGCCGCAAAGCTCAAGCAACTGGTTCGCGACGTCATCGATCCGGATCGCGATCTGGGCCATGCCGACCGCAAGGGCCATAAGTCAAAAGACCCTGCCTGACGGCCTTTTAGGACTTCCGTCCTGCATTCACCGCCATGCGAAGATGAAGCAGCCCAGCGCCACGATGGCGGTGATGGTGCGGACATGGTTCCACATCACCCAGTCCCTGAGATAGGTGGCCCATACCGCGGCGCCGTTGGCGCTTGCCGGATCGACCGCGGCCAGGGCGTTGTTAAGCGGCACGTTGAACATCATCGTCACGATCGGGTTGCCGACGAGGTAGATCAGGGCGCCGGCGAGGAGCCAGAATGCACCCGGTTGGCTCCAGCCGATAAGAGCGCCGGCGGCAAGGACAAGACAGACCAGCCCGGTGCCGAAAAGCGCGGTCATGAATGCCGGCGTAATCACGGTGATGTTGATCGAATTCATGGCGGCGATGCCGCCTCCGGCAGGCAAGCGGGCGAGCGCCGGCATGATAAAGTTGGAGAAGGCGAAGAAAACGCCGCCGGCAACGCCTGAGCCAATGGCAGCGACGAAGGTGAGGGTGGGAAGCAGTTTCATGATCATGTCAGTTCCTCCGGTTTCGGGGTTCGAGCAATTTGATTGGCACGCCCACCAAATGTGAATAATCCTCATGTTTGCAAAACGTGATAAACCCTCGTATTTTGCGAGTCAAGGCAATTTGTTGATTGTTCGTCTGGAGACAGTGATGGGAGGCTCTGCCGTATCGGATTCACAGAACGGCCAGATCGCATCGCCGCGCCGGGCGCCGAGCCAGCAGCGCAGCCGCGAGCGGGTCGAGCGCATGCTGGCCGCCGCCTCGGCGTTGATCGCCGAGCAAGGCAGCGACGCCATGCGCATGGGCGAGGTGGCCGAGAGGGCCGGCGTGTCGATTGGCTCGCTCTACCAGTTCTTCCCCGACAAGAGGGCGATCATCTGGGCGCTGGCCGAACGCTACACCGCCGAAAGCCAGGCCTGCATTGCGGCAGCGCTAGCCGAGGTCAATGACGCCGAAGGCCTGCGCCGGGCATTTTCGGAACTGGTGGATATCTACTACGGAATGTTCCTGGCGGAGCCGGTGATGCGCGACATCTGGTCGGGCACGCAGGCCGACAAGGCGCTCCGCGAACTCGAGCTTGCCGACAGCCGGGCCAACGCCGAATTCCTTACAGCCGTGCTGAAACGGCTGCGGCCGTCCGCCGATCCGGAAGCGCTCGAAACGACGGCGTTTCTCATCTGGCAGATGGGCGAGGCCGCAATGCGGCTGGCGATCTCGGTCGGGCGGCAAGAAGGCGACCGGCTGGTTGCTGCCTACAAGCGGATGGCCCTGCGCGAGTTGCTCGGCGAGTAGGGCCGTATTTTCCCAACAAAAAACCCGCCACGAAGGCGGGTTTCTCGATCTGCGAAACGCCAATGCGGCTTAGAGGCCGAAGCCTTCGAAACGCTTCTTGAACTTCGACAGGCGGCCACCGCGGTCGAGCAGGGTCTGCTGGCCGCCGGTCCAGGCCGGATGGGTGGTCGGGTCGATATCGAGATTCATCGTATCGCCTTCCTTGCCCCAGGTCGAACGGGTCATGTATTCGGTGCCGTCGGTCATGACGACCTTGATGGTGTGGTAGTCGGGATGGATATCGGTCTTCATGGGTCTGTTCCTGGCTTGCCGGGTGCTGCCGACGGGCTGAAGCCTGCGTCGATGCGCCCCTTTTTAAAACTCGAAGCCGCAGCTATTGAGGAGCCACGGCTTCTAAAACGGTCGGCGAGCCTATACATCAGCCGGAATTGAATCACAAGGCCGTGGCAAGCGCATATTGATGGCGCAAACCTCAAAGGGCCAAAGGAAACGGTCATGGCGAACATCAGCGGCGATGCAGACGAGCGCAGGCGCTCGCTGAAGCCGCTGCAGCGCCTGTTTCCCTACATCACCCATTACCGCAAAATGGTCATCGGCGCGATCGTCTCACTGGCCGTCGCGGCGGCGACGACGCTGGCGCTGCCGCTGGCCGTGCGGCGGATGATAGATCACGGCTTTTCCGCTTCCGATTCCAGCTTCATTGCCGAATATTTCGCCATGCTGGTGGTGATGGCCGCCGTGCTGGCGGCGGCATCGGCCAGCCGCTACTATTTCGTCATCACGCTCGGCGAGCGCGTCGTTGCCGATATCCGCCGCGATGTCTTTGCCCACGTCACCACGCTGTCGCCCTCGTTCTTCGATACAGCCCAGTCGGGCGAGATCGTCTCGCGGCTCGCCGCCGACACGACACAGGTCAAATCGGCCGTCGGTGCTACCGCCTCGGTGGCTTTGCGCAACGTCATCCTCGGCCTTGGCGCCGTGGCGATGATGGTCTTCACCAGCCCAAAACTGTCCGGCCTGGTCATCGCGGCCATTCCGCTAATCGTGCTGCCGCTGGTCGCCTTCGGCCGCTCGGTGCGGCGCAAGTCACGACTGGCGCAGGATACGCTTGCCAATGCCACCGCCTATGCCAGCGAGCAGATCGGCGCGGTGCGCACCCTGCAGGCCTTCACCAACGAGAAGCTTGTAACCAGATATTTTTCGTCCGCCGTGGAAGCAGCGTTCGAAGCGGCGCGGGCCTCGATCTTTGCCCGCTCCTTTCTCACCTTCTTCGCCATCTTCATGATCTTTTCGTCAGTCGTGGCGGTGCTGTGGTTCGGTTCGCGCGACGTGCTCGACGGCACCCTGTCGCCGGGCACGCTCGGTCAATTCCTGCTCTATTCGGTGTTCGCCGCCGGCGCGCTCGGCGCCCTGTCGGAGGTCTGGGGCGAACTTTCCCAGGCAGCGGGCGCTGCCGAACGGCTGACCGAGATCCTGGCCGAGAAACCCGCGATCCAGGCGCCCGCCGATCCGAAGCCGCTGCCGGCAAAGGCGAGAGGTGCGATCAGCTTCGACGATGTCTCCTTCTCCTATCCGGCCCGGCCCGACCGCGCCGCCGTCCATGGCCTGAGCTTTCAGGTCAAACCCGGCGAGACGGTCGCGATCGTCGGACCCTCGGGCGCCGGCAAGAGCACCGTGTTTTCGCTGCTTCTGCGCTTCTACGATCCGGAGTCCGGCGGGATCATCATCGACGGGGTCGATCTGCGCGAGGCCGATCCGGCGGCGATCCGCGCGCGCATCGCCATCGTGCCGCAGGACGTCACCATCTTTGCCGCAAGCGCGCGCGACAATATCGGCTTTGGCCGGCCTGGCGCCAGCCAGGCCGAGATCGAGGCGGCGGCGAAGGACGCGCTTGCCGACGAGTTCATCCTGAAACTCGAAAAGGGCTATGACAGCCAGGTCGGCGAGCGCGGCGTGACGCTGTCGGGCGGCCAGCGCCAGCGCGTGGCGATCGCCCGCGCCATTTTGCGCGATGCGCCCATCCTGCTGCTCGACGAGGCGACCTCGGCGCTAGATGCCGAAAGCGAGACGCTGGTGCAGACGGCGCTGGACCGGCTGATGAAGGGCCGCACCACGATCGTCATCGCCCATCGGCTGGCAACCGTGCTGAAGGCCGATCGCATCCTGGTCATGGATGGCGGCCGCATCGTCGAGGAAGGCACGCATCAGAGCCTGGTCGCCAAGGGCGGCATCTATGCGCGGCTGGCCAAGCTGCAGTTCGACACCGGGGCGAGTGCTTTCAGGGGCGCGGCCGAGTAGCATCGCTCCATCCCGATGAAATCGGGATAAGGCTCCATCTTCTTGTTTGACCATGATCTTTTCCGAAAACCGGCATCCACTTTTCGGGATCATGGTGCCCCGCGGCGGCCGAGATTCTTCAGCTACCGAAAGCTCGGCGTTTGCCGCGTCGATAGGCGATGAACAGGGGAACGCCGACAAGCAACGACAACAAAAGCATGCTGGCGACGGTCTGTCGCTGCTCCTTTGCCGGATCGCTGAGCTGCACATCGGCAGGCGGCTCTTCATAGGTAAAATCGTACTGCCAGCGAACCTGGTCTGCGAGGTCATCGACGGTTTTCAGATAATCGGCAATCGCCTTGGCCGGTACTTCAGTCGCCAGCGTCTGAAAGTTCCATTCAACTTGAAATTCGGTGGGCGTGTTGGACCAGGATGCCTTGAGAGACAGATAGGGCGTCACGACGTTTTTCATCGACTCGCCGGAAAACCTCGCCTTGAGGTTGCGCACGGTCACCTTGTGGCGGCGGTAGAACTGGGGGCCGAGGGAGACGGGCCCGGTTCGGTCGACGATTGTCGGGGTTGGAAGAGAGTTGTTGCCGAGATCGGCCGCGCGGATCGGGAAATTCTTTGCCAGATCGTTGGCCGTCAGCGCTTCCGCCGGCAAGCGATAACTTTCCTTCACGCTCACTATGTTGCCGTCGCGGCGATCCACGATTTCCGGCTTGGCGATGGTTTGGATGCCCGGATATTGCTTGTTGTAGTATTTCAGGTAGGCGTCCGACACCTCGCTCAGCGACCGGCTGGCGAAATTGCCGCGCATCCAATCGGCATCGGCGTCCTCATATGTCGAGAAGACCGTCAGCACGAGGGGATCGCCCGGTTTCCGCGGAAAGTCGAATTCCTCGGCGATCTGGATCGATGGGCTGGTAAGCACAGGGCTCGGCATCTTCTCCAACCCGCCGGTGCTGGAAAGCGGCAGCGCGAAGCCGTAGTCGGGCTGTGCGAGATTGTGAGCCCTGCCGCCCTGAAGATAGTTCGTGGCGTCCAGCCAATATGTCTTTGCTCCGATCCTTGCCTTGACGATGGCATGGTCGAAATCGCGGAGCGCCGGCAGATGCTGGTCCAGGGCCCGTCCCTCGTCGAGATCGGCCAAGGCGACCTCGGCAGCAATGCCAAGCCGCACAAGCGATGAAACCAGCAGCAGGGCCTTGTCCTTGCAGTCACCAAACCCGCTCAGGATGACCGTCGCGGGATCACGCGGAACGTAGGAACCGGCACCCATCGACAGGCTTACATAGCGGATCTGGTCCTGCACCAACCGCATTGCCTCGACCATGCGGTCTTCGGGCACCGGATGCCGCAGAGCGATGTCGTCGAGCTTTGCGGCAAAAGCCGGGGGAAAAACGGTCGCTGGCTTGTAATAGGGCGCAACGGCATCGACCACACCTTGCCAATTCGCGGTAGACGCGACATCGATGGAGCCCCAGCCTGGATAGGTCACGGGCAGGTTGTCTTCGACATTGACCGGTTTCGGGTTTGGAACTTCCCATAGATAGGTGGTGTCCGGCCCAGTCGGGGAGATTGAGGGCTTGAGTCGGGTTCCCCGTGTCTTGATCTGGAGCGGCTGGTCCGAAGGCCAAATGATGCTTGTGCGGATAAGCGCTACCGGCTCTTCCCATTCGGTGGAGAAATTCTTGAAGAAAAGGTCCTTGCCGACCAGCGGCGTTATCTCATAGGTCGACCCGTAGTCGACGATGTCGCCGGTGCGCACATCATCGATGTTGACATGTGCAGTCAGCCAGCCGTCGAAGACACCCTTCTCGGCGTCTCTTTCCCTGCGGAAGATGTCGAATTCGACGCCTTCCAGCCGGTCCAGAACGGCACCATCGCGGATGATGTGAAGATGGTTGAGCGTGACCTTGTGCCGGGACGGATCGAACTGCAGATCGATACTCGCGCCACGATCTAGGCCGGGACGGTCGACGATCTTATAGACGGTGCGCGAGTACTCGACATAGCCGCCGGCGCGATGCTTGATCTGGTCGTCCGAGAGCAGCCATGAAACGCCATTCTTGATTTGATCCGATCGGGTGGGATCGGCAGCCGGAATATCAAGCTGCTTTACCCAGCTTTCTGCCGGACCCTTGAGAACCATGTCGTCGGCCATGGCCGGAGAACTCAGGCCGATCAATAAGATGAAAAATACCAAGCGGGGCCAGAAAGACTTCATCCTATGAAAACTGTAACAGACAGACATCTACGCTCGCCCAACTTGGAAGAACTCCTTTTTCAGAGGCTTTCCCACCAAAGTAAAGGCCAGTTTCGCGGATTTCTGCAGTCACCGCGGCAAGAACCTGGAATAGACGAAGCGGCTCAGTTCCCGTACCGCTTCTTCAGGTGATCGGTGAAATGCACGGCATTGAGCTTTTCGCCGGTAGCGCGTTCGAGCAGTTCTGGCGTCGACCAGCGCGAGCCTTGCGACCAGATCCTTTTGCGGCGCCAGTCGTTGATCGCGGCGAAATCTCCCTTGGCGAGGTCTTCGTCGGCTGAAGGATGATCCCTGGTCAGCGCCGCCCATTGCTGCGCCGCCATCATGGCGCCCAGCGTGTAGGAGGGGAAATAGCCGAAGGCGGCACCCGGCCAGTGGACGTCCTGCATCGGACCATCAGCCGGATTGTCTGATGTCGACAGGCCGAGATAATCGCGCATCTTGGCATCCCAGGCTTCGGGCAGGTCGGCTGCTTCCAGCCGTCCCGAGACAAGCTCCTGCTCCAGCTCGTAACGCAGGATGACGTGCAGCGGATAGGTGACCTCGTCGGCATCGACGCGGATCAGGCCGCGCTCGACCCGGTGCACATGCGGCAGGATGTCGTCGATCCTCCAGCGCTCGCCGAGGTGTCTTTCGACCACCGGCAGCGCCCAGCGCCAGAATTCTGGATTGCGGCCGATCTGCTTTTCGACGAACAGGCTCTGGCTTTCATGCACCGCCATGCCGCGCGCTCTGCCGAGCGGCCAGTGCGCCCACGCCTTCGGCAGATTCTGCTCGTACAGCGCATGGCCGGTCTCGTGCAGCACGCCCATCAGCGCCGACAGGAAATCCGAGGTCTTGTAGCGGGTGGTGATGCGCACGTCGCTCGGCACGCCGCCGCAGAACGGATGGTGCGAAACCGACAGCGAGCCGTGGGTGAGGTCGAAGCCGACTGCCGCCATCATGGCGAGGCCGAGCTCGCGCTGTTTGTCCAAGGGGTAGCTGCCGGAAAGCGGCTTCAGCGGATGTTTCGCCAGCCGCTCTTCCTGCACGGCCAGTGCCTCCGGCACGAAGCCTTTCAGGAAGGTCTTCAACTCGACAAACACAGGCGTGATGTCGGCGGCGCGATTGCCCGGATCATATTGCTCCATCAGCGCGTCGTAAGGCTCGAGCCCGAGCACCTCGGCGCGAAGGGCCGCCTCCTCGCGGACCAGCGCCACGACGCCTTCCAGCGCCGGCAGGAAGCCGGCCCAGTCGTTCTTGGCGCGCAGGTCGCGCCAGAGCTGCTCGGAGCGCATGCGCGCGGTCGTCTGGCGCTCGACGAACTCGACCGGCAGGCAGGTCAGGTTGGTGTATTGCCGGCGGAATTCCCTGACCGCGGCCTGCTGCTCTTCGTTCAGCGCTTCCTGCTCGGCCGCCGCGATCCAGTCGGCAATCTCCGGCGCAGTCGCCCGGGCATGGTGCATGCCGGCAAGCGCCGACATTGCCTCTGCGCGCTTCTCGCCGCCGCCGACCGCCATATGGGTCGCCTCGTCGGCGCCGAGGATGGCGAGGGCGTGTTCCAGCGCTTCGAGCTTGTGGCCGAGGTCGTCGAGTTTCTGAAAGGACATTGTGGGTTCCGCTGATTTGACGGCGGGAAAAGATACCAATGCAAAACTGTTGGCAACCCCTGAAGACCGTCCGCGACCGATGCATCGACTGCCGGCCGCAACGGTCGAAAGGCACCTCGCGGAAGCGGTGGCGTGCGTGATCAATGTCGTCCGGCGGCGGCAGACCGCGATGGGGGAGACGAAACGTGATCGCCAATGTGCTGGTCGGGCTGGTGGCCGTGATCCACCTCTGCATCGCCTATCTGGAGATGGTGCTGTGGGACACGCCGCGCGGCCACATGGTGTTCAGGCTGACGCCGGAATTCGCCAGGGCCTCGAAAGTGCTTGCTGACAATCAAGGGCTTTACAACGGCTTTCTCGCAGCCGGGCTGATCTGGGGCTTTACCTCGGCGAAGCCGGTTTCCCGTTCAAAGTCTTCTTCCTGCTCTGCGTCGCCGTCGCCGGCCTTTACGGCGCGGCAACGGCGGGCCGCAAAATCCTGTTCATCGAGACAGTGCCGGCAGTACTGGCGCTGATTGCGCTGGCGTTGGGCTAGCGCATGATCCCCGAACCGAAAGCTGGAAAAGGATCATGCGCAAAATCCATTGCCACAGCGCCGGGCGCTGCGACCGATTTCAGCCGCCTGGATAAGTTGGGCCATAGCCGTTGGGATAGTATCCGCCATCGGCGCCGTTGCCGATGAGGAAGGCACTGCCGGTGTCAGCGCGCAGCTTTTGGCTGACATCGTCGAGCTGCGCCAGCAACTGCTGATATTGCGTGCTCGGCATCGTTCCACGGCGAGCGGCCCTCTGGGCGGCCCGATCGAGTTGAGCGACCTGCGTGCGCAAGTCGCGCGCCTCGCCCGGCTCGAGCTTGTTCGCCCGGATGGCGCCCTGGATACCGGTCTCCACACTCTGGATCTGATTGATCAAGGCCGTCTCACGCGGGCCGGCGTAAGCGCCAGCAAACGGAACGGCGAGGAGAAGTGTGGCGAGCGTAGCAGTCCTGAGATTCCTGGGAGCGAAGAAGCGCATGGTTGCGTCTCCGTTACTGGGGAAGGCGGTGGTTGGGAGGGTTCTGCCTTCCGGCCGCGGGCCGTCAGGTTCCGTCGCGTCGCGATGAGCGGTTCCACCGCCGGCGGTTCTCGGCCCATGACCAAGGCTAAAAGGCCACGGCGGCATAGTGTAATTAAAAAAAGGTAATTTTTTCAGCTCTTGCCGCTGCCGCACCAGTGCCCTAAATGCCGCCGACTTGAGCCGGCTCGACCTGGCGCATGATACAAGCCAAAGGCTTGCAGATCACCGCTCGGTCAGCTTCAACTCGATACGGCGGTTCTTGTTGCGCGCCTCTTCGGTATCGGCGGGGTCGAGCGGCTGGAATTCGCCGAAGCCGGCCGCGACCAGCCGGTTGGCCGGCACACCGTTCTCGATCAGGAACTTGACCACCGATGTCGAGCGCGCCGTCGACAATTCCCAATTGTCGCGGTAGCGGCCGGTGCCGGAGAGCGGCTTGTTGTCGGTGTGGCCATCGACGCGCAGCACCCAGTTGATCTCCGGCGGGATTTCCTTTTGCAATTCGATGATGGCATCGGCCAGCTTCTTCATCTCGAGCTTGCCGGCATCGTTGATCACCTCGGAGCCGGTCGGGAAAAGCACTTCCGACTGGAAGACGAAGCGGTCGCCGACGATGCGGATGTTCTCGCGGTCGGCAAGAATTTCACGCAAGCGGCCGAAGAAATCGGAGCGGTAGCGGTTTAGCTCCTGCACGCGTTGCGCCAGTGCGACATTGAGGCGGCGGCCGAGATCGGCGATCTTGGTGTTGGATTCGCGGTCGCGCGTTTCGGACACGTCGAGCGCTTGTTCGAGCGCTGCGATCTGCCTGCGCAGCGCCGAAATCTGCTGGTTGAGGATCTCGACCTGGCTCAGCGCCTGCTGGCTGATCTGGCGCTGGCTGTCGAGCTCGCCGGAAAGTGCCGTCGCGCGCTGGTTGGCGGCATCGCCGGCACCGGCGCCTTGCGCCAGCAATTGCTCGAGCCGGCTCTTTTCCGCCTCCGATGCAGACAGCGATGCCTGCAAATTGGCAAGGGTGTCCTCCTTGTCCTGCGTCGTCGAGCGCTCCAGCGCCAGAAGCTGGGTCAACTCGTTGATCTGCGAATTGAGGCGGTTGAGCACCGTGTCCTTGCCGGAGATCTCGCGGCCGAGCAGGAACTGCGCCAGCACGAAAACAGTCAGCAGGAACATGATCGCCAACAGCAGCGTCGACAGCGCATCGACGAACCCCGGCCAGTAATCGATGCGGCGGTCGGAGCGCCGGCCTCGTGCCAACGCCACGTCAATGCACTCCAGGCTTCTTCAAGGCGTCGGCGATCTTCTCCAGGGTGTTGCGCATCGCCTTCTGCTCGTCCGACTGGGCCTCGACCCAGTCGCGCATGATCTGCTGTTCCGAGCGCATGTTCTTGACCAGGCCGGAAATGCCGTCGGCGAGATTGGCCATGGCGGTGGCGACGCGCGGATTGGAGCCGCCGCCATTCTCCTGCAGAGTGCGCAGCTTTTCCGACAACAGCCGGATTTCCTCGGAGGGTTCGGTCTTGGCCGTGTCGGCAACGACGATGTCGGAGGACAGGTCGGTGACCGAGGACAGCCAGTTTTCGAGTTCGGTATAGAAGCGCGTCTGGGCGCGGCCGGCCTGCAGGTCGAGGAAGCCGAGCACCAGCGAGCCGGAGAGGCCGAACAGAGAGGACGAGAAGGCGGTGCCCATGCCGGCCAACGGAGCGGAAAGCCCCTGCTTCAGGGATTCGAGCACGGCCGCGGCATCGCCGGTGCCGGGATCGAGCGACTCGATGGTTTCGCGGATCGAGCCGATCGTGTTGAGCAGGCCCCAGAAGGTGCCGAGCAGGCCGAGGAACACCAGCAGTCCGACAAGATAGCGCGACGTGTCGCGGCTTTCGTCGAGCCGGGTGGCGATCGAATCCAGCATGGTGCGCATCGAACTGGTCGAGAAGGCAATCGTCGAGGAGCGGCCGATCATCGCCTTCATCGGCGCCAGCAGCACCGGTTCGGTGGTTTCGGAGCCGGCGCGGAACGAGTTGACCCAGCGCACCTCGCGGAACAGCCGGCCGACCTGGACGAAGGCCAGCAGGATGCCGACCGCCAGCACGCCGATGATCAGGCCGTTGAGGCCGGGATTGGTGACGAAGGCGGTCGAGATCTGGCGGGTCAGGATGGCGGCTATGAAGGCCACGATGAACAGGAAGATCACCATGGTCAGCAGAAACACCTGCGGGCTCGACAATTTGTGCGGGTCGTAGATCAGAACGTCGGAGCGCCTGCCCATGCCGAAGGATCTGAGAAGAGTCATCCGTGCCCCGTTTCCGATGCCGTCGCCGCCGATCAATTTGTGTTTGCGACTCTAAACGGAATTGTGACGAAATTGAATGGCGCTTGGCAATATTGCCACTGTCCGCGACCGGAGGTCAAAGCCGGTTGATGACCAGGCAGTCGACCATGGCGGCCAGATGCAGGCCGGCGCCGATGACGACAAAGCCATGCCACAGCGCATTGTGGAAACGCAGGCCCTTCCAGGCGAAGAAGATCACGCCACAGGAGTAGACGATGCCGCCGGCAACGATGAGCGCGATCGATGTCGCCGGCAGCGTCCGCACGAGCGGCTCCACCAGAACGATGCCGCTCCAGCCGATGGCAAGGTAGAAGACGATCGCCAGCCGGTCGAAACGGCCGGGAAGAAAGACCTTGATGGCGATGCCGACCGCCGCGGCGGTCCAGACCAGGACGATCATGGAAACGGCCAGCGGCGAGCCGCCGAGCTGCGCCAGGAAAGGCGTGTAGGTGGCAGCGATCAGCAGATAGATCGCGGCATGGTCGAAGCGCCGCAATATCCATTTTGCCGGCGACGACACCGGCCAGACATTGTAGGCCAGCGAAACCGACAGCACGGTGAGCAGCGAGACTACATAGAAGGCGGCGGCGACGTATTCGCCGGGGCCGGTTCGATAGGCGGCCAGTGCCAGCAGCGTCGAGCCGGCAGCGATCGCCAGCACGATGCCCACGGCGTGGACAATGCCGTCGGCGATGATCTCGGCGCGCGAGTAATGCCAGCGCCCCATGAAGGGAATGTCGAGCTGGGAGAGTTCGCGCTGGGGTTGGGGCCGGCTGTTCGTCATCGATGGTCCTGCGCCACCTTATCTGGGCGGCCGCGGGACAGTATTTCAAGCTTTGGTTGCGGTTTTGCGACTGCGGCGGTTCAGCGCGGTGTGCCTCTATCAGCCGGCTGAGAGTGGCCTTTTGATAGTCTTCAACAGCGCGCGCTGGATGAGTTCGTTGCCGGCGACGAGTGAACCGGCGTTCAGCACATCCTGTCCCCCGGCGAAATCGGAGACGAACCCGCCCGCCTCGCGGATCAGCAAAATGCCGGCGGCGACATCCCAGGCCGACAGGCCGGTTTCCCAGAACCCGTCCATGCGGCCAGCGGCGACGTAGGCGAGATCGAGCGAGGCGGAGCCGAGACGGCGGACGCCAGAGACCTCGGCCATGACATTGCGCAACTCGATGAGGAAATTGCCGTGCTGGCCACGCCCGAGATGCGGCATGCCGCAGCCGATCACCGCATCGACCAGCTTGGTGCGGCCGGCGACGCGCAGCCGGCGGTCGTTCATGAAAGCGCCGCCGCCGCGCTCGGCGGTATAGAGCTCATCCATCGCCGGATTGTAGACAACGCCGGCGACGATCTGGCCCTGGCGCTCCAGCGCGATCGAAACGGCAAAGAGCGGAATGCCGTGCAGGAAATTGGTGGTGCCGTCGAGCGGGTCGACGATCCAGCGGTGCTGGCCGTCGTCGCCCTCGATCACGCCGCGTTCCTCCATCAGGAAGGCGTAGCCGGGCCGCGCCTTGGAGAGTTCGGCAAAGACGATGTCTTCGGCCTTGCGGTCGGCCTGGCTGACATAGTCGCCCGGCCCCTTCATCGAGACCTGCAGGTTCTGCACTTCGCCGAAGTCACGCGACAGCGAGCGGCCGGCCTTCATTGCGGCCTGGACCATGACATTGAGGATCGCGGAACGCGCCATTGCTGTTCTTCCTGTCGCTGCGCCTATCTGCCTTGACGCATGATCTTATCCAAAGAGTCTGCAACTCTTTGGGATCACGCCTCAGTCGGCGCGGCGCACGTAAGTGATTTCGTTGGTATCGACGATGATGCGCTCGCCCGAGCCGATGAACGGCGGCACCAGCACGCGGATGCCGTTTTCGAGTATCGCCGGCTTGTAGGACGAGGCTGCCGTCTGGCCCCTCACCACCGGGTCGGCCTCGGTGATGGTCAGCGTCACCTGGTCGGGCAGCGAAATACCGATCGGCCTTTCGTCATAGAGCTGGACCGTCACCATCATGCCGTCCTGCAGGAAGGCGGCGCGATCGCCGACGAACTCCTTTTGCAATTCGAGCTGCTCGTAGCTTTCGGTGTCCATGAACACCAGCGCGTCGCCCTGCTCGTAGAGGAAAGAAAAATCCTTCAGATCGAGCCGGATCTGCTCGACCGTCTCGGCCGAACGGAAGCGCTCGTTGAGCTTGGTGCCGTTGATCAGGTTCTTGAGTTCGACCTGGTTGTAGGCGCCGCCCTTGCCGGGCTTGACGGTGTTGGTCCTGACCGCCACCCAAAGGCCGCCATCGTGCTCGATGACGTTGCCGGGACGGATTTCGTTGCCATTGATCTTGGCCATGGTGAGGTGATCCGGAAATGAGATGATCGCCGCAAAGGGCAATTTGGCGCCTCCAAGACCACAAATCGCCAGCAGAGGCAAGGAGCGCCTTCCGATGAAGCGGGAACGAAGCTGGCCCGGCAGCGCGGCGTGGCGGCCTCAGTCCGTCCTGACAGTCGCGGTGACGGCCTCGGTCACTGCGTCGGCGACCTCTCTCAAAAGATGCAGGTGCGGCGAACGCAGGACGACAATTCGCAGCGACAGCTCGAGGCCGGGAGCGTCGACCAGGGCAATGCCCTGCGGCAGCTTTTCCCGCAGCAGCCGCCTGGGCAGCAGGCCAAGGCCTTGGCCTCGACGAACCCAGTCGATCTGCAGCGCGCTGTCCTGAATCTCGGCGCCAACCATCAACCTGTGGCCGTCCTCGGCCAGGGCAGCCGCCAGCCGCCGGCGCGCGTCGCAGGGTTCAGGGCTGAGGACCCAGGGCGTGGTCTTGACGTCGGCTTGCCGGCTGGTGTTTTCGGCAGCGATGATGCCGAGGGGCTCGGTTCCGACAACGCCGTCTCCAGTTTTGGAATTGCTGCCGTCCAGGATGAAGGCGAGGTCGAGCTGTCCGCGCTTGTGCTGGTCGGCCAGCTCAAGACTCCAGCCGCTCTTCAGACGCAGCGAAACCTTCGGAAACCGCGCCACGGCATCAGCAATGGCGGCGGCCACGGCTTTGTCGCAAAGTCCATGCGCGAGGCCGAGCCGCAGCAGGCCCTCCGGCTCGTTGCCCTTGGCGAATGATCTCAGCGCGTCGACGGCGGCGAGAATGTCCTTGCCGCGTGCCAGCACCTCTACGCCGGCCGGGGTCAGTCGCGACGGCTTTAGCCGGCGGTCGAGCAATTCCGTGCCGAGCATCTCCTCCAGCCGCTGGATCTGGCGGGTGACGGCCGGCTGCGTCAACGGCAGGCGTCGAGCCACCTTCTGAATCGAACCCTCCTCGGCAAAGAGGGCCAGTGTTTTCAGTTCTTCAAGCACGACACACCCGAACATGTCATAGAAGCATAATTATGCTGAACATTATGAATTTGAAATCCGGTGGATGGCAAGCGATTTTCCTCTGGCAGGACCCAGCTGAAAAGGAACGACGATGAAAGCGATCGAATTGCAGAGCCCGGGCGGCCTCAAGAGCCTCAGAATGGTCGAGCGGCCGATGCCTGAACCGGGGCGCCAGGAGATGATTGTGAAGGTCAAGGCGACGGCGCTGAACTACCGCGATGCCGAGATCGTCCGCGGCAGCTATCACACGAAGTTTGCATTGCCGCTGGTGCCGCTGTCGGACGGCGTCGGCGAAGTCGTTGCCATCGGCGCCGAGGTCAGCCGGTTCAAGATCGGCGACCGGGTCTGCGGCACGTTCTGGCAACGCTGGGTCGGCGGCAGTTTCGCGATGGCCGAGCCCTCCTATCAACGTGGCGGCCCGATCGACGGGCTGCTCAGCGAATTTGCCCGGCTCGACGAACAGGCGGCGGTGCTGGCGCCGGCCAATCTGAGCGACCTCGAGGCGGCGACGCTGCCATGCGCCGGCGTGACGGCATGGCACGCGCTGTTTACGGAAGGCAGCGTCAAACCCGGCGACACCGTGCTTTGCCTCGGCACCGGCGGCGTTTCGCTGTTTGCGGTGCAGTTCGCCGCCGCTGCCGGGGCGCGCGTCATCGTGACGTCGAGCAGCGATGAGAAGCTTGCGCGGGCAAAGCAACTTGGCGCGCAGGATGGCGTGAACTATCGCAGCGTCCCCGATTGGGCATCGGCCGTGCTGGGATTGACGGATGGCCGCGGCGCCGACCATATCATCGAGGTTGGCGGACCGCAGAGTTTTGCACAATCGCTGAGGGCAACGGCGCGCGGCGCCCAGATCAACGTCATCGGCTATCTCGGCGGCAGTGACGGCGCCATCAACCCGCTCGACATCTTCCGCCGGCAGGTCCGGGCGCGAGGCATACCGGTGGGCTCACGCGAATCCTTCGAGGCGATGAACCGAGCCATTGTCGTCAACCGGTTGAGACCGGTGATCGACCGGGTCGTGCCATGGAGCCGGGCCGCCGAAGCCTTTCGGTACCTTGAACACGGCTCGCCCTTCGGCAAGGTCGTGCTCGATCATACGCAATGAGCCCGCCTGACGAGCCCGGTGCGATGAGTCTCGAGACCGCGGTCAGGGCAGGCGGTTGGCCCGTTGCAGCGCCTGCTGCGTCTGGTCGTCGGTCAGGCCCTGCAGGAAATCGTCCATCTCTTGGTCGATGAGCCCGGCGCGGCGGGCGACAACATACCAGGCGCCAGCGAGGATCAGATCCGGGTCGGTGCCGATGCCGTTCATGTAGAGCTTGGCGAGACGGTTCTGGGCGGCGACATTGCCGCCCTCGGCGGCCTGCTTCATCCAGTTGAAGCCGGATTTCAGGTCGCGGGCGCCGCCGCGCCCCTCGATCATCCAGGTTGCGAGATCGATCTGTGCCGTGTCGTAGTTCTGCCGCGCGGCCTGTGCCAGCAGGCTGCGGGCGCGGACATCGTCGCGCGGCTTGCCGCCGGCGCCATTGGCGTAGACCTGTGCCATCGCATATTGTGCGTCGGCAAGCCCGGTCGCGGCAGCGCGCTCGTAATAGGATACGGCTTTGGCAATACCGGCATCGCCGGGCTCCTGTTCGACCATCAGCTGCGCAAAATTGAACTGCGCCAGGCGGTTGCCGGCCTCGGCGGCGGCCTGCATCAGCGCATAGGCCTCCTTCTCGTCCTTTTTGACGTAGCGGCCGTCGAGCAGCATCAGTGCATACTGGAATTGCGATTCCGGGACGCCCTGCTCGGCGGCAAGCGCATACCACTTCGCCGCCCCTGCCGCGTCGACCGGCACGCCGAGGCCGCGCGACAATATCTCGGCCACCAGCGTCTGTGCCGCCGGATCGCCGTTTTGAGCGCGCGAAAGCGCAAGGTTGTAGGCCGTCTTGTAGAGCCCGCGCTGAAAGGCGCCGTAGGCAGCATCGGACGGCTTTGCGCCGAAGCGGTCGGGGTTGATGGTGTCGGCCGACGGCAACGGGGCGGTGGTGGCGGGCTGCGGCAATTGTGCGGCGATCGGCTTGTCGGCAGGTTCGCTGGAATCCGGCCTGGGCTGCGGCAGCGGAACGGGTTCCGCCGCTATCGCCTGCGTCACGGCCGTTGCGAGAAAGGCGCTGAAAAGGATTTTCCGCGAGAGCACGTCAGTCCTCGAAGCGCGGCGCGGTTTCGTCGAGCAGCGCGTTGGCGGCGGCAACCGCCATCTTCGGATCGACGCCGTCGGCAAAAACGGCGCTGGACAGCGCCACGAATTCAGCGCCGGTGGCGGCGACCGCTTCCACCGAGGCAAGATCGGATCCGGCCATGACGATGCAGGGGATCTGGATGACGTCCGCCCACCATTGCCCGAGCGACAGGTTGCGCGGGTGCGGCTCAGGCTTGTTGTCGTAGCCGAAACGGCCGAAGAAAATGTAATCAGGCCTGACCTCGCCGAGTTCCAGCGCATCGTCGCGGGTCTTGGCGCCGCCGGTGCCGACCATCATCCTGGCCTGGAAATGTTCGATCGTATCGGCGAGCTCGTCCTTGCCGACCTCGACATGAATGCCGTCGGCCTGGACGCGGCCGGCGATGCGGGTGTCGCCGGCAATGATGACGGCAATGCCGGCCGCTTGCGCCACCGGCACGATCTGCTCGGCAAAGGCTTGGAAAGAGGCCTCGTCCATACCGTTTTCCGGCAGGATAAGCGAGGCGACGTCACCGCCGTCGAAGGCCGCGGCGATGCGCTCGGCCGGCACGTTCGGCGGCGCGATCAGCACGATACGGCAGCGGTTGGGCGGCGTTGCGTCATTCATTGGTGTTCGATCCCGGTTATCGCCTATGCCGGGCGAAGATGGTTGCATTGCGGCATAGAGCAAAGTGCGGGGATTGAACAGGCGGCAGGGGGATCACGATTGCCGTCAACGATTCCATAGGGCTCGGCGCATGACTGCCGTTGGCCGAAATTCTCCTCGCCTGGTCGCTTGCGGCCCTACGCAGGCACCTTCGATTTCCACAGCGACCAGCCGAGATTCATGCCGGCGGCGGCGACCAGGATGGCGGCGGCGCCGACGATCTGCGCCGGATGCAGCCGATGGCCGAAGGCGACGACATCGACGAGGATGGCGACGACGGGATAGATGAAGGACAGCGATCCCTGCAGATGCGTCGGCAGCTTCTGGATGGCGCCGTACATGAGGATGTACATCAGGCCGGTATGGACGATGCCGAGCGTCGCCAGCATGACCCAGCTTCGCGCATCGGCGGGAAGGTGGGTGAGATTGGCGAAGGGTGCCAGCATGAGAACGCCGACGCAGACCTGGATCAGGGCGATCAGGTGCGGCGGCGTGCCTTTGAGCTTCTTGGTGACGATAGCCGCAACGGCCCAGAAGAAAGCCGCGGCCAGCGCCATCGCAATGCCGGTAAAGTAATCCGTACCATGATCGCCTGCATCGGGCGCGGCTTGCACGATCAGCAGCATGCCGGCGAAGGCGATGCCGAGCCAGGTCAGCTTGGTCACCGTCAGCCGTTCGGAGAAGAAGAGCGCGCCAAAACCCACCAGCATGAAGGGCTGCGTGTTGTAAACGGCCGTGGCGATCGAGATCGACGCGCGGGAAAACGCGCTGAACAGCAACAGCCAGTTGATAACGATGGCAGCACCGCCAAGAGCCGCGATCGCGACGATGCGAAGCGACAGCCTGCCACGCAGCAGTCCCAGCGCCGCGCAGATGATCAGCAGCGTTACCGCCCCGAAAGCACAGCGCCAGAACACCACGTCCATGATGGGCTGGCCGGAAAGGACGACGAACCAGCCGATCGTGCCGAGGATCGCCATCGCCGCCGTCATTTCGATCGTGCCGCGTACCGTGTTGTCCATGGATGCTCCTGAAACCCGTTGAGATTTTATAATCCCACGGCGGATCGGGTATTTCCATGACTTGCAGCTGGTGATATGCAGGACGAACCTCATTTAATTAGGTAGACATCGGCTTTTTCTTGGAATTGTAAAATGCTGGACGAACTCGACAGAAAGCTCCTCGATATCCTGGTCAAGGATTCACGGACCTCGCTGAAGGAACTGGCGCTGCAGGTCGGGTTGTCGTCGCCAAGCGTTTCGGAGCGGCTTCGGCGGCTTGAGGATCGCGGCGTCATCCGCGCGTTCACCATTGACATCGATCCGCAGGCGCTCGGCTACGCCTTGCAGGCGATCGTTCGCATCCGGCCATTGCCGGGCAAGCTGCACATCGTCCAGAAGCTGATCGAGGAAATCCCGGAATTCGGCGAATGCGACAAGGTGACGGGCGATGACTGCTTCGTTGCCCGGCTGTTCGTCCGCTCGATCGGCGAGCTCGACGGGATTCTCGACCGCATTGCCGACAAGGCCGAAACCAGCACCGCCATCATCAAGGCGCAGCCGATCCGGAGACGCCCGCCGCCGCTCGACATGCCAAACATGTGACGGGTTTCGGTGGCGTGGCCCACATATTTGCGGTCGCGGTCTGGCCATTTCTGGTCTATTCCAGAGCTCAACTTTCCCTCCAGCGTCCCTTCCCCATGTCAGGCCTGCTCGTCGATCCCTGGTTCTATGCCGCGGCCATTCCGGCCGTCATCCTCGTCGGCCTGTCGAAAGGCGGCTTCGGCGGCGCCGTCGGCTTTGTCGGCGTGCCGTTGATGGCGCTGACCATGCCGCCGGTTCAGGCTGCCGCAATTCTTCTGCCAATTCTGTGCCTGATGGACATTGTCTCGGTATGGACGTGGTGGGGCATCTTCGACCGCAAGATGCTGGCCGACATGATGCCGGGCGCCGTGATCGGCATCGCCCTTGGCTGGCTGACGGCGGCACTTGTAACCGAAGAGATGGTGCGGCTGATCGTCGGCGCGGTTGCCCTGATCTTCGTGCTGCGCTGGCTCTATTTGCAACTCCGCCACGGTGCCGGCCACGCGGCGGAGCCCAACCGCGTCGCCGCCGGCTTCTGGGGTACTGTTGCCGGGTTCACCAGCTTCGTCGCCCATGTCGGCGGCCCGCCTTTTCAGGTCTATGCGCTGCCGATCAGGCTCGATCCGAAGGTGCTGTCGGGCACCGCGGCGATCTTCTTCGCCGTCACCAACGCGCTGAAGCTCATCCCTTATTTCGCGCTCGGCCAGTTCGACACCACCAATTTGACCGCGTCGGCGGTGCTGATGCCGCTGGCGCCGCTGTCGACCATCGCCGGCGCCTGGCTGGTGCGGCGGATGCGGCCGGAGCTGTTCTATCCCTTCACCTATGCGACCGTGGCGGTCGTCGCGGTCAAGCTTCTGTGGGACGGCATCGCCGGCCTCCTGTAAGACGGCGGCCCCATTCGGCCGCCGCCGGATTCCTTACACCTCAGGCGGCACTCGGCAGCAGCTGCCGCGTCCTGCCAAGCGCCAGGGCAATGCCGGTTGCGAGTACGAGCGCCATGCAGCCCAGAATGGTGATGTCGTGCAGCGTCGGCTTCAGCACCATGTCCGCGATGATCACCAGCATCACCGAATAGTCGAAGCGCGCGGCGCTGAGGACGCGCTGGCCCTGGGCAAGCACTGCCGGCGTCACGCCATCCTTGGCGATCATGCCTGCCATGCGGTCGGCAGTCGGCTTGAAGATGAACATGCCGATGCAGAAGGTCGTCGCATAACCGGCAAGGCCGATCAGCACCCACAGATCGGAAAAGCCGACCCAGAAGCCGCACATGATGAGGCCGAAAAGCAATGTCAGCATCGACATCGGCGCGAAGAACCGGTTGCCGAGCTCGCCGGTGGCGCGCATCGCCTGCAGCATGCCTTCGACGTTCCCGGCGCGGTCGGCGCGTACCGCGAGCAGCATCAGCGTGAAGCCGCCGCCGACCCAGAGGATCGCCGAGACGATATGCAGAAATTTAACGGCCGAGTACCAGTCCATTATTCGCTCCTTGAGAGATTTGATGATTTGCCGGAGCGCAAGGTTTGCTCCGCCTCGTTGCGAGGAGCGGGCGTTTACCGCGGCGCCTGTTTCGGAACGATGTCGCGCGGCGAGCGGATCTGTTTCGGTATGTCGGTCACGATCTGGAGGAAACATGGCGCAAGCGCGTCGCCCCGACTTTCCAGCCGGTGGTGTGAACGGGTGCCGTGGCCGGTCAGCTGTGCTGTTACGGCACAGATGCTGGGCGCTTGATCAAAAAATATGCCCTGCGTTAAGGCTTCGTTAAGCTTTACAGGCGTTTACTATGTCCATCCAGTGATCTGGATTCTTACCGAGTGGTTGGAGCCACTTTGTTTGACGCCTCCCTGTTAAACTCCTGAGAGCCGCCTTATCCGCGGCTCTTTTTTTGTCCGCCGGCATGGGCGTCCTTCCGGCTAAATGCGGCCGTTAACCGTTTGTTAAACATGTGCTTGCCTTCGCTGGCAGCGAAGCGCATTTTCAAGCTTCAGTCGTTTAGGCTGCCGGATATGGCGGCCAAGAGCCGAATCGGCCGGCTGTCAGGCAAGTGCAGGGGCGTAGCGATGAACGAGCCTTCGAAGGCGAGCGCGAAAACCATCAAGCTGGCGGAGCGCCGGGTTTTCTCCCAATCCTTCAAGCCGCTCTATCAGGAAGGCATGGGCCTGGTCGAGCAGGCGGCCGAATATCTCGACGGCAAGGGCCGCGCCGAGGCCAAGAAGCTGTCGAGGCTGGCGGCGACGCTTTATGCGGCCGAATCGATGCGACTGACCACCAGGCTGATGCAGGTCGCCTCGTGGCTGCTTTTGCAGCGGGCGGCGAATTCCGGCGAGATGACCCGCGATCAGGTGGCCTCAGAAAAATCCAAGGTGCGTCTCGATACCGCCTCCGCGCATGAGGAGGCGCCCGGCTGGGCCGAGCTGCCGACGGATTTCATCGACCTCGTCAACCGCTCGCTGCGGCTGCAGGCGCTGGTGCGCCGCATGGACGAGGAGATCTATGGCGGCCTCGCCGAGGTGCCGCCGTCGAGCCGTCGCCTCAATCCGGTCTCCGACCAGATCACGCTGCTCAACACGGCTTTCGCCCGCGGCTGAGAGACCGTTTCATAATTCTACTCCGGCGGCCATCTAGACTAACCGCGAAGGGATGGGCCCGCGATCATCAGGCGGGGAGAATCACGCAGCAGCAGGCGCGATCCGACCTCCACGATAGACCTGATCGCTGGGAGCAGCTCCTGCCCCAATGACGTCAGCTCATACTCCACGGTCGGCGGCGATGTCGGCATCACGTGGCGTGCGAGGACGCCACGCTCCTCGAGATCGCGCAACCTGCCGGTCAGCACCTTCGCCGAAATGGCTGGGATATCGCGGCGCAATTCGGAGAACCGGCGCGGGCCGTCGCTCAAGGACCAGAGCACCTCGGGTGTCCAGCACCCGCCAAGCAGCGCCATGCACCTCGACATGGGGCAGCCGGGAAGCGCCTTCACCTTCGTTCGCATCCTGAGGACCATGGCGCATCTTCCATGAGAGTTTCCAGTTGGTTACCGGAAAATGATGGTAACTACAAGATACGTGGTTTCCGATGGTAATGAGAGCCGCTATCTGAGGCTCTCAATCCATCCAACCACGAAATGGACAGAACGATGTACGCAATAACTGGAGCAACAGGACAGCTTGGCCGTCTCGTGATCGACGCGCTGCTGAAGACAGTTCCGGCCAGCCGGATCGTTGCGGCGGTTCGTGATCCGGCAAAGGCCAGCGATCTTGTCCAACGCGGCGTAGTCGTGCGGGAGGCGGACTATGATCGTCCCGACACGCTCCCGATGGCGCTGGCCGGCGTCGATAGACTGCTGCTGATTTCCTCGACCGAAGTCAGCGGCCGCTTGCCGCAGCATCGGTCAGTGATCAAGGCCGCCCAACGGGTGGGGGTTTCGCTGATCGCTTACACAAGCATGCTGCATGCGGACACGTCTCCCGCGAGGCTCGCGGTCGAACATCGGCAGACGGAGGAGGTCATCGCGGCCTCCGGCCTACCCGCCGTCATCCTGCGCAACGGCTGGTACACCGAGAACCATCTGATGGCGCTCCCGGCGGCTCTGGAGCACGGCGCCTTCATCGGCGCCGCAAATGAGGGGCGCTTCTCGTCCGCGGCGCGGCAGGATTATGCCGAGGCCGCGGCCGTGGTGCTGACAAGCGAGGATCAAGCAGGGAGGATTTACGAGCTCGCGGCGGACCAAGCCTTCACGCTCGCCGAGCTTGCGGCGAAGGTCTCGCGGCAATCGGGCAAGGCGATCGCCTACAACGATCTTGCCGGGGTGGCCTATGAGGGCGTGTTGACAGGCGCCGGGCTGCCCGCCGATCTCGCCGCTATCCTGGCCGATGCCGACATTGCAGCCTCACGCGGAGCGTTGTTCGATGACGGCGGCGCCATGAGCCGGCTGATCGGTCGACCGACAACGCCACTGGAGAGCGTCGTTGCGGCAGCATTGCGCGGTTGAAACCGAGATGGCTGTCACATCCGCCAAAGGATCAGAGGACCGTCTGTCGCTCGCGCCAACAGTTATTCAAACGACTAGGCTAGCGCCGCTTTCTGCGCTTCCGGTGCTCGCGTACTTATGTACGCTCCGCTCCGGTTCTCGAAAACCAAGCCATCTGTCTCGCCAGAGCGACTCTCAAACATTCTCTAAACAGACTCGGCTTGCTGTTTCTGGTTTGTTCACATTTCGCTGGCATCGCTGTCCCCCGAAGGTAGACTTGACGGATGGGGGAAGCGATTCGCATCATCGGCATCGATCCGGGGCTGAGGCGCACCGGCTGGGGCATCGTCGAGAGCCTCGGCAATTCGCTGCGCTTCGTCGCTTCCGGCACGGTGCGGTCCGACGACAAGGCCGCCCTGGCGGTGCGTCTTTGCCAGTTGCATGACGGGCTCGCCGAGGTCCTGCATGCCGCGATGCCGCAGGAGGCGGCGGTCGAGCAAACCTTCGTCAACAAGGATGCCGCGGCGACGCTCAAGCTCGGCCAGGCGCGCGGCATCGCGATGCTGGTGCCGGCGCGCGCCGGCCTTGTCGTTGCCGAATATGCGCCAAACGCCGTCAAGAAGGCGGTGATCGGTGTCGGCCATGGCGACAAGAAGCAGATCCACATGATGGTCAAGGTGCTGATGCCGAAGGCGACTTTCGACAGCGATGATGCCGCCGATGCGCTGGCCATCGCCATCTGTCACGCGCATCACCGGCAGAGCATCGCCTACAGGATGGCGGCGCTTGCCGGATAAGTTTGTTCTTGACTTGTTCTCCGGTTGGCAATAAGTAATACCAACGAGGTATTACCATGCGCGTTACCACCAAGGGCCAAGTGACCATCCCGAAGGAAATACGGGATCATCTGGGTATCGGCCCGGGCTCGGAGGTGGAGTTCGTCCCCACCGAGGACGGGGCTCGTGTCATAGCCGTCGACGAAAACATGTCGGAGGAGGAAGCCTCGCGCAGATTCAGCCAGATGCTCGGCCGTATGGCCGGTACGCTGGATCTGGGGGGCATGACGACGGACGAATATATGGAATGGCTGAGGGGCCCGCGTGAAGATCTCGACATTGATTGACACAAATGTCCTGATCGACGTTTGGGGTCCTGCCGGACGGGAGACGAAATGGTCGGCATCCGCGATTGCCGCATGCCGGCGCGACGGCGCACTCGTAATCAATGCAATCGTCTGGTCCGAGCTCGCGCCGTTGATTGCGACCGAACAGGCCCTTCGCCAAGCAGTCGACATGCTCAAGATGGATCGCGAATTCCTGCCGTGGGAAGCAGCCTTCCTCGCCGGTGTAACGCACTCGCGCTATCGCCGCGCCGGCGGCCTCAGCGAACGAACGCTGCCGGATTTCTTTATTGGAGCCCATGCGGTTGTCGCCGGGCATCGCCTGCTGACGCGCGATGCCGCGCGCTATCGCAGCTATTTCCCGGACCTCGATATCATCTCTCCGGAAACCCACCCGGCATGATCGGCACGCTCAAATGATCGGCAAGCTAAAAGGCACGCTGGACGAGATCGACGAGGATTTCTGCATCGTCGACGTACATGGCGTCGGCTACATTGCCTATTGCTCGGCGCGCACGCTGGCGGCATTGCCGCCGCCCGGCGAGGCGGTGGTGCTGTTCATCGAGACCTATGTGCGCGAGGACATGCTGCGGCTCTATGGGTTCCAGTCGGTGCTGGAGCGCGAATGGTTCCGGCTGTTGATGAACAATGTGCAAGGCGTCGGCGCCAAGGTGGCGCTGGCCATCCTGTCGACGCTGGCGCCGGCCGACCTCGCCAATGCGATTGCGCTGCGCGATATCGCCATGGTCAGCCGTGCTCCCGGCGTCGGCAAGAAGGTGGCCGAGCGCATCGTCACCGAATTGAAGAACAAGGCGCCGGCCTATGCGGGCACTGCCTCCGGCACCATCGGCCTGAAGCAGGAGCTCGGCGAGGGCGTCGCCTCGGCGCCGATCACCGACGCCGTCTCGGCGCTGGTCAATCTCGGCTATTCGCGCGACACCGCGGCCAATGCGGTGGCGGCAGCGCTGAAGACGGCAGGCGAGGAGGCGGACGCCTCGAAGCTGATCCGCTTCGGGCTGAAGGAGCTGGCACGGTGAGACGTTGCTTGTCCGGTCCCTTGCCATATGCAAGGAAGGCGGCATGAGCCTTTCGCCACGCCTCATTGCTCCCGACAGACGCGGCGAGGACGCCGAGCAGACCTTGCGGCCGCAGACGCTTGGCGACTTTGTCGGCCAGGCGGCGGTGCGGGCCAATCTCAAAGTCTTCATCGAAGCCGCCAAGGGGCGCAGCGAAGCGCTCGACCATGTGCTGTTCGTTGGCCCGCCTGGCCTCGGCAAAACGACGCTGGCGCAGATCATGGCGCGCGAGCTTGGCGTCAATTTCCGCTCGACCTCGGGTCCGGTCATCGCCAAGGCCGGTGATCTCGCGGCGCTGCTCACCAACCTCGAAGACCGCGACGTGCTGTTCATCGACGAGATCCACCGGCTCAACCCGGCGGTCGAGGAAATCCTCTATCCGGCGATGGAGGATTTCCAGCTCGACCTGATCATCGGCGAGGGGCCGGCGGCGCGCTCGGTCAAGATCGACCTTGCCCGCTTCACGCTTGTCGCCGCCACCACCCGGCTCGGCCTGTTGACCAACCCGCTGCGCGACCGCTTCGGCATTCCGGTGCGGCTCAATTTCTACTCGGTCGAGGAACTCGAGCAGATCGTGCGGCGCGGCGCCCGCATCCTTGCCATGCCGCTCGGCGACGACGGTGCTTTGGAGATCGCCCGGCGGGCGCGCGGCACGCCGCGCATCGCCGGCCGGCTGTTGCGCCGGGTGCGCGACTTCGCCAGCGTTGCCGGCGACGGCCATGTCGACCGCAAGATCGCCGACGAGGCGCTGACGCGGCTGGAGGTCGACGGGCTCGGCCTCGACGCGCTCGACCGCCGTTATCTGTCGATGATCGCCCGGAATTTCGGCGGCGGGCCGGTCGGCATCGAGACCATCGCGGCCGGGCTTTCCGAGCCACGCGATGCCATCGAGGACATCATCGAACCCTTTCTGATCCAGCAAGGCTTCATCATGCGTACCCCGCGCGGCCGCGTGCTGGCGGCCAATGCCTGGCGGCATCTCGGCCTCGACGCGCCAAAGGACCTGGCGCAGCAGCAGATCAGCCTGTTCCAGGAAGAACCCTAGGTTCCGCTGCTTATGGCTTCGGTGCTGGCAGTCCCCGGCCCAGCCCTCCAGGTCTTGATCATCGCCGGTCTATGCGCAAAACAGGTGTTGCTTGAAACAGGGCCTGTCGGGCCAAAAGGACAGCGCAATGGACGATCACGGTGAATCGGCATTGTCCGCCGGACTTTCCGGCGCGCTGACGGAATTCGGCCATCGACTGATGGCGCGGGTCTATTATGCCGACACCGATTTTTCCGGCGTCGTCTACCACGCGCGCTATCTCGAATTCTTCGAGCGCGGCCGGTCCGACTATCTGCGGCTGGCTGGCGTCCACCACACCGAGCTTGCCGACGGCAAGCATGGCGAGAAAATAGTCTGGGTGGTGCGGCGCATGGAGATCGACTTCCGCGGTTCGGCCCGCATGGATGACATCCTGACCATCGATACGCGCACCGACGAGATTTCCGGCGCGCGCATCGTCATGGCGCAGCAATTGAAGCGCGGCAGCGAAGTGCTGGTCGAGGCGCGGGTCGAAGCGGCGATCGTCGGCGAGAACGGCCGGCCGCGGCGCTTTCCCAAGGATTGGGTGGCAGCCTTCATGCCCGGAACGCGCAAATAAGAGTTCAGAGGCGGAAGATCCGGAGCTCCCGGTCGAGGCGAGGATCGCCGGGCTGGTCGTCGGGGCGCGGCAATGCGCCGCGCTGTACGTCCTAACCCATCCTTAACCATAACGGTCCATGAAGGGATTGGTTAAGATTGGAAGAATCCAAGCGCCTTCCTTTCACCAATATTTGCCCCGAAAAGGCCGCCAACGGTGCATTTGGGGTTATTCCGCAAGCTTAACGCGAACGGACCACAAGGGATGCCCATGGGCCAGCCGCCAGCCACGCCCCGAAAATCTTTAAGGACGTAACATGGAAAACATCGCTCTCGCCGAACCGGGCGCGCATTTATCGATTTGGGCCTTGTTCATGCAGGCCGGTTGGGTGGTCAAGCTGGTCATGATCGGGCTGCTTGGTGCCTCGATCTGGACCTGGGCGATCATCGTCGACAAGCTCGTCGCCTATGCCCGCATGCGGCTGGCGCTCAACCGCTTCGAACAGGTGTTCTGGTCGGGGCAGTCGCTGGAAGAGCTTTACCGCACGCTCGCCGACCGCAAGACGACCGGCATGAGCGCGATCTTCGTCGCCGCCATGCGCGAATGGAAGAAGAGCTTCGAGAAGGGCGCAAAATCGCCGCTCGGCCTGCAGACCCGCATCGACAAGGCTATGGATCTGGCGCTGACCCGCGAGATGGAAAAGCTGGAAGGGCGGCTCGGCTTCCTCGCCACCACCGGCTCGGCGGCGCCCTTCATCGGCCTGTTCGGCACCGTGATCGGCATCATGACCTCGTTCCAGGCGATCGCCGCTTCGAAGAACACCAGCCTGTCGGTGGTCGCGCCCGGCATCGCCGAAGCGCTGCTGGCGACGGCCATCGGCCTGCTCGCCGCCATCCCGGCCGTCATCGCCTATAACAAGCTGTCGTCCGACGCGAGCAAGATCGCGGTGCGCATGGAAGGGTTCGCGGATGAGTTCTCCGCCATACTCTCGCGCCAAATCGATGAAAAAGTCGCGCAGAAGGCCTGAGGGACGATCATGGGAATGTCCGTAAGCGCAGGTGGCGGAGGACGCGGCGGGCGCGGCCACAGGCGGCGCGGCCGCCATCACGCCTTGATATCGGAGATCAACGTCACGCCGATGGTCGACGTGATGCTGGTGCTGCTGATCATCTTCATGGTCGCGGCGCCGTTGCTGACGGTCGGCGTGCCGATCGACCTGCCGGATACCCAGGCCAAAGCGATGAACGCCGATACGCAGCCTATAACCGTGTCCATCAACTCGGCCGGTCAGATCTACCTCCAGGAAACCGAGATCCCGATCGAGGAGCTGGTGGCAAAGCTGCAGGCGATCTCGAAGACCGGCTATGACGAGCGCATTTTCATCAGGGGTGACAAGTCCACCGACTATGGCACTGCCATGAAGGTGATGGCCCGCATCTCGGCTGCTGGCTACAAGAATATCGGCCTGGTTTCACTGCAGGAACAGGATCAGTAGACGCAAGATGAGGACCGGCCTCACCACATCGGTGATCTTGCATACGGTGGCGATCGCCTTCGGGCTGTTCACGTTGTCCTCGCCGCCCGCGATGCCTGCGTCCGATGCGGAATCGGTGTCGGTCGAGATCGTGCCGATGGAAGCGACGGCACAGGTCCTGCAAGGCGACAAGAAAGCTGTAATGCACGACAAGCCGGCGCCGGTACCGACGCAGCGTCCCGACATCGTTCCCGATGCCCAGAAAGTCGGCGATAACAGCGTCGACACCGACAAGCCGCCGACACCTGAGCCCAAGCCCCAGCCAGTCGACATGACGGCGGCTCCGCCACCCGCGCCGACGCCGGTCGAAAAGCCCAAGCCCGAGGACGTGCCGAAGCCGAAGGAAGAGCCGAAGCCTATTCCTGCTACGGAGGTGGCGCCGGTGCCGCAGCCGAAGGAAGAGGTCAAGCCCGAACCTGTCAAGCAGACCGAGCCCAAGCCGACGCCGGCCAAGGAGCCGACGCCCACGCCGCCGCAGGACAAGACTGCCGCGATCGATCCGCAGCCCGAGGTCAAGCCGGATGCCGTCGCCGAGGCGATTGCCAAGCAACCGCCAACCGAGGAGGCGCAGCTTCCCGACTCGGCGCCGGCACCCGAGGCTCGGCCAAAGCCGCAGCCGGCCCAGGCCGAGAGCGCGAAGGCACCGGAGCGCAAGGACGCCGACAAGCCGGTCAAGGAAGCCTCATCCAGGCCGAAATCGGACGACAAGCAATTCAACGCCGACGAGATTTCGGCTCTGCTTGACAAGCGGAAGCCGTCCGGCGGCGGCGCCAAGCGCTCGACCCAGCAGGCATCGCTCGGCGGCGAGAAGGATCAGGGCCAGAAGCTTTCGAAATCGGAGCAGGGGGCATTGGAGGCCCAGCTTGGTGGTTGCTGGACGCTTCCGGCAGGGCTCGAGGGTTCGGAGAATTTCGTCGTCGTGGTCCGGTTTAATCTGGACGCCTCCGGCAAGCTGGATGGCCGGCCGAGCGTTGAAAAGTCGAGCGGAAACCGCCCGTTTGACGAAAGTGCAGTGCGCGCGGTTCAGAAATGCGATGTGGCCGGCTTGCAGGTTCCGGCGGGCAAGCAAGACATCTGGTCCGACGTTCGGGTCACTTTTGACCCCAGGGAGATGCTCGGTCTTTAGGCCTGGCGCTCACAGAATCAGCGAAAGAAGCGAGAAGACATGAAATCCATCCTCAAGCCGCTCCTGACGATTGCAGCGATGGCGCTGGGTATGACCGTTGCTGTCACCCTGCCGGCGCGGGCGCTCGTTGAGCTCAACGTCAATAAGGGCAATGTCGAGCCGTTGCCGATCGCCATCACGGACTTCCAGGGCGGCGATGCGCTCGGCGCCGAGATTTCTGGCATCGTCAGTGCCGACCTGAAACGCTCCGGCCTGTTCGCGCCGATCGACAAAAGCGCTTTCATCGAAAAGATCTCGAACCCGGATGCCACGCCGCGCTTCGAAGACTGGAAGGTGATCAATGCGCAGGCGCTGGTCACCGGCAGTGTCGGCAAGGAGGCTGACGGCCGCATTCGCGCCCAGTATCGGTTGTGGGACACGTTTGCCGGCCAGCAGATGTCGGGCGAGCAGTTCTTCGCCAACGACGCCAATACCAGGCGCGTCGCCCATATCATCGCCGATGCGATCTACGAGCGGCTGACCGGCGAGAAGGGCTATTTCGACACGCGCGTCGTCTTCATCGACGAGTCCGGTGCCAAGAATGCGCGCAAGAAGCGGCTAGCCATCATGGACCAGGACGGCGCCAACGTCCGCTATCTCTCGAACGGCAAATCGATCGTGCTGACGCCGCGCTTCTCGCCGAACCGGCAGGAAATCACCTACATGTCCTATGAAAGCGGTCAGCCGCGGGTGTACCTGCTGCAGATCGAGACGGGGCAGCGCGAGCTGGTCGGCAATTTCCCCGGCATGACGTTTGCGCCGCGCTTTTCGCCGGACGGCCAGAAGGTGATCATGAGCCTGCTGCGCGATGACGGCAATTCCAACATCTTCGCCATGGATCTGAGAAGCCGCTCGACGACCAGGCTCACCAATTCGACCGCCATCGACACCTCACCGTCCTACTCGCCTGACGGCAGCAAGGTGGTGTTCACCTCGGATCGCGGCGGCCGCGCGCAGATCTATGTGATGGGCGCCGACGGCTCGGGCCAGACCCGCATCTCGTTTGGCGACGGCGTCTATTCGACGCCGGTGTGGTCGCCGCGCGGCGATCTCATCGCCTTCACCAAGCAGACCGGCGGCGAATTCCAGATCGGCGTCATGCGCACCGACGGTTCGGGTGAGCGCATCCTGTCCACCGGCTTTCAGCAGGAAGGGCCGACCTGGGCGCCCAACGGCCGGGTGCTGATGTTCTTCCGCGATTCCAATGGTGGACCAAAACTTGTTTCGGTCGATCTCACCGGCCGCAACGAACAGTCGATCCCGACGGCGAACTTCGCCTCGGATCCGGCCTGGTCGCCGCTGCTGGAGTGATGGAAGAAGAACTGAGGAATTGAAGAACTGACGAGTTGACGAGTTGAAGAACTGAAGAATGGAGAAGGCAGGGGTCTACATCGAGCACGCGAGGGATTTAGAAGTCTATAAGCGTGCCTATGCGGTTTCCCTTGGGGTACACAGAGCCACCCTTGCTTTTCCGAAAATGGAGCAATACGCGCTCGCCGATCAACTACGTCGTTCCAGCAAGGCGATCTGCGCCAATTTCGCCGAAGGCTTTGCTAAACAGACTCACTCCAAGCCCGAATTCGCACGCTTCATTTCGATGGCCATAGGATCATACAGTGAGGTGGAGACCTGGATTTCGTATGCGTTCGACCTCGAGTACATCACACAGGCGCAACGCGACGATTGGTTGCAATCCTATGCCCGTATCTACGGAATGCTGGTCAATCTCAGAGAGAAGCTGAGGTGATCTCTTTGCTCAATTCCTCAATTCCTCAATTCCTCGGTTCTTCAGTTCCTCAATTCCCTCTTTTTCATGTTTTAGCCGCATTTCCGCCTACGGTCCGCGCTCATTGTCGCCCCTCGGCAGAACGGTTGCGGACGGCAGCCGAAAACCAAATTTTAACCGTGTTTCTTGAGCGCCGGTTAACCCAAACGTGGTTACTGGACGATCAATGAAATCACTCGAATTGCGAAGGAGAGGCGGCATGGGCCGTATCGCAGCACTTACCACAAACCCGGTCATGATCGCGCTGGTCGCGATGCTCGCGATCACCGGTTGCGCCTCGAAGAAGACGCCGAACAGCGCCGCCGATCTCGGCCTCAACGGCGCCGGCGCGGCAACGCCCGGATCGGCCCAGGACTTTACCGTCAACATCGGCGACCGCATCTTCTTCGACACCGATTCGTCCTCGATCCGCGCCGATGCGCAGACGACGCTGTCGCGCCAGGCGCAGTGGCTGAACCAGTACAAGCAGTATGCCATCGTCATCGAAGGCCATGCCGACGAGCGCGGCACGCGCGAATATAATCTGGCGCTCGGCGCCCGCCGTGCTGCCGCCACACGCGACTTCCTGGTCGCCAAGGGCGTTTCGGCGCAGCGCCTGAAGACCATTTCCTACGGCAAGGAGCGTCCGGTCGCGGTTTGCGACGACATCTCCTGCTGGTCGCAGAACCGCCGCGCCGTAACCACACTGGGCGGCGCCGGTTCTTGATCGGCATAAATGCAACACCTGGTGCGAAAGGCGGCCAAAAGGCCGCCTTTTTCATATCTGCCCGCTCCAAACAAAATTTGGCCGAAGTCTCACGTCCTGTTAAGAGCCGAGGGCGCCTGGCCACTTCGGTTGGAAAGGGCGCGCAACAGGCTAACGGTTTCACGGCGAGAGGCACATGCATTTCAGATCGGTCTTGAGCGGCACGCTTGCGCTGCTGCTCGTATCAAGTATCGCGGCACTTGCTGACGGGGCAAACGGCACCGGGCAGTCATCGGAAAGCGGTTTTTCCTTCCACCTGCCGACGATCAAACTGCCCGGCATTTTCGGCGAAAAGAAAAAGCCGGATCAGGTTCAATTCGCGCAACAGGATGGTACCGGCACTCCGGCGCTGGAGGAACAGCTCCGGCAGATGAATGGCAAGATCGAGGAACTCAATTTCCAGGTCCTGCAGATGCAGGAGCAGATCCGCAAGCAGCAGGAAGACAACGAATTCCGCTTCCAGCAGCTGGAAGGCGGTCCGCAAGGCGCGCAGCAGCCGGCGGAGCAGAAGAAGTCCGAGGCCGCGCCCAGCAGCGACAGCCCCAATGGCGACGGTAACGTGGCGGAGGCGCCGGCAACGCCGGCTCCAGCCGCTGCGGACGCGCCGCCAGCAGGCGATAAGAGCGTCGAGGACGTCATCGTCGAATCGCCCAACGGCGATCCCGGCAAGCTGATCCCCGGCGCGCCGCCCAAGACGTTCGGCACCATCACCGTCGACAAAAACGGCAATGTCGTCGAAGCCGATGGCAATGCGCAAGCGAATGCGCCGCGGCAGAATACGGCCCCAGCCAACGGCGCCAGCGCAGCCGGCAACAAGGCCGGTAAATCCGATGATACGGTGGTCGCGGCACTCCCGTCGACCAACGATCCGGAAGAGCTTTACCGCAATTCTTACCAGTTCATCCTGTCGGGCGACTACAGCACCGCCGAACAGGGCTTCCGCGACCATATCGCCCGTTTTCCCAAGGACGCCAAAGCAGCGGACGCGCATTACTGGCTTGGTGAATCGCTGCTCGGCCAGCAGAAATACCGCGATGCGGCCGAGACTTTCCTCGCTGCCAGCAAGGACTATCCCAAGGCCAAGAAGGCGCCAGACATGCTGCTGAAGCTCGGCGTTTCACTGGTCGGGCTGAAGCAGCGCGACGTGGCCTGTGCCACTTTCAGCGAGATCGGCAAGCGCTACCCCGATATTTCCGGCGCGCTCAAGGAGCGGGTCAAGCAGGAAAGGGCACTCGCGGCGTGCTAGTTTTTCCGTTGCGTGTCGTTGCCGCAAAACCGGGCCCACGCTTGGGCGACATGCATGACGCTCGACAGCGAGCCTGACCTTTCGGATTTTTCGCGGATCGACTTTTCCAACGGCGCTGTTGCGGCCGTGTCCGGCGGCAGCGACTCGACCGCCCTTCTCCTCCTCCTCAAAGCCCATCTCGATCGTAACGCCCCGGCAACGAAATTGCTGGCGGTAACGATCGATCATCAATTGCGGCCGCAAGCGGCAGCGGAAGCGCAAGCCGTGGCCAGGCTGTGCGCGGCGCGCGGCATTGCCCATCGCATCCTCGCCTGGTCGGGGCACAAACCATCGACCGGCCTGCCCGCCGCCGCGCGCGAGGCGCGCTACCGGCTGCTCGCCGAGGCCGCCGAAGCGGCAGGCATCGGCCTGATCCTGACCGGCCACACCGCCGACGACCAGGCCGAGACCGTGCTGATGAGGCAAGCACGTGACGACGGGCCAGGTGAGGAGAGGCCGCGCGAGGAAGGGCGGGGCCTTGCCGGCATGGCGCCGGCAACCCTCTACGAGTGGCGGCACTGGATCGTGCGGCCGCTGCTCGGCGTAAGGCGTGCTGAGCTGCGCGAATTCCTGCGGCGTGAACAGGTTGTCTGGATCGAAGATCCGACCAATGCCGACACCGCTTTCGAGCGGCCGCGCGTCCGCGCAGCACTTGTTGAAGGCGACGATGCGCCTCGCATGGCTGAAGCTATGGCGCTGGCCAGAAAGGCGGCGGTCGAGCGTGAGCAGCTGGGACATCGCGCGGCCATGCTGATCCGCAGCTTGGCCTCCAGGCCGGCCGCCGGCCTCGTCCGGCTCGATCGGGATTTTGCGACGGCCGCCGACAGCCGGTCGGCCATTTATGCGCTGCGCATCCTGCTGGCGGCGACCGGCGGCACCGCCTTCCTTCCCGACCAGGCCCGCAGCGAAGCCCTTTTCGGCCGGTTCCGCACCGGGCCGCTTTGTGCCACATTGTCGCGGACCGTGGTCGATGCCCGGCGTACCGGCATCTTTCTGCACCGCGAATTGCGCGATCTGCCGCCCGCTGTTGCGGTTTCCGGCAATGCCCTGTGGGACGGCCGCAGACGGATCACATTGGGCGACAGCCCAGGTGCATTGTTGATCGCGCCGCTGTTGGTAGCACCGCTCGGGGCGGCTCTTGCCGCAAAGCGGGCAATTGAAGGGCATGGCACGCCGGCAAGCCTTGTGCGTGCCGCCTTGGCCGCCGAGCCGGCGCTCTGGCGGGACGGCGAATGCCTCGGTTTGCTCGGGGAAGGCCGGGGTTTGCCCGGGGAAGGCCCGATGCAGGCGGCTGTCGCCGCATATCCGGCAGTCGCGCCCTTCGCCCGTTTCCTGCCGTCCTTCGATCTGGCGCCGGCCGATGCCGTCGCCGCGTTGCTTGGCGCGGCGCCCGTTCCAGCCGTGCCGTTCGGCGGCCACAATGCCGGCCTACCACGGGCGAAAGCTTAACCGAGACCTGCTGTTATGCTTGGCAATGGGAGACGCTCTCCCTATGTTAGGGCCAAGTTTCCTCTCACGACGCGTGTCCGCCCAGCGGGCGCCAACGGGACAATTGATGAATCCGAATTATCGCAACCTCGCGCTCTGGGCGATCATAGCGGTCCTGCTCATCGCTCTCTTCAATCTTTTCCAGACGCCGCAGACGCGTGGAGCCTCGAGCGATGTTCCCTATTCGCAGTTCCTGCAGGAAGTCGCGGCGGGACGGATCAAGTCGGTGACCATCGCCGGCGCCCGTATCTCCGGCAATTACACGGACAGTTCCAACGGCTTCCAGACCTATTCGCCTGGGGACCCGTCACTGGTTTCGCGGCTGCAGGACAAGAACGTCACCATCAATGCGCGTCCTGAATCCGACGGCTCCAATTCGCTGTTCGGCACCCTGATCTCCTGGCTGCCGATGATCCTCATCCTCGGCGTCTGGATATTCTTCATGCGCCAGATGCAGTCCGGTTCCGGCCGCGCCATGGGCTTCGGCAAGTCGAAGGCCAAGCTTTTGACCGAAGCACATGGCCGCGTCACCTTCCAGGACGTCGCCGGCGTCGACGAAGCCAAGGAAGATCTGGAAGAGATCGTCGAGTTCCTGCGCGACCCGCAGAAATTCCAGCGGCTGGGCGGCAAGATCCCGCGCGGTGTGCTGCTCGTCGGTCCTCCTGGAACCGGCAAGACGCTGCTCGCCCGCTCGGTCGCGGGTGAAGCCAACGTGCCGTTCTTCACCATTTCGGGCTCGGACTTCGTCGAGATGTTCGTCGGCGTCGGCGCAAGCCGCGTTCGCGACATGTTCGACCAGGCCAAGAAGAACGCGCCTTGCATCATCTTCATCGACGAAATCGACGCGGTCGGCCGCCATCGCGGCGCCGGCCTGGGCGGCGGCAATGATGAACGCGAGCAGACGCTGAACCAGTTGCTGGTCGAGATGGATGGCTTCGAATCCAACGAAAGCATCATCCTGATCGCCGCCACCAACCGGCCAGACGTGCTCGATCCGGCGCTGCTGAGGCCGGGCCGCTTCGACCGCCAGGTGGTGGTGCCGAACCCCGACATCGTCGGCCGCGAGAAGATCCTGAAAGTGCATGTGCGCAACGTGCCGCTGGCGCCCAATGTCGACCTCAAGGTGATCGCGCGCGGCACGCCGGGCTTTTCCGGCGCCGATCTGATGAACCTGGTCAACGAATCCGCCCTGATGGCGGCGCGGCGCAACAAGCGCCTCGTCACCATGGCCGAATTCGAGGACGCCAAGGACAAGATCATGATGGGCGCCGAGCGCCGCTCGTCGGCGATGACACAGGCCGAGAAGGAGCTGACCGCCTATCACGAGGCTGGTCATGCCATCCTGGCGCTCAACGTGCCGTCGGCCGATCCGCTGCACAAGGCGACCATCATTCCGCGCGGCCGGGCACTCGGCATGGTCATGCAGCTGCCGGAAGGCGACCGCTATTCGATGAGCTACAAATACATGATCTCGCGCCTCGCCATCATGATGGGCGGCCGTGTCGCCGAGGAGTTCAAGTTCGGCAAGGAGAACATCACCTCCGGCGCCTCCTCCGATATCGAGCAGGCGACCAAGCTGGCGCGTGCCATGGTGACGCGCTGGGGCTTCTCCGACAAGCTCGGCCATGTCGCCTATGGCGACAACCAGGAGGAGGTGTTCCTCGGCCATTCGGTGGCGCGCACGCAGAACATCTCGGAAGAGACGGCGCAAATCATCGACGCCGAAGTGCGCCGGCTGATCGACGAGGCCTATTCGACGGCAAGGTCCATCCTGACCAAGAAAAAGAAGGAATGGATCGCGCTGGCGCAGGGCCTGCTCGAATACGAGACGCTGTCCGGCGAGGAGATCAAGCAGCTGATCGCCGGCAATAAGCCCGCGCGCGACCTTGGCGACGACACGCCGCCGAGCCGCGGCTCGGCCGTGCCGAAGTCCGGCCGCCGCAAGAAAGGCCCCGAGCCCGAAGGCGGCATGGAACCTCAGCCGTCAAGCTAGGCTCCGGCCCGGCACAGATCGACTTCGAAACGCCGCGGCTCTAACCGCGGCGTTTTCTCTTGGGGAATGCGACGCTTCCTGCATCGCAGGAAATTGGCGAAAGTGACGATGACGGCCAATCTCCCGCCTCGCGGGGGAGATGTCCGGCAGGACAGAGAGAGGCGCGAAGGAATGGGGCCTTCTATCGGCCTCGTTGACGATTTCGGGAAGATCGACAAGGCGCGCCGGAGAATGAAGCTCGCATTTTTTGCCGGCGGCGCCACGTTTTGTTCTTGCTTTGTGCCGGCAGCTATGCTACTAATTTAGGTATGGTGCCAATTGGCGCTGACGACCCGCCCGCCGAGGCGGGTTTTTTATTTCAGGCTCCTTTTCGACCGAGCGTCGCGCGTGCTGGCGACCATCGATGTCGGCGGGACAGTCCCCTGGACAGTGCCCCTCTGTCCTGCCGGACATCTCCCCCACGAGGGGCAGATTGGCAGCGGCGCCGCTTGCGCGCGGATGGCGCTCCTCGCAAGTGTTCGGCAGCAACAAAAAAGCCCGCGAACCTTGCGGCTCGCGGGCTCATGTCGTCGGATGGTGGCGCCGGTCAGCTCTTCAGCTTGGCGTTGCAGAGGCTGTAGAAGCCGCCGCCTTTCTGGATCCACCTGAGGCCGCCCAGCGTGTTGGCGTCCTTGTTGGCGTAGTAGAGGTCGAGACAGGTGTGCATGCGGCCCTTGGCCGGGGTCTCGGTTGCATACTTCTTGGAGATCGCCGTCGGGAATTTCACGCCCTGGGGGGCGGTGATGGTCGGCGGTTGCGGATCGCCGGTGTATTTGGCATCGGGAGCCGGCAGGGTGTCGTCGTCGGCTGCGCCGGCGCCGCATTGGCTCTTGCGGAAGTCGTTCCACTTCATGCCGTTCAGCGTGTTGCCGGCCTTGGCAGCCTGATATTTGGCGCTGCAATCCGCCATGCTGACGCCTTTGCCGGTATCGGTCGCGGCGGCTGTCGTCGCCTTGGCAGGTGCCGCGGCGGGTTGTGCGGCTGCACTTGCGCCGGCGGCGCATTCACTCTTGCGGAAGTCGTTCCACTTCATGCCGTTGAGCGTGCCGGCAGCCTTGGCGGCCTGGTATTTGGTGCTGCATTCCTTGGCCGTCAGCCCAGGCGCTGCGTCATCGCTGCTGGCCGCCGCTGCTTTGGTCTTGGCGGCGGGTTGTGCGGCTGCCGTCGCGCCGGCGGCGCACTGGGTCTTGCGGAAATCGTTCCACTTCATGCCGTTGAGCGTGCCGGCAGCCTTGGCGGCCTGGTATTTGGTGCTGCACTCCTTCGCCGTCAGGCCCGGCGCCGCATCGTCGGCGGCGGCTGCCTTGGTCGTGTCGGCAGCCTTGGCCGTGGCTTTGGCTGGCGCAGGTTCGGTTGTAGCGGCGGAAGCATCGGTGCCGCATTGGGCCTTGCGGAACTGGTTCCAGTTCTGCCCGCCAAGCGTTCCCGCGTCCTTGGCCGTGTTATACTTGGTGCTGCACTCGGCCATGGTCAGCGCGCTGGCAGGCGCCGCCAGGAATAAGGTCGCGACGGCAAGACCCGTCAAAGTGGCAAGTCGGTGGATGAGCATGCGTTTTCTCCCTACGGCGGTTCATGATATGTCCCAGTGCAGCAATAGCGCTCAACGGCTGGTTGCGCCAGATGCTAAGTAGCGTAGAGACAAATTTAGAAGTGCATTCTTTTCTTTAAGGTGATGAATTCGTTGCCGGGACCGTCTCCCCGCCAAGTTCGTCCGGGTGCATTGCACGGAGCGCGCGCCTATGGCTGGTTCCCAGCGAGGACACTGCGTCGAATGACAGCCAGTCAAATCGGCGGCTGCGGCGGACCTGAGCCCACCGCTGTCTGGAGCAGCACGATGCGGATTCGGGTTCAAGGCCACACTGCCACAGCCCAAAGGATCCAGATGAGGTTTGAGTTGATGTTTCTGATGCTGCTGCCGCAACAAGGGCTCGGAACTTGAAAATCAACACACTAGCGTGACGTAAAACACACAAAACAACAATTTTCTAAGGATTGGTCGTCCATAATCATACAATGTGATGACGGGGCTTGGGCCATTTTATGGCATGAGATGCTCGGAAAGAACCATCGGGAAGCTGGCGAACATGGCAGGACATTATTTCGGTACGGACGGCATTCGTGGGCGCGCCAACAAGTTTCCAATGACGGCGGAGGTCGCCATGCGGGTCGGCATGGCCGCCGGCCTCTCGTTCCAGCGCGGCAGCCACCGCCACCGCGTCGTGCTCGGCAAGGATACCAGGCTTTCCGGCTACATGATCGAGAACGCCATGGTGTCGGGCCTGTGCGCCGCCGGCATGGATGTCTTCCTGCTCGGCCCGATCCCGACGCCGGCTGTTGCCATGCTGGTGCGCTCGCTGCGCGCCGATATCGGCGTGATGATCTCTGCCTCGCACAACCCCTATTACGACAACGGCATCAAGCTGTTCGGCCCCGATGGCTACAAGCTGTCCGATGAGATCGAGGAGCGTATCGAGGGGATGCTCGACAAGGATATCGAACTGGCGCTCGCCGATTCCGATGGGCTCGGCCGCGCCAAACGCGTCGACGGCGTGCATGACCGCTATATCGAATTCGCCAAGCGCACGCTGCCGCGCTCGATGTCGCTGTCGGGCCTGCGCATCGTCGTCGATTGCGCCAATGGCGCCGCCTACAAGGTGGCGCCCGACGCGCTGTGGGAACTCGGCGCCGAGGTCGTTGCCATCAATGTCGAGCCCAACGGCTTCAACATCAACAAGGAATGCGGCTCGACTCATCCGGCCGGCCTGCAAAAGAAGGTGCACGAGGTGCGCGCCGATATCGGCATTGCGCTCGACGGCGATGCCGACCGTGTCGTCATTGTCGACGAGAACGGCGCGATCGTCGATGGCGACCAGATCATGGCGCTGATCGCCGAATCCTGGCAGCAGAGCGGACGGCTGGCCGGCGGCGGCGTCGTCTCGACGGTGATGTCCAATCTCGGCCTCGAACGCTTCCTCGGCGACATGAACCTGCAGTTGCATCGCACCAAGGTCGGTGACCGCTATGTCGTCGAGCACATGCGTGCCCATGGACTCAATGTCGGCGGCGAACAGTCGGGCCACATCGTGCTGTCCGATTTCTCGACCACCGGCGACGGCCTCGTCTCGGCGCTCCAAGTGCTCGCCTGCATCAAGCGGCATAACCGACCGGTCAGCGAACTGTCGAAGAAATTCGAGCCGGTGCCGCAGCTTTTGAAGAATGTGCATATTTCCGGCGGCAAGCCGCTGGAGGAGGCGCCGGTCAAGGCGGCGATCGAAGATGCGCGCAATCGCCTCGGCAAGGCCGGGCGCCTGGTCATCCGGCCATCCGGCACGGAGCCGCTCATCCGCGTCATGGCGGAGGGCGACGACCCGCAGCTTGTCGAGTCCGTGGTCAACGACATCGTCGAGGTCATTTCGGAAACGCGTAGCGCCGCCTGATCTCCCTCCAACATCGGTTCAAAAGCCCGCCTTGCCGGCGGGCTTTTTTATTGGGTCGCGGCCAGCTCCGCCTGCAGCAACGGCCGCCAGATTGCTCCACTTTTAGAGATTCGTGGTTAATCAATACGGTTAAACGCCTTTTAACCTTTCCGATTCATTATCCACAACTGAGGTCAATCACATTTCGGGCGCGTTCGCCGTTCGAGGGTTCTCAGGGGTGATAAGCATGTTCAACACAGCTAGAATGGCTCTTCTGGCCGCGCTGTTTGCCGGCGTCGGACCGGCATTCGCCGCCGATTTCGTCGAGCCGCCCGTCGTCGAGGAGGCACCGCCACCGGTTGCCTATGAGCAGCCGGCCGAATTCGGCGGCTGGTATATCCGCGGCGACATCGACTATCACTGGTCGAAGTTTCGTGGTGGCGAGTACATCACCTACGGTGTGGCGCCCCAGAATCCCGGCAAGTTCGATACAGGCAAGCTGGATGGCGCCTTCTCGGCCGGCGGCGGTGTTGGTTACCAGATCGACGAGCATTTCCGCACCGATCTCACCCTGGACTGGATGAGCAAGTCCAAATTCCGCGGCTCGACCAACGGCTTCTGCGGCCCACAGCAAACGCCTTGCACGTCCGTCGATACCTCGTCCTATTCGGCGCTGCTGCTCTTGGCCAACGCCTATGTCGATATCGGCACCTGGCATGGGATCACGCCTTACGTCGGCGCCGGCATCGGCGGTGCCTGGGTCAAGTGGGATGAACTGCACAACGTGGACAGCGACGGTTCATTTGATCATGCCGGTGGCAAGGGCTGGCGGTTTGCCTATGCTGCCATGGCGGGCGCATCCTACTGCCTGACTGACCGCGTCAAACTAGATGTCGGCTACCGCTTCAGCCACATCAACGGCGGTAAGATGTTCGACTATGCCTCCCTCCCCAATGTCGGCCCCGGCTATGACAAAGGTATCAACGTTCACGAAGTGCGCGGCGGCCTGCGCTACCAGTTCGGCAGGTCGGACTGTGCGCCGCCGGAGCCTTACGTCCCGGAACCCGAGCCCGTCTACACGAAGTAGTCGCTTCGAAATCGAGGAATTCGTCGACCGCCCGGCTGATGCCGGGCGGTTTCGTTTGGCTGCCTAAAGATGCTGCGTTGCCCTGTAACACCGTCCGGCTCGAGGAGCGAAAACGGATCAAATCAATTGCTAACGCCTTGTTATCCTTAACCCGCACTTAACCACTATGGTTAACAATGCTGTCTGAAACGGCGCGCGCGATCGCGAATGCGCCAAGTTCGGGAGCCGAGGACCATGACATTCAAATCGCCTATAGCACTGGCGCTTGCAGCAGTCGTCCTGGTGCCGCTGACGCCGGCGCTTGGCGCCGATTACGAACCGCCGGTCTATGTCGACCAGGCGCCCGACTATGTACCGGTCGAGGTTGGCTCGGGATGGTATCTGCGCGGCGATGTCTCCTATCTGGTGCAGAAGAGCTTCAAGGATGAGCATTTCGCCTTTACACCCGCGAGCTTCGACGAAAAGGAAGATCCCATCTTCGCCAGCATCGGCTTCGGCTACCATTTCAACGACTATCTGCGCGCCGATCTCAATGTCGGCTATCTTCCCGGCAACAAGATCGACGTCGGCTATAACGACGGAACGACCGTGGCATCGGCGACCCTGAAGAACTATGCCTTCTCAGGCATACTCAACGGCTATGTCGACCTTGGCACCTATGTCGGAATCACACCTTATCTCGGCGCCGGTGTCGGTGTCGTGCAGAGCAAGCGTCGCCTGTCGGCGAGCTACTTCACCGACAACGCCGACCCCACCGACGATTTCGTCCGGCGTGACAACAAGACCCAGTACTCCTTCGCCTACACGCTGAATGCCGGGCTTGCGTACCAAGTGTCCAAGAACGTCTCGGTCGATCTGGGCTATCAGTATTTTTCCGCGCCAGACGCCGAATATGTGACTGCCGAGAGTCTGACTTCTTTTCCGATCCGCAAAGGGATCAACAATCATCAAGTCAAAGTCGGACTACGCTACGATCTCTGGTAGGCTCGATCGAAGCCGAGGCGTTGACAATGGCGGGTCGCAGGCCCGCCGTTTGCGTTTCGCCCCCGGCAATATCCTGACAGCGACAAAAACTTTCCCCTTGACGCCGAAAGTCTGAACGCATATCGCCATCCGTGGGCCACCCCTCCCCAACGAGGGGCCACTATCTGGAAGGATAGACCACGATGACCACGCATGCGAAGCCCGGATTCCGTCCGGCAAATCCCAATTTTTCCTCAGGTCCCTGTGCAAAACGCCCCGGCTGGTCGGTCGAGGCGCTCAAAAATGCCGCGCTCGGGCGCTCGCACCGCGCCAAGATCGGCAAGACCAAGCTCGAACAAGCGATCGAGCTGACCCGGGAAATCCTCCAGGTTCCGGCGGATTACCGCATCGGCATCGTGCCGGCCTCGGATACCGGCGCGGTCGAAATGGCGCTGTGGTCGCTGCTCGGCGAACGCGGCGTCGACATGGTCGCCTGGGAGAGCTTCGGCTCCGGCTGGGTCACCGATGTGGTCAAGCAGCTGAGGCTCGCCGATGTTCGCAGGTTAGAGGCGGACTACGGCGCACTGCCGGACCTGACCAGAATCGACTTCGACCGCGACGTGGTCTTCACCTGGAACGGCACGACGTCGGGTGTGCGCGTGCCGAACGGCGATTTCATCCCGGCCACCCGCAAGGGCCTGACCATCTGCGACGCGACTTCGGCGGCCTTTGCGCAACAGCTCGATTTCAGGAAGCTCGACGTCGTCACCTTCTCCTGGCAGAAGGTGCTGGGCGGTGAGGGCGCGCACGGAATGCTGATCCTCAGCCCGCGCGCCGTCGAACGCCTGGAAAGCTACAAGCCGGCCTGGCCGTTGCCGAAAATCTTCCGCCTCACCTCGGGCGGCAAGCTGATCGAAGGCATCTTCAAGGGCGAGACTATCAACACGCCGTCGATGCTGTGCGTCGAGGACTATCTCGACGCGCTGCGTTGGGCGAAGTCGATCGGCGGCCTCGACGCGCTGGTCACCAGAGCGGATGCCAATGCCGCTGTTCTCGATCGCTTTGTCAGAAAATCTTCCTGGCTCGGCCATCTTGCCGTAGACCCGGCGACGCGTTCGAACACGTCGGTCTGCCTTTCCTTCACCGACCGGCAAGTCGCTGCACTCGACGCCGATGGACAGGCTGCGTTCGCCAAGGCAATTGTCTCGGCGCTCGACAAGGAAGGCGTCGCCTACGACATTGGTGCCTACCGCGATGCACCGCCCGGCCTGCGCATCTGGTGCGGCGCGACAGTCGAGACCTCCGATCTCGAAGCGTTGCTGCCCTGGCTCGACTGGGCCTTTGCGGCGCAAAAGGCGTCGCTCAAAGCGGCGGCCTGACTCCCTCCCCCTCGAGGGGAGGGTGGCCCGAAGGGCCGGGTGGGGTCGCCTCCACCCGTTCAACGATCCGCCATCCAGAAAGAAAAAGATTTGGCCGCATCCGGCCGCAACGACCCCACCCCGGCGCTTCGCGCCGACCCTCCCCTCAAGGGGGAGGGACGCCAATCGCAAAGGACCAAGCCAATGCCCCGCGTTCTCGTCTCAGACAAACTTTCCACCACCGCCGTGCAGATCTTCAGGGATCGCGGCATCGAGGTCGACTATTTGCCGGATCTCGGCAAGGACAAGGAAAAACTGCTCGAAGTGATCGGCCAGTATGATGGGCTGGCCATCCGCTCGGCGACAAAGGTCACGGAGAAGCTGATCAATGCTGCGACCAGGCTGAAGGTCGTGGGCCGCGCCGGCATCGGCGTCGACAATGTCGACATACCGGCGGCGAGCCGCAAGGGCATCATCGTGATGAACACGCCCTTCGGCAATTCGATCACCACCGCCGAGCATGCCGTCGCCATGATCTTCGCGCTGGCCCGCCAGATACCGGAGGCCAACGCCTCGACGCATGCCGGCAAATGGGAAAAGAACCGCTTCATGGGTGTCGAGATCACCGGCAAGACGCTGGGCATCATCGGCTGCGGCAATATCGGTTCGATCGTCGCTACGCGCGGCGTCGGCCTGAAGATGCATGTCATCGCCTTCGATCCATTCCTGTCGGACAGCCGCGCCGAGGAGCTCGGCGTCGAAAAGGTCGAGCTCGACGAGCTGTTCGCCCGCGCCGACTTCATCACGCTGCATACGCCGCTGACGGACAAGACGCGCAACATCATCGACGCCGCGGCGATCGCCAAGATGAAGACCGGCGTGCGTATCATCAACTGCGCCCGTGGCGGGCTGATCGTCGAGGCCGACCTGATCGCGGCGCTGAAGAGCGGCAAGGTGGCCGGCGCCGGCATCGACGTGTTCGAGGTCGAACCGGCGGAGAGCAACGCACTGTTCGGCATGGAGAACGTGGTGGCAACGCCGCATCTGGGGGCCTCGACGATGGAGGCGCAGGAGAATGTCGCGCTGCAGGTCGCCGAGCAGATGTCGGACTATCTGATCAAGGGCGCCGTTTCCAATGCCATCAACATGCCATCGATCACCGCCGAGGAAGCGCCGCGGCTGAAACCTTTCGTCAAGCTCGCTGAAGTGCTCGGCGCCTTTGTTGGCCAGGTCACCGAGGATCCGATCAAGGAGGTCGAGATCCTGTTCGACGGCTCGACCGCGACGATGAACACGCGGGCGCTGATCAGCGCCACTCTTGCCGGGCTGATCCGGCCGCAGGTCGCCGACGTCAACATGGTGTCGGCGCCGATCATGGTGAAGGAGCGCGGCATCATCGTCGCCGAGGTCAAGCGCGACAAGTCGGGCGTGTTCGACGGCTATATCAAGCTGACGGTCAAGACCGAGCACAGGACGCGCTCGATCGCCGGCACGTGTTTTTCGGACGGCAAGCCGCGCTTCATCCAGATCAAGGGCATCAATCTCGACGCCGAGGTTGGCCAGCACATGCTCTACACGACCAATGCCGACGCGCCCGGCATCATCGGTCTGCTCGGCACGGTGTGCGGCGAGAACGGCGTCAACATCGCCAATTTCCAGCTCGGCCGCAACCGGCCGGGCGGTGATGCCATCGCATTGCTCTATCTCGATGCGCCATTCCCGGAAAACGTGTTGGCGCAGGTGCGCTCGCACAAGTCGATCGACTCTGCCAAGCGGCTGCATTTCGATGTTGGGATAGCCTGAAATTCGGTCGCCCCGTGTGCAGCAGCACGCGGGGCGGTGGAACGTCGCGGCAAGCGACTTCATTCAGCAGCGGATGCCGCCATCTTCCGTCCGCTGTATTCGGCGAGGCTGATGCCACCGAGCACCAGCGCGAGAGCCAGCGCCTGATAGAGCTGGAATGTCTCGCCGACAATCAGCACCGATAGCAGCGTGCCGAAGATCGGCACCAGATTGATGAACAGGCCGGCGCGGTTGGCGCCGATCAGCTCATTGCCCCTGATATAGAAGATCTGCGAGATGACCGAAGCACCGATGGCGGTATAGAACGCGACCGCCCAGCCGCGGGCATCGGGGACGATGACTTTGCCGGCGGCAATCTCCCACAGGAAGAAAGGCAGCGATGTGACGAGTGCGGCAACCGACAGCGCCAGCATCAGGCTCTGCCAGCGGATGACCGGCTTCAGCCGCAACCCCACCGAATAGAAGGAGTAGCAAAGCACGGCGACCAGCATGATCGCGTCGCCAAAGTTGAGATCCAGCTTGAGAAGCTGGCGCAGGTCGCCATGGCTCGCCGTCACCGCGACGCCAATGATGGTCAGCACGACGCCAGCGATCTGCACCCGGTTCACCCGCAGGCGAAACAGCACGAAATTGGCGATGATGATCACGATCGGTATCGCCGCCTGCTCGATCGAGACGTTGATCGCCGTGGTGTAGTTGAGCGCCGTGTAGAAGATCGCATTGAAAAAGGCGAAGCCGCAAGCGCCGAGCCCGCCAAGCAGCAACCAGTGCCTGCGCACCACCGGCCAGTCTTGGCGTAGCGTTCCCCAGCCGATCGGCAGCAGAATCAGAACCGCCAGCAGCCAACGCAGGAAGACCAGCGTCATCGGCGAGATATGACCGACCGCCAGCTTTCCCGCCACGGAGTTGCCGCCCCACAGCAAGGTGGTAAACAGCAGGAACAGATAGGCGGCTCGATGCATCGTGAACTCCCGGCCAGGCAGAGGGAATTTGACGGTCGGTGTGGGCCTATTGCGACCGCCAGCCCAAGTAAATGATGTCAAAGGCGAAAATTGTTGTGCCTCGGAGCGTTTTCGGCGGCAAAGAGTGGTCGCACTCGCCGGGTCTTGACGCTATAGAACGACGTGCGTGCAATTGGACGCTACAAAGTACGCGTCGGAAGGCTTTAATCCTCGCGTCGTGCTTTCCGAAAATCGATTCCGATTTTGGGGGCCGATGCGATAGAGGCCTGTCGTTTCGAACTGTTTCAAGCTGCTCGTGCGGCGTCTCAAGGGAAAAGAAATATGGCCAATGTGGTGGTCGTCGGCTCGCAATGGGGCGATGAGGGCAAAGGCAAGATCGTAGACTGGCTGTCGGAGCGCGCCGATGTTGTCGTGCGCTTCCAGGGCGGCCACAATGCCGGCCACACGCTGGTCGTCGACGGCAAGGTCTACAAGCTGTCGCTGCTGCCGTCCGGCGTGGTGCGGCAAGGCAAGCTGTCCATCATCGGCAATGGCGTCGTCTTCGATCCGCACGCTTTCGTCGCGGAGGTTGCGAAATTGAAGGCGCAGGGCGTCGAGGTGACGCCAGACCGCCTGAAAATAGCCGAAAACACCGCGCTTATCCTGTCCTTGCACCGGGAGCTGGACGGATTTCGCGAGGACGCCGCTTCCAATTCCGGAACGAAGATCGGCACGACCCGTCGCGGCATCGGTCCCGCCTATGAAGACAAGGTGGGCCGGCGCGCGGTCAGGGTGATGGATTTGGCGGATTTGGAAACGCTGCCCTTGAAGGTCGACAGGCTGCTGACGCACCACAATGCGCTGCGGCGCGGGCTCGGCCATGCCGAGGTCACGCACGAGGCGATCATGAGCGAGCTGATCTCGGTGGCCGACGAGATCCTGCCCTATATGGACCGCGTCTGGAAAATCCTCGACGACAAGCGCCGCGCCGGCGAGCGCATCCTGTTCGAGGGCGCGCAAGGGACGTTGCTCGACATCGACCACGGCACCTATCCGTTCGTCACCTCGTCCAATACGGTTGCCGGCCAGGCCGCCGCCGGGTCGGGTGTCGGGCCGGGCGCCATCGGTTATGTACTCGGCATCACCAAGGCCTATACGACGCGCGTCGGCGAAGGCCCGTTTCCAACCGAACAGAAGAACGAGATCGGCGAGTTCCTGGGCACGCGCGGCCATGAATTCGGCGTCGTCACCGGCCGCAAGCGCCGCTGCGGCTGGTTCGATGCCGTGCTGGTCCGCCAGGCCGTCGCCGTCAACGGCATCAAGGGCATTGCGCTGACCAAGCTCGATGTGCTCGATGGGCTGGACGAGATCAAGGTCTGTACCGGCTACCGACTCGACGGCGAGGCGATCGATTACCTGCCGGCCAGCCAGGGTGCGCAGGCCCGCGTCGAACCGGTCTACGAGACGCTGGAGGGGTGGAAAGGCACCACCGCCGGTGCGCGCAGCTGGAACGACCTGCCGGCCCAGGCGGTGAAGTACGTCCGCTACATCGAGGAGCTGATCGGCGCGCCGGTCGCACTCCTTTCCACCAGCCCTGAACGGGACGACACGATACTTGTGACCGATCCGTTTCAAGACTAGTTTCTCAGCCTTTCCGGGCATTGCGGCTGATTTGCGGGGGCCGGCCCAGAAACAAATGCAGGTCGACTGACGTATGGTAGATTTTGTTCCTATTCTGAAAAAGGCGCTCGATAAACTCGGTGAGCCGTCGGCGGAAGTGCGCGCCAGGGTCTATGACAGGGCCCGTTCGTCAATCGCGAAACAACTCGCAGAGAAGGCCACGATGACGCCTTCCGATGTCGACCGGCAGATGCGTGCACTGGAAGACGCCATCGCCAAAGTCGAGCGGGACTATGCCAAGCCTGCGCCGCCACCCGACCCGCTGGCGGAACTGGAGGACATCTTCTCCTCCATCGACCGCAACAAGAACCAGTCCAGCCATATCCGACAGCCGGCAAAGACGGAGCCAGCAAAGACTGGGCCGGCCTGGCAGCCCACGCCCGCCAAGGCGGCGCCGAACTGGCAAAAGCCGCAGCCCGTCGCTCTTTCTCAGGAGCGCGCTGGTCCGCCGCCGTCCGATATGGAACTTCCGACGGCTGACGGCCAAGACGGCGTTTTTCCGGGCGACGACTTTTCCAACGACGGCGGCCCCGCGGAGGACAGGTTCCAGCGGCTCTATCCTGCGGAGCGCAGGCGCAGCTATGGCGGTGTGATCGCCGCCGCCATTGCTTTGCTCGTCATTGCCGGTGGTGGCTATGGCATCTGGCTGAACAAGGATGCGTTCGGCAGCATGCTCGGCCTCGACTCGACCACAGCCGTCGCCACCGAACCGCTGGTAAAACCAGCCCCGGCCAAGCCGGTGGCCGATGCGGCCGTACCGGCCGCCGCGCCTCCGACGGATTCCGGCGAGGGCGCGAAGTTCACGCAGCGCCTGACGCCCGAGGGCCACGAAGTCGATCCCGGCCCCGCGGCCGGGCAGGCGGGCATCGGCGAAGGCGAATCCGTCGCCGCACTGACCACGCCGCCATCGGCCGCACAAGCGCCGACCACCCCGGCACCGACCACCCCGGCACCGGCCGCGCCGGCTCCGGCCGCACCCGCCGACACGCAAGCCACGGCCAATGCTCCAGCAGTCGATGGGTCCGCTGCACCAACTCCCGCAACGCCGCCCGCCAACGGGGCAGCAGCGCCTGCAGCGGCCGCCCCGCCGCCAGCACCGGCAGCGGCACCAACGGCAGTTCCGCCGCAAGCCACGTTGGCCGTCGGCCAGAAGGCGATCTTCTATGAGGAGCGCACCAGCACCGCTCAAGGCTCGGCCGAGCCCGGCAATATCGTCTGGTCGCTGGTGCAGGAATCGCCCGGCGGCGACCTGCCGCCCGAGCCGGCGATCCGCGCCGAGGCGACCATTCCAGGCAAGGATATCCAGTTGCGCATGACGATCCGTCGCAACACCGACCAGACGCTGCCGGCCAGCCATATTATCGAGATGATCTTCCTGACGCCTGACGGCTTCGAGGGCGGCGGCGTCGACAACATCCTGCGTGTCGCCATGAAGGGCTCCGAGCAGGATGCCGGAAGCCCGCTGATCGGCATCCCGGCCAAGATCGCCGACGGTTTCTTCCTGGTTGCGCTCAACGATACCAAGGCGGATGAAGACGCCAATCTGACCTTGCTCAGAGGTCAGGACTGGATCGACGTGCCGGTCGTCTACAAGACCGGGCGGCGGGCGCTGCTCACCATGGAAAAGGGCATTCCAGGCGAGAAGGTGTTCGACGAGGCGCTAAAGGCCTGGCAGACAAAGACGGCGGGGTGAGGTCGGCTCACCAGCCCAACGCCTCTCTGGCTCAGAAGCCCTGGAACAGCATATCGAGCGCGGCCACGATCTCGTCGTGATGCCTCGTCAGATTCAGTCGGCTCTCGCCCAGTTCCGTCGCCGCAACCGTGGCGATCAAATGGGTGGCCATGACCAATTTCCGACCATTGATCTCGAAAATCGGATGGAGCTTTCGCATTGGTGATGGCGCCATCGCAGCCGGCAGAAGCGGGACGACCACCCGGGTCTTGAAATGGTCTAGCAGATCGGCCTGGACGTCGAGGAGATAGCCGCCTTCGATGCTACCCGCGAAGACGTCGTAGCGCGCCATCAGAATTGCCGATGTTCTGCCAGCGGAATACCGTGTTTTTCGACATATTCGTTCCACGCATCTATCGTCGCGCGGTTCTCAAGCTTCCACAGCCGCGTCTTTTCGGCGGCCACGGCCTCGGCGATGCCGGCTTCAGCGGCGCGCGAGACATTCACATCGAGCCCCTTGGCTTCCTTCATGAGCTTTGAGTCGATCGACAGATTTGCCGGCTGGCGAACCGCATTCACAGCTATCTTGCGCATGATCACCTCCACAGTATGCGCATAACATATGCGCATTCCTCTCTAGTCGCAATGACAAGGTGCTTGAACTCGCGAATTACCCCTCCATCTCCTCGCGCAGCATTTCCAGTTCCAGCCATTCCTCCTCGAGCGCTGCCAGTGTGACGCGCTCCTTGTCGAGCGCGGCAATCGTCTTCTGGAACGAGGCCGGGTCGCGCTCGTAATAGGCCGGATCGGCGATGTTGTTCTCCAGCCGCGAGATCGAGGCCGACACCGCCTCGATCTTCTTGGGTAAGGTTTCCAGCGCGAATTTCTGCTTGAACGACAGTTTCTTGGCCGGGCCCTTCGTTGCGGCCGCTTCGTTCCTGCTTGCCGCCGTCGCGTCGCCCGTCTCGGCCTTTGGTCGCGCCTTGCGGTCGTCCAGCCTGGTGCCGCCGCGCTGCGCCAGCATGTCGGAATAGCCGCCGGCATATTCGATCCAGCGGCCGTCACCATCCGGCGCGATGATGCTGGTCACGGTGCGGTCGAGGAAATCGCGATCGTGGCTGACCAGGATCACCGTGCCGGCAAAGCCGGCGACCAATTCCTGCAGCAGCTCCAGCGTCTCCATGTCGAGGTCGTTGGTCGGCTCGTCGAGCACAAGCAGGTTTGCCGGCCGCGCCAAAACGCGGGCGAGGATCAGCCGCGCCCGCTCGCCGCCCGAAAGCTCGCGCACCGGCGTGCGCGCCTGTTCCGGCTTGAACAGGAAGTCTTTCATGTAAGAGACGACGTGGCGCTGCTCGCCATTGATGACGAGGTTCTCGCCGCGCCCGTCGGTGAGATACTGCGCCAATGTCTCCTGCGGGTCGACGGCTTCGCGCTTCTGGTCGAGCGTGGCGATCTCCAGATTTGTGCCGAGCCGCACCGTGCCCGCGTCCGGCTTCAATTCGCCGGTCAGCATCTTCAACAGCGTCGTCTTGCCGGCGCCGTTCGGCCCGACCAGACCGACGCGATCGCCGCGCTGGATTCGGGTCGAGAATCCCTTGACCACGGTCAGATCGCCAAAGGTCTTCTCGATGTTCTTGGCTTCGATCACCAGCTTGCCGGATTCGGCGGCGTCGCTGGCTGTCATCGTCGCCGCACCCTCGGCGCCGCGATGACCACGAAAGCGCTGGCGCATGGTCTGCAACTCACCGAGCCGGCGCATGTTGCGCTTGCGCCGCGCTGTCACGCCATAGCGCAGCCAGTGCTCCTCGCGCACGATCTGGCGACCGAGCTTGTGCTGCTCGCGCTCTTCCTCCTCCAGCACCGTGTCGCGCCATTCCTCGAAATAGCCAAAGCCCTTGTCGAGACGGCGGGTCTGGCCGCGGTCGAGCCAGATTGTGGCGCGTGACACGCGCTCGAGAAAACGGCGGTCATGCGAGATGACGACCAGTGCCGAGGAGGTGCGGGCAAGCTCCTCCTCCAGCCATTCGATGACCGAAAGGTCAAGATGATTGGTCGGCTCATCGAGGAGGAGAATGTCGGGCTCCGGCGCCATGACGCGGGCGAGGGCGGCGCGCCGCGCCTCGCCGCCGGAAAGGTCGTTCGGCCGTTCCTCGCCGGTCAGGCCGAGATGCTCCATCAGATAGGTGGCGCGGTAGGGATCGTCGGCGGGCCCGAGCCCCGCCTCGACATAGGCGCGGACGGTCGCAAAACCGTCCATGTCGGGCATTTGCGGCAAGTAGCGCACGGTTGCCGAGGGCTGGCGGAAGACTTCGCCATCCTGCGGTTCGATCAGCCCGGCGGCGATCTTGAGGAGCGTCGACTTACCAGAGCCGTTGCGGCCGACCAGGGCGATCTTGTCGCCAGCCGAGGCCGTCAGGGCGGCACCGTCGAGCAACGGCGTGCCGCCAAAGGTCAGCTTTATCCCGTCGAGATTGAGAAGTGGCGGCGCCATATCAGCTTTCTGGGCTCAGCTTTCCGGAAGAGGGTAGGGATGCGCGAGCAGCAGCGCGCGGCCGCTGGCCAGCGCGATTTCGAGCCGGCCATTGACCTCGTTGGAAATGGTCAGCGACGAGCCGAACGCAACCTCGACATGGTCGAGCGGCCATTTGGCGCCGGTGACGCTCAGGCCGGCGAGATCGGAGAAGCCGAGCACCGAAAACAGCGTGCCGTCGGCATAGTCGAAGCCAGTCTTTCCCGGCAGCAAGGGAATGCCTTCCTGTGCGCCGCTGGTCAAAAGCACTTCCGTCCCGCCTTCCGCCAGCCGGACGCTCAGCGCCAGATGCAGGAAGATGTGGTCGGTACGTTTGCCGCCGAAGGCGCCTGCGAGCACAAGGCTGGTCGCACCGCGTTCGAGCGCGGCGGCGATAGCGAGTTCACCGTCGGTCTTGTCTTTTTCGGCAGGAAACACCTGCCGTGGCACGGCGGCCAGATCCTCCGGCAACTCGGCAGGCACCGAATCGAAATCGCCGACCCAGAGTTCCGGCCTCAGGCCCAGCATACGGGCATGGCCGATGCCGGCGTCGGCGGCGATGACGCGCGAGCCTTCGACCTGGCGGTCGAGCAGCGGCGTGCGGATGAGATCGCCGCCAAGCAGGATGGTGAATGTGCTCATATCTCGTGGCCCTTACCAGCCCTGCCCCGGAAACGGAAGATGAAACGGCAGACGAAACGGAAGGCTGGGCTTTGGATGTCCGGCAAACTTCCGCTTGCGCAGCACTTCGGCCGGGCCTATGTGTCGCAACGCTCTAACGGGGTGCCGGACGCGATCTTCGCGGACCGGCTGAGAGGCAAGACTGCCAACCCGCTGAACCTGATCCGGTTTGTACCGGCGGAGGGATTAGACGTTTCGGACAGCCCGACGCCTCAATTCCTTTCAACGCGAACGAAGGAGGCGCCGATGCGCAGTTTTTTCCACTCTCTTGTCTCAATTGTCCTGGTTGCGGCATCCGCGCTCGCCCTGCCAGGGCAGGCATCGGCACAGGATAGACTGACGGTCTATACCTATGAAAGCTTCACCGCCGATTGGGGTCCGGGACCGGCAGTGAAGAAGGCCTTCGAGGCCGAATGCAGTTGCGTCGTCGAATTCGTCTCGGTCGCCGACGGCGTGGCGCTGCTCAACCGTGTGAAGCTGGAAGGCGCCGCGACCAAGGCCGATATCGTACTTGGCCTCGATACCAACTTAACCGCCGACGCCAAGGCAACCGGCCTGTTTTCGCCGCACGGCGCCGTCTCGGGCGTCAATGTACCGGGCGGCTGGAGCGACGATATTTTCGTGCCGTTCGACTATGGCTATTTCGCCGTCGTCTACGACACCGAAAAACTGAAGAGCCCGCCGAAGAGCCTCAGGGAATTGGTCGAGGGCGATGCCGGAGAGAAGATCGTCATCCAGGATCCGCGCACCTCGACGCCGGGCCTTGGCCTGCTGCTGTGGGTCAAGTCGGTCTATGGCGACAAGGCGCCGGAAGCCTGGGCCAAACTCAAGGCGAAGGTGCTGACGGTAACGCCGGGCTGGAGCGAGGCCTACGGCCTGTTCACCAAGGGCGAGGCGCCGATGGTGCTGTCCTACACCACCTCGCCGGCCTACCACATGGTCGCCGAAAACACCGAGCGCTACCAGGCGGCGTCCTTCGAGGAGGGCGAATATCTGCAGATCGAGGTTGCGGGGATCACCACCAAGGGCGCGAAGAACCCGCTGGCGGAAAAGTTCATTGCCTTCATGACCGGACCGAAATTCCAGGATGTCATTCCCGAAACCAACTGGATGTTCCCGGCCGGCAAAACCGACAAGCCGCTCAACCCGGCGTTCGACAAGCTGGTCAAGCCGACCAAGACCTTGCTGTTCAGCCCGGAAGACGTCGCGGCCAACCGCAAGGCCTGGGTCGATGAGTGGCTTGCGGCGATGAGCAGGTAGGGCTCAAGCCTCGTCGGATGTTTGCGCCAAGCCACCCCCCTCCGGCCTGCCGGCCATCTCCCCCTCAAGGGCACGGCTATCGCAGATGGAACGCCGAGGCTTTCGCTCTACGACGTACCCCCACCCCTAACCCCTCCCCACAAGGGGGAGGGAGACTTCCGTTGGCACTGACCTCGGCAAATTGTCTGCCTTTCGGCGCCAAAAGGGGAAGTAAGGGCATGCGGCAGCGTTCCCTCCCCCTTGTGGGGAGGGTTAGGGTGGGGGTCCAACTTCGTAAGAATCCAAATGCGATAGCCCTGCCCTCAAGGGGGAGATCGGCAGCTTTGTCGCCTCTCCTCGTCCTGCCACTTGTGAGATTGGCGAAGGCGGCTGAGTGCGCAATCTCCCCCCTTGAGGGGGAGATGGCCGGCAGGCCAGAGAGGGGTGGGCTCGGCCTTTGCCAGGTATTTCCTTCGATCTACGCCTGTCGTAGTGTCGGGTAGCGCGACATGCCTACGCGTCATCCGGCCGATCCCCGCGTCACTGCCGGCATCGTCGCGCTCGCCGCCATCGCGCTGCTGATCGGCGGTGCATTCGCCGGGCTCGTCGTCGAAGCCACACGCGACCTGTCCGGCGCCGCCTCCGCTTTCGATTCCTATCTCTTGCGCGTCGTCCGTTTCACGCTCTGGCAGGCTCTGCTGTCGACCCTGCTCTCCGTTGCACCGGCGCTGTTCGTCGCGCGCGCCCTGTCGCGGCATCCGCGTTTTTTCGGGCGAGGCTTCATCCTCCAGCTTTTCGCCGTGCCACTGGCGCTGCCGGCCATTGTTGCCGCACTCGGTGTCTTGGCGCTCTATGGCCGCGCCGGCTATTTTGCCGGCACGCTGGGCGCGCTAGGCGGCCAGAGCTGGCCCGGCATCTATGGCCTGTCGGGCATACTCGTTGCCCATGTCTTCTTCAACCTGCCGCTGGCGACGCGGCTGTTCCTGGAGGCGTTGCAGACCGTGCCGGCTAACCAATGGCGGCTGGCGAGCCAGCTTGGCATGGGGGCTGCGCCGGCCTTCCGGCTGATCGAATGGCCGCCGTTGCGTGCGGCCCTGCCGGGCGTTGCCGGGCTCGTTTTCATGCTGTGCATCACCTCCTTCACCATCGTGCTTACGCTCGGCGGCGGGCCGCGCGCGACGACGCTGGAGGTTGCCATCTACCAGGCGCTGCGTTTCGACTTCGACCCGGCGCGGGCGGTGACGCTGACCTTGCTGCAGATTGCCCTGACCTTCGTCGTCGTGCTGGCCTTGACGCGGCTTGGCGCCAATATGACCGGCGACGCCAATCTGCCGGTGGCGCCGCGCCGGTATTTTTCAGCCGGTGCGGCCGAGACCGTGCTGAACGCGCTGGCGATCGGGCTCGCACTGCTGTTTGTCGCCGGGCCGATGGCGGCCACGCTGGCAGCCGGGCTTGGCGCCGATCTCGGCCGCCTGGCCGGCGAGAGCGCGGTGCGGCAAGCGACGGCGACCAGTGCCGTGCTCTCCCTCCTGTCGGCGCTGCTCTCTGTGGCGTTGTCGCTGTCGCTGGTGATGGCGCGCCGGGCGCTGGCGCTCACCCGGCGGAGCGGCAGGAGGACGCTGCTCGAACACCTGGCCGACACCGGTGCGGGGTTCGTCCTGGTGGTGCCGCCCATCGTCATCGGTGCCGGCTGGTTCTTGCTCCTGCGCACCGTCGGCGATGTCTTTGCGATCGCCCCTGTCATGGTCATTGCGGTCAATGCAGTGATGGCGATGCCGTTCGCCATCCGCGCCATCCGCCCTGCCTATGACGCGGCGAGCGAACGCCACGAACGGCTCTGCGCACAGCTTGGCATCTCGGGCTGGAACCGGTTGCGGCTGGTCGACTGGCCGTCGCTGCGGCGGCCGCTCGCCACCGGCTTCGCGTTCGCCATGGCGCTGTCGCTCGGCGATCTCGGCGTCATTGCGCTGTTCGGCAGCGATTCCGTGCAGACCTTGCCCTATCTGCTGCTGGCGCGCATGGGCAGTTACCGCACCGAGGATGCCGCCGGCCTGGCGCTGCTGCTCGGCCTTGTCTGCCTGGCGCTGGTGTTGGCCGCGGACTGGCTGGGAAGGAGGGAGAAATCATGATGCCGATCAGCCCGGAACGGTCCATTTCGGTGGAAAAAGGCGCGGCCGTGCGGCTCGATAATGTCTCGTTCAGCTATGGTGAAACGCCGCTTATATGCGATGTCGATTTCCCGGCGTCGGAAATCACCGCCATCATGGGGCCGAGCGGTTCGGGAAAGTCGACGCTGCTCAATCTGGTGGCCGGCTTCGAGACGCCGCGGTCGGGCCGCGTGCTGATCGGCGGCGCCGACGTCAGCACTGCGCCGCCATCAGCGCGGCCGGTATCGATGGTGTTCCAGGAAAACAACCTGTTTGCCCATCTGTCGGTCGAGCAGAATGTCGGGCTCGGCCGCTCGCCTTCGCTCAGGCTGAGCGAGGCTGACCGCGCCGCAATCGCCGCAGCGCTGAAGCGCGTCGGTCTTGCCGGCAAGGAAAGCCGGCTGCCGCGCGAACTCTCCGGCGGCGAGCGGCAGCGCGTCGCGCTCGCCCGGGTCCTGGTGCGCGACCGGCCGGTGCTGTTGCTCGACGAGCCGTTCGCTTCGCTCGGACCGGCACTGCGCGACGACATGCTCGACCTGGTGGCCGACGTCCATTCGGAGCAGCGCATGACGGTGTTATTCGTCACGCACCAGCCGGACGATGCGCGCCGTATCGGCCAAAACATGGTTTTCCTGGATGGTGGCACGGTTGCCGCGACGGGCACCGCCGCCGATTTTTTCGTCGGGGCTGGACCGGAGGCATTCCGACGCTATATCGGCTCGGGTCCGTTTGCGGCTGGATCACGAGATGTTGCCCGGAAGCGGACATAATTTATGGTCAAACCGGCGGAAGGCGAAGCGGCGCTTGCTTGCCATGGTCGAGGTAGTGTGGCTAGGTCCGCCAGGAGCTGGTCCGGCCTAGAGCGTGATTTGCCGTTGCTGTCTCGTATCCGTCGGACGCACGAAGGACGCCATAGCACTTGACTTTGCGCGTGATGCTTTTCGGAAATCGCGCCCGATTTTCGCGGTCACGTGCCAGGACTTGAAAGGAAGCCGATCTGCCGACCGGCATCGACAATCGGAGGGTGAAACCGCTGGCGCGCTTTCTGGCGCTGGCCGGTCTTGCCGTGGCGCTGGCAAGCTGCCAGATGTTCACGCCTCCCGACGTGCAGGAATCGGGCTTCCAGCCCTCCGACAAGCCGATCACGGTCGACAATGTCGCCGCCAACAGCAAGCTCGCCCAACTGGCGAAGGCGCAGCACCCGCGCATCCTCGCCACCTATGGCGGCGAGTATTCCGACCCCAAGCTCGAGCGCATGGTGGCCAAGATCGTCGGCAGACTGACCGTGGTGTCGGCCAACCCAACCCAGACCTACCGCATCACCATCCTCAACTCGCCCAACGTCAATGCCTTCGCGCTGCCGGGCGGCTATCTCTACATCACCCGCGGGCTGCTGGCGCTGGCCAACGATTCCGCCGAGCTTGCCGCCGTCATCGCGCATGAGATGGGCCACGTTACGGCCAACCACGGCCTGCAGCGCCAGCAGCTGGAAGCCGAAGAGGGGTTGGCGACCAAGGTCGTTTCGGACGTGCTCGGCGACAACCCGACGGCCAAGGCGGCGCTGATCCGCGGCAAGCTGAGGCTGGCCCAGTTCTCGCGCAATCAGGAGCTGGAGGCCGATGCCATCGGCATCAAGTCGATCGGCGAAGCCGGTTTCGACCCCTACGCCGCCGGCCGCTTCCTGCAGTCGATGTCGGCCTATACCGATTTCCGCTCAATCAGCGGCGCCACCGACGCCAGCCTCGACTTCCTGGCGACGCACCCCAACACGCCGCAGCGTATCGATCTCGCGCAGCGCCACGCCCGCCAGTTCGGCGCGCCTGGTGTCGGGTCGCGCGACCGCGATTCATTTCTTGCCGGCGTAGACGGGCTGCTTTACGGCGACACGCCGGAGGAAGGCTACGTGCGCGGCGAAACCTTCCTGCACCCTGGCCTCGGTGTGTCGTTCTCGGTGCCCAACGGTTTCGTCATCGACAATTCGGCGGCGGCGGTGACGGCCACAGGCCCGGGCGACATGGCAATCCGCTTCGACGGCGTTTCGATCGACAAGGACCGCTCGCTGACCGACTACATCCGCAGCGGCTGGGTTGCCGGCCTCGACGACAGCAGCGTGCGCCAGGAGACGATCAACGGCAACGAAGCGGCAACCGCGCATGCCGGCGCCGATGGCTGGCAATTCGACATTGCGGTGATCCGCGCCGGCGGCCAGGTCTACCGCTTGTTGACTGCTGCACCGTCGGCCAGCACCTCGCTGAGCACGGTGGCGCGCTCGGTCAGCGGCTCGTTCCGCATCCTGAGTGCTGCCGAGAAGGCGGCGTTGAAGCCGCTGCGTATCCGCATCGTCACGGTGCAGCCCGGCCAGACAATGGGCTCCCTGGCCGCGCAGATGGTCGGCGTCGACCGCAAGCTGGATTTGTTCAGGGTGCTCAACGCGCTGTCGCCGGGTGCCGCGGTTTCGGCCGGCGACAAGGTCAAGATCGTCACCGACAAATAGCAGGCGACGCGATTCAGGCTGCGAGAAATTCCGGATTCTGCTTTACCAGCGCCGCCTTGAGCTTTTCCATGGCGCGCGCCTCGATCTGCCGGACACGTTCCTTGGAGATGCCGAGCGTCTCGCCGAGCGCTTCGAGCGTCGCGCCCTCGTCGCTCAGCCGGCGTTCCTCGATAATCCTGAGCTCGCGCGCATTGAGAGCGCCGAGTGCCGTCTTCAGCCACACCGAGCGGCGTTCGACGTCGATCGTATCGCCGACGACCTCATCGGGCAGCGGGTCATCCGAAACCAGGAACTCCATCCGCTCGGTTGCGCCCGCATCGTCGGCTAGCGGCGTGTTGAGCGAGCTGTCCGGCGCCGAAAGGCGGGAATCCATCATCGCCACATCGGCTTCCGATACCCCGAGAGCCGCCGACACTTCGCGGTAGAGCGTGGCATTCGACGTCTGCTCGGCGCCGTTTGCCAGGCGGGCGCGCAGACGCCGCAGGTTGAAGAACAGCGCCTTTTGCGCCGAGCTGGTGCCGCCGCGCACGATCGACCAGTTGCGCAGGATATAGTCCTGCATCGAGGCGCGAATCCACCAAGTCGCGTAGGTCGAGAACCGCACCTCGCGCTCGGGTTCGAAACGGGCCGCGGCCTCCAGCAGCCCGACATGGCCTTCCTGGATCAGGTCGCCCAGCGGAAGGCCGTAGTGGCGAAACCGCGACGCCATGGAAATGACCAGCCGCATATGCGCGACGGTGATGCGGTGCAGCGCGTGCTGGTCATTGTTTTCCTTCCAGCGCAGCGCCAGGAGATGCTCTTCGTCACGTTCCAGATAAGGGGCTTTCATCGCCGCGCGAACCATGGTCCGTCCTGCACTGTCTTCCATCATGCCGCGCTCCTGCTTCAGGCGTTGCGGTGCGATCGAATCGTGAGTTGGCGCCGATGGTTGAAATGGCGGCGCCGCGCCCTACAACAGCGAAGAACGTGCCATGCGGGGGAATGTTCCCCCGGACTGTCATGTCGATTGCGCTGTTCCAGGCGATTCGCCGCCGGCCTTGACTCAGCCGGATGGCGCCGGGAGATGCTGGTTGAGAATTGGATTTCAAGGGCGCGGGATTTTTGAAATTCAGTTTCTTATTCTGGCATCGCGCATCTGTCATTTTCCGGCACTCGCAATGACGCCGGACACCGGCCAAGGACGGATCACAGAAAAATGAAATGGCTCAAATCGCTCATCATCGCCGGAACGCTGCAGGTTCTGGCCATCGCCGCCGGTCACGCCGGCGCCAATCTCGACCAGATCAAGCAGTCCGGCGTCTTCAAGGTCGGCACAGAAGGAACCTATGCGCCCTTCACCTATCATGATGCTTCCGGCGCGCTGGTCGGCTTCGACGTCGAGATCGCGCGCGCCATCGCCGAGCGCCTCGGCGTCAAAGCCCAGTTCCTCGAAGGCAAATGGGACGGGCTGATCGCCGGTCTCGACGCCAACCGCTACGATGCCGTCATCAACGAGGTCGGCATCACCGAGGCGCGCAAGGCCAAATATGCTTTCTCCGATCCCTACATCGCCTCCAAGGCGGTGCTGATCGTGCGCGGCGACAACACCGACATCAAGGGTTTCGCCGATCTCAAGGGCAAGAAGGCGGCGCAATCGCTGACCTCGAATTTCGGCAAGCTGGCTGAAACCAATGGCGCCGAGCTCGTCGGCACCGACGGCTTCGACCAGTCGATCCAGCTGCTTCTTACGGGCCGCGCCGACGCCACCATCAATGACAGCCTGTCCTTCCTCGACTTCAAGAAGCACAAGCCCGACGCCAATGTGAAGATTGCCGCCCAGGAAGAAAACGCCGACTATTCCGGCGTCATCGTGCGCAAGGGCGATCCGGAACTGGTGGCCGCCATCAATAAGGCGCTGGCCGACATCAAGGCCGACGGCACCTACAAGAAAATCGCCGACACCTATTTCGGCCAGGACGTTTCGAAGTAAAACGGCTTTCTCGTGTGGGCCGAACGCAGGCCCACGTCGTTCATATCGCGGCGAGCTGTCTTTTGACGGCCCGCCGCTTTCGCGTGATATGAGCGACGGCAATCTGGCAAGGAGGAGCCTTCGTGCCGCACTGGCTGCAATTGATGCTGGAATCCCTGCCTACGCTGCTATGGGCTGCACTGATCTTCACCGTGCCGCTGACGCTGCTGTCGTTTGCATTCGGTCTTGTCCTAGGCCTGGTTGTGGCGCTTGTCCGGCTGTTCGGTCCCAAACCGCTGGTCGCCGTGGTCCGCTTCTACGTCTGGATATTCCGCGGCACGCCGCTTCTCGTGCAACTGTTCCTTATCTTCTACGGCCTGCCATCGGTCGGCATCCTGCTCGACGCCTTTCCGGCAGCACTGATCGGCTTCACCTTGAACATCGGTGCTTATTCATCGGAAATCATCCGCGCCGTCATCGGTTCGGTGCCCAAGGGCCAGTGGGAAGCGGCCTATTCGATCGGCATGACCTGGGCCCAGGCAATGCGGCGCACCATTCTTCCACAGGCGGGGCGCGTCGCCGTGCCGCCGCTGTCCAACACCTTCATCTCGCTGGTCAAGGACACTTCGCTCGCCGCCGCCATCACCGTGCCGGAGATGTTCCAGGCAGCGCAGCGCATCGTCGCCACCACCTATGAGCCGCTGATCCTCTATGTCGAGGCAGCGGCCCTCTATCTGATCATGAGCTCCGTGCTGTCGGCCTTGCAGGCGCGGCTGGAAACGCGGCTCAACCGTTATGGCGGCTTCCTGGAGGCGCGCGCATGATCGGCCTCACCAACATCGAAAAGCGTTTCGGCGACAATCTTGTGCTGAAGGGCGTGACCGTCACCATCGAGGAAGGCAGCGTTACGGCGCTTGTCGGACCGTCGGGCGGAGGGAAAAGCACGCTTTTGCGCTGCATCAACCTGCTCGAGCTCCCGACTTCAGGCACGGTACGGATCGGCGACGATGCACTCGAATTCCGCCCCGGCGGCAGGGTCTCGACCAGGGATATCCAGCGGCTGCGGCTGCAGACCGGCATGGTGTTCCAGAATTTCCAGCTGTTTCCGCATCGCACCGCGATCGAGAACATCATGGAGGGGCTGGTGACGGTGCTGAGATGGCCCAAGGAGAGGGCGCGCGAACGGGCGCTGGCCCTGCTCGAAAAGGTCGGCATGGCGCACAAGGCCGATGCCTGGCCGGCGACGCTGTCAGGTGGCCAGCAGCAGCGCGTGGCGATTGCCCGGGCTCTGGCGCCTTCGCCGAAAGTCCTGCTCTGCGACGAGCCGACCTCGGCACTCGATCCGGAACTGGCGCAGGAGGTGGTCGATGTGCTCGGCAAGCTCGCCAGTGAGGGCACGACCATGGTGATGGCGACGCATGATCTGCGGCTCGCCTCCAAGATCGCGCGGGAAGTGGTGTTCCTCGATGCCGGCAACATCGTCGAACAAGGGCCGGCCGCGGTGCTGTTCAGCAATCCGGAGCGCCAGCGGACCAAGCGGTTCATCGCCACGCTGAAGCACGAGGCGGAGAGGGAAGGCGGCGGCGAAGGTTAGATATGCCCGTCGCCGGTCAGCCAAAACAAAAAACCCGGCGCGAGGCCGGGTTTTTCTGGATTCGAAAGCAAAAAAACTCAGGCGGCTTCTTCCTGCTCGGCTTCCTCGTTGTCGGCCTTAGCGCCGCGCTTCGGGCCCTTGTTGAGGTTCACCTCGATGAGGCGGACCGCTTCGGTCTCCGACATGCGGTTGACGGCCGCGATCTCGCGGGCCATGCGGTCGAGGGCCGCCTCGTAGAGCTGGCGCTCGGAATAGGACTGCTCCGGCTGGTTATCGGCGCGGTAAAGGTCGCGCACCACTTCCGAGATCGAGATCAGATCGCCGGAGTTGATCTTGGCGTCATATTCCTGGGCACGGCGTGACCACATGGTGCGCTTGACGCGGGCGCGGCCCTGCACGACCTTCAGCGCGCGCTCGACATAATCCTCTTCCGACAGCTTGCGCATGCCGATCGAGGTCGCCTTGGCGACCGGCACCTTGAGGCGCATCTTGTCCTTCTGGAAGTCGATGACGAACAGCTCCAGCTTGTGGCCCGCGACTTCCTGCTCATCAATCGAGACGATCTGGCCGACACCATGCGCCGGATAAACGATGTATTCGCCGGTCTTGAAACCGTGGCGCGCTGCGGTGGACTTCTTCTGCGGGGTGATCGTTGCCATTACGCCCTGAACTCCTTGTTGTGGTACCGGCATCGTGCCGGCCCGAACTCGTGCGACCGGGGTGACCGGTCCTTAGCCACACAACGATGAACTCACCGGAAAGGCCAGGACCGGCAAATCGCAACATTGCGACCGCCTGCCCCAGATCGCTCTGGTCCGGATTGAGAAATTCACCTTTCAGTGATTTGGGGCGTTTGCGCCATAAATCGACGTTGTGTCACCGGCATGTTTGGCTGATATAACACAAAAAGTCGGAAGAATCAAGGTTTTGCTGCACGCGCGAAGGCCGCGCGCCGTCGCCGCCTGTCAAGGCAGTTAATGTATCACGTCTGTTACGCGGCGTCAGGCCACCGCAGCCGGCAGGCTCGTCAGTCGCCTTCGCCGGGCTCCGGGGAGAAATATTTCTCGAACTTGCCAGTTTCGCCATCGAAATTTTTAGCGTCGGCCGGCGGCTCCTTCTTGGCGGTGATGTTGGGCCATTTCTCGGCATATTCGGTGTTGATCTGCAGCCATTTGTCGAGACCCGACTCGGTGTCGGGCTTGATTGCGTCGGCCGGGCATTCCGGTTCGCAGACGCCGCAATCGATGCACTCGTCCGGGTGGATGACGAGCATGTTCTCACCTTCGTAGAAGCAGTCGACCGGACAGACCTCGATGCAGTCCATGTATTTGCATTTTATGCAATTGTCGGTCACGACATAGGTCATTGGTCGGCTCCGGGACGTGCCATTTTGTTGGGCTTTTTTGGTGAGGTAACGCCTTTGTCCGCTGGTGGCAAGGGCGGCCCCTGCCAGCGGTGCCGCGGTTTCCGGAATGGAATTCCGGAAGGCCGGCAAAGCGGGCGTTCGACCTTGCTCAATCGTCGCCGAGCAGGTGGTCGGTCTGGCGGCGTTCCTTCTTCGTCGGGCGACCGCTGCCGGCCTCGCGCAACGGCGGCACCGCGTCCGGAAGCGCCTCGCCCTTGGGCGCGGGGGGCGGCGACATGTCCTCGTAGAGCAGGCGGGCCTCTTCGGCCGGGCCACGCCGTACGCCGGTGCCAAGGACCTTCCAGACGAAGATCCGCCGCTCCAGCGTGATGGTCAAAACGTCGCCCGGCCGGACCGTGTCGGAGGCCTGCGCTGCTTTGTCGCGATTGATGCGGACGCGTCCGGCGAGGACCAGCTTGGCTGCCAGCGTGCGCGATTTTACCGCGCGCGAGAAGAACAACCACTTGTCGATGCGCTGGCGGGCATCAGTGACCATTGGACGAGCAGCTTACTTCTTCAGCTGGTCGCGCAACGCGGCGAGCTTGGCGAAGGGCGAGTCCGGGTCGAAGCGGACCGGGCGTTCCTCACGCGGCTTTGGCTGGAAGGCGGGTTTTGCGCCTTGGGCGCCGCCTTTGCCGTCCTGCCGGCCAGCCTTCCAGTCGGGCCGGTTTTCGCGCCGGTCCGGGCGTTCACCTTGCGGCTTGCCGGCGCGCTGCTCTACCGCCTCGCCTTGCGGCCTGGGCTTGAACTTGCTGCGATCGAAGCGCGGCTTGCCGGCGCCGTCGCGCTGGTCGTGGCGCCCCTGACGGGCGGGCCGGTCGCCCGGCGTCGCTTGCCCGCCGGCATCTACCGGCGCATCGCTGCGGCTGTCCGGCGCAGCTTGACCACTGCGCGCGCGATTGTCCCGATGATTGTCCCGGGGGCGGTTGTCATGCTGGCGATGACGCGGGCGCTGGTCGAAACGACCCTGCCGCCATAACAGGACAGGTTTTGGCTCCTCGGCTTCTGGAGCAGCTTCGCCGGCGACGGCTTCCGTCGTTGCTGCAGGTTCGGCCGGCGATGCTTCCGTAGTTTCGAGAACCGGCGGCTCTACCGGTGCCGCAGCCTCAGTTTCCGCCCCAAGTTCCGCCGTTGGCTCGGCCGCTGGTTCCGCAGGCGCTTCAGCAGTTGCCTCCGCGGCGGGCCGGGTCTCTTGCGTGACTTCTGCCGCAGCTTCAGGGGCTGGAGCTTCCGCGACAGGCTCTGCCGTCGCTTCGGTCACAGCTTCGGCCGCCGCCTCCGCAACAGGAGCCGCATCCGACACAGGTTCCGAAGCCTCCGCCGGCGGCTCTGCCGCGGCAGATGCTTCCGCCATCCTCGCCTGCTCGACTCGCGCAGTCTCTTCCGCCGCCTGCTTTGCAGCGGCAGCTTCACGCGCGGCATTGTCCTGTGCTTCGAGCCGCGCCTTGACCTCGGCCGCCGGTTTGGCATCGGCGCGATAGCCGAGTCCCTTCAGGATTTCTTCCATGTCGTCGGCGGTGGCGCCGAGAATCGACATCATCGGCGGCGTCACCATGAAGGACTGGCCGTCATAGGCGCCGTCGGGCCGAGGGCCGAGGCCCGGCTTCCAGTTGGTCGCCGGCCGGATCAGGTCGGCCAGCCGTTCGAGAATATCGACGCGTACAGCACGCCGGCCAAGATTGCGGTAGCCGGCAAGCTTGTAGAAGGTCTTGTCGAAGGTCGGATCGATGACCACCGAGGTGCGGCCGGAGGCCAGTGCGTGAACGACATCGCCGAAACCGGGCTTGTCCTTGCCGTCGTTTCTCAGCGCCCACAGCAGCGTTACCAGCCCGGCCGGCGCCGGCTTGATCAGCGCCGGCACGAAGACATGGTAGGCGCCGAAGCGCACGCCGAGACGGCGAAGCGCCGCGCGGCCTTCCTGGTCGAGCGATTTCATCTCGTCGGCGATGTCGCGACGGTTGATGAGACCGAAATGCTCGACGAGCTGGAAAGCAATGCCGCGGCCGATGCCGGTGATCTGCTCGGCATTCTTGAGGTCGACCAGCGGCTTCAGCAGGGATTCGATCTGGAAGTTTACGAAGCGCTCGGCGCGCGCCGCAACCTTGTCGCGTGCCGGGCCGGTGAGTTGCTCGTCGGCCAGCAGAACCAGACGCGGCTTCAAAGCGTCTTCGCCGGCGACCAGCGTGCCGATCGGCGCGCCGATCCAGCGCAGCGTGCCATCCGAACCCAGCGCGATGTCGCCATTGGCCGAGGCGCCGAAGCGCTCGGCCCGCGCCTCGAACTCGGCGGCAAGCGCCTTCTGCGCCGCCGCCCGCACCGCCTTGGCGTCTTCGCCGCCGGCGCTCTGGTCGGCGGTGAAGCGGAAACCTTGCAACTCGCCGACGTGATGGCCTTCGACGAGGACGGTTCCGGTTGGGCTGATTTCGGCTTCAGGCATCGTGTTTTCTCTAAGGCGCCGCATGAGGACGGAAGTCCTGCGGTCTACAAAACGTTTCGTCAACCGCTCATGCAGCGCATCCGACAATCTGTCTTCGATTTCGCGCGTCTTTTCCTGCCAGTGTGCCCGATCGGCCAGCCAGCCGGGCCGGTTGGAAACGAAGGTCCATGTGCGGATCTGGGCAATCCTGTGCGACAGCGTGTCGATGTCGCCTTCGGTGGTGTCGGCACGGCGCACCTGCTCGGCCATGTAGTTCTCGTCGACATGGCCGTGCCTGGCAAGGTCCATGTAGATGGAGGCGATCAAGTCGGCGTGCTGGGCCGGCGCGATCTTCCTGTAGTCGGGCAGCGCGCAGGCTTCCCACAGCAGCGCCACGCGCCTGGCATCGGTGGTGAGTGCCCGGACGTCCTCGTCGCGCGACAGATGCTCGAGCGCCTGCGCGTCTACTGCCGGCAGCGCGCGCGTCAGGCCTTCGACCGGGGCGTTGGTCTCAATCGAGCGCTTCAGCGCATCAAGGTTGGCGAAATCGAAATGCGCGGTGCGCCACTGCAGTACTTTCACCGGGTCGAAATCATGCGCCTCGATTTTGTTGACCAGTTCATCATCCAGCGGACCGACCTGGCCGGTGACGCCGAAGGTGCCATCGCGCAGATGCCGGCCGGCGCGGCCGGCAATCTGGCCGAGCTCGGCCGCCGTCAGGTTGCGGTACTGGTAGCCGTCGAATTTACGGTTCTGGGCGAAGGCGACATGGTCGAGGTCGAGGTTGAGGCCCATGCCGATGGCGTCGGTGGCGACGAGGTAGTCGACGTCGCCCGACTGGAACAGCGCCACCTGGGCGTTGCGGGTGCGCGGGCTGAGTGCGCCGAGCACGACGGCGGCACCGCCCTGCTGGCGGCGGATCAGCTCGGCGATGGCATAGACCTCGTCGGCCGAGAAGGCGACGATCGCCGTGCGCCGCGGCAGGCGGGTCAGCTTCTTCGAGCCGACATAGGCAAGATGCGAGAGGCGTGGTCGCGTCACCACCGACACGCCCCGCAGCAGGCGCTGCAGAATGCCGTGCATGGTGGCCGCGCCCAGCAGCAGCGTCTCCTGGCGGCCGCGCAGATGCAGGATGCGATCGGTGAAGATGTGGCCGCGTTCGAGATCGCCGGCGAGCTGGACCTCGTCGATGGCAACGAAGGCGGCGTCGGTCTCGCGCGGCATCGCTTCCACGGTGCAGACCGAGTATTTCGCGCCCGCCGGCTGGATCTTTTCCTCGCCGGTGATGAGCGCCACCTTATGGGCGCCGACCTTCTCGCAGACGCGCGTATAGACCTCGCGGGCAAGCAGCCTGAGCGGCAGGCCGATGACGCCGCTTTCGTGCGCCACCATGCGTTCGATGGCGAGATGGGTCTTGCCGGTGTTGGTCGGGCCGAGCACGGCCGTCACGTCTCGACCCGACAGGATCAGCGGTTCAGTGTGTTTCGGATGGATGTTCATCGGCCTGGAAATAAGGCTCTCTGCCTCGCATTGTCGGGAGCGCGCCCATATTGGCCGCGTATGACAGGCGACACATAGGGATTTCGGGCGCGAAGCGAAAGCGGAATATGCCGAGGGCAGGCCGATTGGTTGGTTCGAAGCCAGAAAATCTGTTCCCGATTAACAGTTGGAACGAGTCTGGAACGAATCAGCGACGAATCACTGACTCGCGCTGATTCAGGGTTTGTTCACGGCTACATCTGGGTTTTCTGTCGGCGTACCTCACCACATGCTGAATCACGGAAACTGGCCCGATTTATGCAAGCGGCATCCAAGCGAGCACTGCGGTTAACCTTTGCCGGCGAATGGTCGTGGCCGGCCAATCTGCTTCGCACAACATTATGAAATTATTGATGTTTCCTAATGCGTTTTAATCATTTCGCGGGTGTTTTCAGCTCTCGCCGTTAACGTTCCGCTCAAAGCCGGAACGAATCGGCGACGAATCAGAGATAGCCGAAGTTTCTTGGTTTGTTCACCGCAACATGTTGTGTTGTGAACAGCTTTTCCACCGAGAATCCACAGGCTGCCGGGCGGCTTTTGCACAAGCTGCGAGTTTGCCGTTAACCTTTGCGTGCCGGATTGGGGCAGCGTGCTGCATCGAGATCTTGCAACGGGAAGACCGCTATAGAAACGGGCCGTTTTGCAGGCCCGTTCGTCCAAGTGCGTATCTGTCTCAACGTAAAGATAAACGATCAGGCGACGTACTGGCCGCCATTGGCTGATATGGTCGAGCCGGTGATGAAACCGGCATCGTCGGAAGCGAGAAAGACGACGCAGCGCGCGATCTCCTCCGGCTCGCCGAGACGGCCGACCGGGATGTGCGGGATGACGCGCTCGTTGAGGACCTTCTCGTCCATTGCCTTGACCATCTCGGTGGCGATGTAGCCGGGGCAAATGACGTTGACGGTGATGCCGGCGCGCGCGCCTTCCTGGGCCAGTGCCTTGGTGAAGCCGATATCGCCGGCCTTCGAGGCCGAATAATTGACCTGGCCGACCTGGCCTTTCTGACCGTTGATCGAGGAGATGGTGATGATGCGACCGAACTTGCGGTCGCGCATGCCGCCCCACAATGGATGCGTCATGTTGAAGACGCCGGAAAGGTTGGTGTCGAGGACCTCCTTCCATTGCTCGCGCGTCATCTTATGGAACATCGCGTCGCGAGTGATGCCGGCATTGTTGACCAGCACCGAGACGGGACCGAGATCGGCTTCGATCTGTTTGATGCCGGCGGCGCAGGCCTCGTAGTCGGCGACCGACCATTTATAGACCGGGATGCCGGTCGCGGCCTTGAACTTTGCCGCCGCTTCTTCATTGCCGGCGTAGTTTGCGGCGACCGAATAGCCGGCGCTTTTCAAGGCGACCGATATCGCCGCGCCGATGCCGCGCGACCCGCCTGTGACGATTGCAACCTTTGTCATATGTCCTCCCGGGAAATGCAGATGACTGAGCGTTGAAGCGGTGGGGTTTGCCCTCTTTCCCTACTCGCTTTGCGCCAGCATCCTATTCGTATCGCTTATCTCATCACAATGCTTCCACGCACATGGCAACACCCATGCCGCCGCCGATGCACAGCGTGGCAAGGCCTTTCTTGGCACTTCTGCGGCGCATCTCGTAGACCAGCGTGTTGAAGATGCGGGCGCCCGAGGCGCCGACCGGATGGCCGATGGCGATGGCGCCGCCATTGACGTTGACGATGGCCGGATCCCAGCCCATGTCCTTGTTGACGGCGCAGGCCTGCGCGGCAAAGGCCTCGTTGGCTTCGACCAGATCGAGGTCGCCAACCGACCAGCCGGCCTTGGCCAGCGCCTTGCGCGAGGAGGGGATCGGTCCCGTCCCCATGATCTGCGGGTCGACACCGGCGGTCGCCCAGGAAACGATACGCACCAGCGGTGTGATGCCGCGCCTTGCGGCTTCCGCTTCGGTCATCAGCACCACGGCGGCGGCGCCGTCGTTGATGCCGGAAGCATTGGCAGCCGTCACCGTGCCTTCCTTGTCGAAGGCGGGCTTGAGCTTGGTCATGGCATCGATTGTCGCGCCGTGGCGGATGTATTCATCCTGGTCGACTACGGTGTCGCCCTTCCTGCCCTTGACTGTAAAGGCAACGATCTCGTCCTTGAATTTCCCGGCTTTCTGCGCGGCCTCGGCCTTGTTCTGGGAAGCCAGTGCGAACTGGTCCTGGTCGTCGCGGGTGATCTGAAACTGGCGGGCGACGTTCTCAGCGGTGTTGCCCATATGATAGCCGTAGAAGGCATCGGTCAGGCCGTCCTTGATCATGGTGTCGATCAGCTTGAAGTCGCCCATCTTGACGCCACCGCGCAGATGTTGCGCATGCGGAGCCATCGACATCGATTCCTGGCCGCCGGCAACGATGATTTTTGCATCGCCCTGGGCGATCTGCTGCATGCCGAGCGCGATAGCGCGCAAGCCCGAGCCGCAGAGCTGGTTCAGGCCCCAGGAGGTCGCCTCCTGCGGTACGCCGGCAGCCATTGCCGCCTGCCGCGCCGGGTTCTGCCCTTGAGCCGCGGTCAGAATCTGGCCGAGAATGACCTCGTCCACCTCCTTGCCGTCGACGCCGGCACGGACCAGCGCTTCCCTGACGGCGACGGCACCCAATTCATGGGCTGGGGTGTTGGCGAAGGCGCCGTTGAAGGAGCCGACGGGCGTGCGCGCTGCACTGGCGACAACGATGGCGTTGGAAGCGGACATGTTCTTCTCCAGGCTTTCGGGGAATGATTTCGGGTGCCGTCGGGGACTTTTCTTGCCCTTTCCACAACCCGAGTCAAACCCGAAATGGGCATGGCGTCCCACTCCCGCAAGTATGCCGCCCGTCGCTGCAACGGCGGCCCGTCCGTGCTGCGCAGCATAAAATGTTCCCGCACTGCACAAACTGCTTGGATTCATGACGCTTTTGCGCATATCCTTTAAAAAGGCGCAATCGTTATCGGCGGCTTACTTAAGCTGCCCGGTGTCCGGGGAGGATGCAGATGGCCGCAAAAGACGAACCTATTGTTATCAAGAAATATGCCAATCGCCGTCTCTACAATACGGGCACCAGCACCTATGTGACGCTCGAGGATCTCGCTGAAATGGTCAAAAGAGGCGAGGACTTTACTGTCCAGGACGCCAAGACCGGTGACGACATCACGCATCCGGTACTGACCCAGATCATCTTCGAGCTGGAGAACAAGGACGGGCAGAACATGCTGCCGATCCCGTTCCTGCGTCAGCTCATCGCCTATTACGGCGACCAGATGCAGATGATCGTGCCGAGCTTTCTCGAACAGTCGATGCTGGCCTTCTCGAAGGAGCAGGAGCGCTTTCGCGAGCAGATGAAAGATGCGCTCGGCAAGTCGCCGATGGACATGATGAAGATCGCGACACCAATCAAGGTGCTGGAGGAGCAGACGCGGCGCAACATGGAAATGTTCCAGAACGCCATGCGGCTGTTCACGCCGTTCCCGCCCGCGGGCTCGGCGCCGGCAGCAGCGCCGGCCGAACCGGCCAGGAAGGAAACGCCGGAAAAACCCGACGACCTTCAGGAGCTGAAGGAGCAGATCGCCGCGATGCAGCGCAAGCTCGACACGATGTCCTGACTGCCGGCTGGCGAAGTGCAGCGTCGGACCTTCCTTCAGGTGCTGCTGAGACTTCGCAAGCAGCGCGGCTAGACTAGAGCTGCTCCGGCAGCGGTCCCTGGTAGCGGGCGCGTGGCCGGATCAGGCCGTTGCTCGTCACCTGCTCCACGGCATGCGCGGCCCAGCCGACGCTGCGGCCGAGCGCGAACAGGCGGAACGGCGCATCGGACGGCAAACGGAGACCGCGCGTCAGCGCGGCCAAAGCGAAATCGACGTTCGGGCGCATGCCCGTTGCCGCAAAGGCCGCATCGCAAAGCCGTAACAGCCCATCATCGACATCTATCGCGGCCAGCAACGGTTCCGCACGCGGATCGCCGTCGGGATAAAGCGGATGGCCAAATCCGGGCAGCGGCCTGTCGTGACCGAGCCAGCGTCCGACAGCCGCGTCCGGCCCCAATCTCTGCGCATCTTCCGCCAGCATCATGACCGCCTCCGCGGCGCCGCCATGACGCGGCCCGGAGAGCGTGGCGAGGCCGGCAAGCAGGCAGGCCGAAACAGGTGCGCCGGTGGACGCGGCGACCCGTGCGGCGAAGGTCGATGCGTTCAATTCGTGATCGGCCAACAGTACCAGTGAGCGGCGGATCAAGTCTGCGCCGGCCGCATCGAGCGACCATCCCCGCGCCAGCCTTTCGTGCACGGCACCAGTTCCGGGAATCGCGCCGAGCGCCTGGGCCAAAGCGGCGATGGCGCCGGCCGCATCGTGGTTGAGCGAAGCCGATCTTCGGCCGAGCGAAGGCCGGCCGTTGGCCGCCAACGCGGCCAATTCCGCGAAGGCAGCCGGCCGGCCAGTTGCGCCGTTGCCATGGCGGCTCGCCGAGACGAACGACACCGGTGCGTCAGATGCCCAAAGCAGGTTTGCCGTCTGCTCCAGCGTGGCAGCCTCGCAGAGAGCAACCGCATCCTGGCCGCGATAGACAAGGCGGCCATGCAAAACGGTCGAGATCGTGGTGGCGATCGCCGGCTCACCCCAGGCAATTGCACTTTCGGCGATTGCCTGCGGATTTCGGCCACGAGCCCGCCGGCTCGCCAGCGCCGCGATGTCGTCGGCGCGATACTGGCTGCGGCGTGGATCCGCCCGGTCCGGCCGCACGCCGATGCGCCCGCGGCTGACATAGGCATAGAGGGTCTGGGCTCGCACCTTGAGACGCTTCAGGGCTTCGTCCCGCGTCAGCCACTCCGTCATGTCAGCCTTGTCATGTTGATTCCGTTGATCAAGATTGATGGTCCAGTCACCAACCCTTATCTACCACCCGGAAAGGGTCAAGGAGAAAACCGATGGCGAATGGGCTCGATGATGTTGTGGCGGCGGAAACGGTGCTCTCCGATGTCGACGGTCTTGGTGGCCGCCTGACCATCCGGGGCCATTCGTTGCCCGAACTGGCAGGTCGCTGGAAATACGCCGAGGTGGTTCATCTGCTGTTCGACGGCTTTTTCGACGATCTTCCCGACGGCAGCGCGCTGGCGAACGCGATCGGTCGGGCGCGCAGCGAAGTGTTCGAGCAGATCAAACCCTTGCTGCCGTTTCTCACATCCGTCGATATCTACAGCGCGATGCGCGCCGGTATTGCCCTGCTGCCGGATGGTGACAAATTGTCGGACGCGCTGCGGCTGGTTGCGGCACCTGCCGTGCTGACGCCGGCCTTGCTGCGCTTGCAGCGCGGCGAACGCCCGATTGCGCCCGATAGCAAGGCCGATCATGCCGCCGACATGCTGCGGATGCTGACCGGCATTGCGGCCTCGCCTAAATTGGCGAAGGCGCTCGATGCCTATCTCGTGACGGTTTGCGACCACGGCCTCAACGCATCGACCTTCGCCGCGCGCGTGGTCTCTTCGACGCAGGCCGGGCTTACTTCGGCGGTGCTGGCCGGGCTCGGAGCGCTCAAGGGGCCGCTGCATGGCGGCGCGCCAGGTCCGGTGATCGAGATGCTGGATGCGATCGAGGCGCATGGCGACGCCGCCGGCTGGCTGCGTGGCGAGATCGCGCGCGGCCGCCGCATCATGGGCTTCGGCCATCGCATCTATCGCGTGCGCGATCCGCGTGCCGACGTGCTGAAAGCGGTGGTGCGCCAGCTCGGCGCCAGGGGCGAAAGCGGCCACCGCCTGGCCTTTGCCGAAAGCGTGGAGCAAGCGGCGCTCGAAGTGCTTCGCATCGCCAAGCCGTCGCGCTCGCTCCAGACCAATGTCGAGTTCTTCACAGCGCTCCTGCTGGAAGCGGCGAGCTTTCCGAAAGAGGCGTTCACCAACGTCTTTGCTGCCGGGCGCGTCGCCGGCTGGATTGCCCATGCGCGCGAGCAGCAAACGAGCGGACGGCTGATCCGGCCGCAGTCGCGCTATATCGGGACGGTGCCGGACCTCGTCGCCTGACGAGCTTTCAGCGCATGCTTTGCGAAACGAGGCAACGACCTCTCTTAGGGGACGAGAGCGGTCTACATGACAAAAATTTCATGTCATTGCTCCACACATCCGCTGTTCTTGGGTGACAGAGAGCCTATATGTTGCAGTGCAGCATGGTTCCACGGGAGCCCGCCTCGAAAGGAATAAAGCCGCCTTGACCGCCAGAAAAACCGCCATCGTCACCGGTTCCACCTCGGGCATCGGCCTGGCCATTGCCCACGCGCTCGCGGCCGAAGGCTGCAACGTCGTCGTCAATTCCTTTTCCGACACCGCCGACGATCACGCCATCGCCGACGCGATCGCGAAGCACCACGAGGTGAAGACCGTCTACGTCAAGGCCGACATGTCGAGGCCGGCCGAGTGCCGGGCTTTGGTGGCAAAGGCAGCCGAGGCATTCGGCTCGGTCGACATCCTGGTCAACAACGCCGGCATCCAGCATGTCGCGCCGGTCGAAAGCTTCCCGATCGAGAAATGGGATGCGATCATCGCCATCAACCTGTCATCGGCCTTCCACACCATCGCAGCCGCCATCCCGTTGATGAAACAGGCTGGTGGCGGCCGGATCGTCAACGTCGCCTCGGCCCACGGCCTTGTCGCCTCGCCGTTCAAGTCGGCCTATGTCTCGGCCAAGCATGGCATTATGGGCTTGACCAAGACTGTCGCCCTGGAGCTGGCGCGCGACAAGATCACCTGTAATGCCATTTGTCCGGGCTATGTGCTGACGCCGCTGGTCGAGGCGCAGATCCCCGACCAGATGAAGGCCAACAAGATGGACCGCGAGACGGTGGTCCGTGAGGTCATGCTCGAAAAGCAGCCGACCAAGGAGTTCGTCACCGTCGAGCAGGTTGCGGCGGCCGCAGTGTTCCTATGCTCGGATGCGGCGGCGCAGATCAACGGCACGCACATCTCTGTCGACGGCGGCTGGACCGCTCAGTGAGGCTTCCAGCGGTCAAGGGCCACGCCATGCCGAAAAACGGCAAGGCGGAAGAGCCAAAGAAGATCAATGTCGCGCTGCAAGGCGGCGGCTCGCACGGGGCGTTTTCCTGGGGCGTGCTCGATCGGCTGCTCGAGGACGGGCGCCTCGACATAACGGCGGTTTCGGGCACCAGCGCCGGCGCCATGAATGCCGTGGCGCTGGCCGACGGCTTTGTCCGCGGCGGTGTCGAGGGCGCGCGGCGGAAGCTCGACGATTTCTGGCGTGCGGTGGCGGCAAAGGGCCGCTTCAGCCCGGTACAGCGCATGCCCTGGGACGTCGCCTGGGGCAATTGGTCGATCGAGAACACGCCCGGCTATTTCCTGTTCGATACGATGTCTCGGGTATTTTCGCCCTATGTCGCCAATCCGCTCGCAATCAATCCGCTGCGCGACGTGGTCGAACGTGAGATCGATTTCGACAATGTGCGCGCCTGCAAGTCGATTGAACTGTTCATTTCCGCTACCAATGTCGAGACCGGCCAGTTGCGGGTCTTCTCGGACGGCGAGATCGACCTCGACACGGTGATGGCGTCGGCCTGCTTGCCGCAATTGTTCCGTGCCGTCGAGATCAAGGGCGTGCCCTATTGGGATGGCGGTTATGGCGGCAACCCGGCACTGTTCCCGTTCTTCAAGACGGCGGCCACCGAGGACGTGCTTTTGGTGCAGATCAATCCGGTGGTCCGCGAGGGGACGCCGAAGAGCGCCAATGAGATCCAGAACCGCATCGACGAGATTACCTTCAATGCCGGGCTGTTGCGCGAATTCCGCTCGATCGCCTTCGTCAAGGAACTGATCGCCGCCGGCCGATTGCCGCACGGCGAATATCGCGACATCCGCATGCACCGCATCGATGCCGACGAAGCGTTCAAGGATCTGTCGGCATCGTCCAAGGTCAATGCCGAATGGGCGTTCCTTGTCTATCTGCGCGACCTCGGCCGCACCGCAGCCAGTGATTGGCTGGAAGAAAATTATGACGCCGTCGGCAAGCGGCCGACGATCGATCTGTCCGGCGAACTCGACGACGGCTTGAAGCCGGTGCGCGGGCCGGCGCCGGGCCGGCGGGTCAAGGAATTTCTTGCGGCGCGCAAGCAGCCCGAGGCTGCCCGCCGTCCGGCCTAGCTGCTTCGCAAGCAGATGGCATTCGCAATCTGTCCAATCATCCTGACACTTGCTGCCATACTGCTGTTTTGGCGATCAACAGCCGATGCTGCAGCCGCATCTTTGCGGACAAAGCAACAACCCATCAACTTTTCTGACTATATTGCAATGCAACTTTGAGGTAGAAGCGCGCTTCGCCGATCACGGCAATTTGAATACGGCCTCGCGCGCACCCATATCGGCGACGCGCCCCAAGTAGAAGATGCGGCCTGGCCGAACCCCGCGCACTGGAAAAAATGACGATGCCGAAATTCAGGTTTCACAAGCTTGCAGCCATTGTTGTGCTCATCGGGTTCGCTGGCTGGATGGCGACAGGCGAGTTCTCGTCCGTCGGCAGCGCGTCCGCCGACAACAAGCCCAAGGCAGGAGAGGTCGAGCAGCCCAAGGCAGCCGACGCAGGCAAGCCCCAAACTGGCAAACAGGGGGCTGCCAAGCCGGGGACTGCCGAGGCGGAACAGCCCAAGGCGCCGTTACGCACGGTCGCGATCATAACCCCGCCGCGGCGCACCTATGCACGCGCTATCCGCATTTCCGGACTGACCGAAGCCGACAAGCGCGCCGTCCTGGCGACACGCGTCGCCGGCGTCATCGACAAGCTGCCGGTCAAGCAGGGTCAGCATGTCAAGACCGGCGACCTGATCCTGATGCTTGCCGCCGAGGAAAAAATCTCGGCGGTCGACAACGCCAAGCAGCTTGTCGTGCAACGTGAGGCAGAGCTGGCAGCTGCCCTGCGGCTGATGAAAACCGGCAATCTGCCCAAGCTGCAGCTCGACACGGCCCGCTCCAACCTGACGCTGGCCAAGTCGCAACTGGAGGCCGTGCAAGCCGAGCTCGACCGCAACGAGGTGAAGGCGCCCTTCGACGGCGTCATCGACCGGGTGCCAGTGGAGCTTGGCAGTTCCGTCATGCAGGGCGGCGAAGTGGCGACCATTCTGAAGCTCGATCCGGTGATCGCCCGCGGCGAAGTCAGCGAACGCGATCTCGGCTATCTGAAGATCGGCGACAAGGCAAATGTGCGTCTGGTCAGCGGCCAGAATGTCGAGGGCACGGTGCGCTACATCAGCCGCGATGCATCTTCGGCAACCCGTACCTTCCGCGTCGAAGTCGCCATCCCCAACGCCGATGGTTCCGTACCGGCCGGCATGACGGCAGAAATTGCGCTCAGCGCCCAGCCGACCGACGCCGTCATGCTGCCGCGCTCGGTGGTGACGCTCGGCGACAAGGGCGATCTCGGCATTCGCGCCGTCGACAAGGACGACAAGGTCGTGTTCTTCCCGATCGACCTGGTCGACGACACGCCGACCGGCCTGGTGCTCGGCGGCATTCCGGCCGACGCCCGCATCATCGTCGCCGGCCAGGAGCTGGTGAAGGAAGGCGAAGTGGTCAAGCCGGTCGAAGCCGACCAGGCGACCATTCAAAAGCTGTTGGGCGAAGCGACGGCCGGGACGCAGTAATCATGGACATCGTCAAACTTGCAATCAGCAATGCCCGGCTGACCATTTCGGTCCTGGTCTTTCTCATCCTTGCTGGTGCGGTCGCTTACCAGTCGACGCCGAAGGAAGCGGAACCCGACGTTCCGATTCCGATGATGTATGTCAGTCTGATCTACCAGGGCATCTCGCCGGAAGACTCCGAGCGCCTCCTGCTGCGGCCGATGGAAGCCAAGCTGAAGAGCCTGAAAGGCCTCAAGGAGATGCGCTCGGCCGCCTTCCAGGGCGGCGGTTATGTGCTGGTCGAATTCCAGCCACAGACGGATCTCGCCACGGCGCTGCAGGACACGCGCAGCAAGGTGCAGGACGGCAAGGCCGACCTGCCGCAAGCGGCTGAGGAGCCCGTGGTCTCCGAGGTCAACATCTCCGAGTTCCCCGTCCTGGTCGTGACGCTGTCGGGCGAGGTGCCCGAGCGTGTGCTGACGGCGGCGGCGCGCGAGCTGCGCGACCGCATCGAGGAAGTGCCTGGCGTGCTCGAGGGCTCGCTGCAGGGTGCGCGCGACGACCTCGTCGAAGTGGTCATCGATCCGATGAAGCTGTCTTCCTACGGGCTGCAGCTCGACCAGTTGATCGGTGCGGTCGGCGCTTCCAACAGTCTTGTCGCCGCCGGCAACATCGAAGGATCCGAGGGCAAATACGCGGTCAAGGTGCCCTCGCTTATCGAGACACCAGAGGATGTGGCGGCGCTTCCGGTCGTCGCCGGCCCCAATGCGGTGGTGCAGGCCAAGGACATTGCCACCATCCGCTCCACATTCAAGGACGCCGAGACGGTCACCCGCCTCGACGGCAAGCCGGCGATCGCCATCGAGGTGAAGAAGCGCATCGGCTCCAACCTGATCGATACGATTGGCAAGGTCAGGGAGGTGTCCGACGCCTTCATCAAGACGATGCCGGAGGGCATGCACGTCACCTACACGCAAGACAAGTCGGTCTTCGTGAACCAGTTGCTCGGCGACCTGCAGAACCACGTGATGATCGCCGTGATCCTGGTGTTCATCGTCATTCTCTACGCGCTGTCTGGCCGTGCCTCGCTGCTGATCGGATTGGCCATCCCATCATCCTTCCTGATCGGCATCCTGTTGCTGGCAATGATGGGCTACACGATCAACATGATCGTGCTGTTCAGCCTCATCCTGGCGGTCGGCATGCTGGTCGACGACGCCATCATCGTCACCGAATTCGCCGAGCGCCGCATGAGCGAGGGCATGCCGAAGGAGCAAGCGTTCGCGCTTGCCGCCAAGCGCATGGCCGGCCCGGTCATCGCGGCGACGATGACGCGCATTGCCGCCTTCTCGCCGCTGTTGTTCTGGCCGGGCATCATCGGCGACTTCATGAAATACATGCCGATCACGCTGATCGTGACGCTCTCGGCCTCGATGCTCTATGCGCTGGTCTTCGCGCCGACGCTGGGCGCGATATTTGCCAAGGCGCCGGCCCATCACCCCGACGACAATCGCGACGGCTGGTACATGGCCGTGGTCAAGCAGGCGGTGCATTATCCCATCACCGTGCTTGTCCTCACTGTGGCGCTGTTGTTCGGCGTCGGCTACGCCTATTCGAAATTCGGCGCCGGCGTCGAATTCTTCCCGAATGTCGAGCCTGACTACGGCCTGCTCTATGTCCACGCCCGCGGCAATCTTTCGCTTGCCGAAATGGACGCGGCCACCAAGACCGCGGAAAATCGGCTGCTCGGTTGGCCGGGCGTGAAGTCTGTCTATACCCGTGTCGGCAAGACGCAGGGCGGCGGCCAGGATGTTCCGGAAGACGTGGTTGGCGTGATCCAGTACGAATTCGTCGACTGGCGCGAGCGTAAATCGGCGAACTCAATCCTGGACGAACTGCGCGGCGTTATGGCCGGCATTCCCGGTGTCGACGTCGAGGTTCGCGTGCCGGAAGCCGGCCCGCCTACCGGCAAGCCGATCCAGATCAGGCTTTCGGCCGTCGATCCGAAGGGCCTTGACGACAAGGCCCGCGCCGTCGCCGCGCGCATTGCCAAGGTGCCCGGCGTCATCGATATTTCCGACGGTCTGGCGCCGCCCGGCGTCGACTGGGCGCTCGAGGTCGATCGCGCCAAGGCGGCGCAGTACGGCATCAGCCCGACCGCGGTCGGGACGGTCGTGCAATTGGTGACCAACGGGCTGAAGCTCAGCGAGTACCGGCCCGCCGGCGCCGACGATGCGGTCGACATCAGACTGCGCCTGCCCGAAGATCGGCGCACGCTGTCGACGCTCGACGAACTCAGGGTGCAGACCGCGCAAGGCTCGGTGCCGATCTCGAACTTCGTCGTGCGCAAGCCGGAGCCGACGGTCGGTATCCTCAACCGCATCGACGGTGCGCGAACGGTCGTCGTCCAGGCCAACGTCGCTGCCGGCGCCCAGGTGGCTGCCGTCCAGCAGGAGGTCACCAAAGCTGTCGCCGACATGAACCTCAGCAGCGGCATTCGCTGGAAGCTTGCCGGTTCGAATGAGGACAGCGCAGAGGCTGGTGCCTTCCTCAGCAAAGCCTTCGGTGCGGCGATCTTCCTGATCTTCATCGTGCTTCTGGCGCAGTTCAACAAGTTCACCAGCGTCTGGCTGGTGCTGTCCTGCGTGGTCATGGCGACGATCGGCGTGTTCCTCGGGCTGCTGCTGACGGGAGAGGCATTCGGCATCGTCATGTCGGGCATCGGTGTCATCGCGCTGGCCGGAGTGGTGGTGAACAACAACATCGTGCTGATCGACACCTATGACCGGTTGCGCGAAGAGGGCTGGGACAAATACGAAGCCGTTCTGCAGACCTGCCGCGAACGTGCCCGTCCGGTGGTGCTGACGGCGGTGTCGGCGATCCTCGGCGTGCTGCCGATTGCTTTCGGCCTCGGCCTCGAAATCTTCCATCACGAGACGACGATCAACGCGCCGTCGACGCAATGGTGGATTTCGCTGTCCTCGGCGATCGTCTTCGGCTTGTCCTTCGCCACCGTGCTGACGCTGGTGGTGACGCCGTCGATGCTGATGGTGTTCACTCGCGCCAAGGTCAAACCCGGTGCGCGTCGGGGCTGGTTCAGCCGCCTGTTCGGGCGTCGCAAGGCCGAAATCCCGTCGAAAGGCCTGGACGCCGATCTGGGCGCCGAACCGGCGATCGCCTTCCCGAAGGCCGCCGAATAGAGTCCGGCTCGCCGTCCTGATCAAGCAAGGCCGCCCGGGAACAATGGGCGGCCTTCTGCATTGTTCCGTCATTGCAACCTCAAAGCGAGGATTTTCTGATGACGATCAGCACCATTCTCATCATTATCCTTATTCTTATTCTGATCGGCGCGGTTCCGGCGTGGCCGCATTCCCGGTCCTGGGGTTACGGACCATCCGGCATCGTCGGCGTCATCCTGATCGTTGTCCTGGTGCTGCTGTTGATGGGCCGGATCTGAGCGCAACCTTCCTCCCCGACCAGCGGCGGATGACCGTGAGGCCATCCGCCTTTTTTTGGTTTGTTGTTAGGCAGCTTTTTGCGTCGTCTTGATCGTGGCGATGCCGATATCCTCGAGCGCTTCCGACACCGCATTTTCCAGCGGCGTGTGCGGGATCGTACCGATGACGCTTTCCAGCCTGCCTGAAACCAGCCGGTGCGGCTCGAAGCGGAGATAGGACATCGAAACGATCTCGCGCCACATCGCCACGAACGGGCCGCCGGCACGCAGCACCCACCACGGCATCGACGTCAGTTTCAGCGTGCGTCCGAGCGCCTTCTCCGCGGCCGCCTTGATGTCCAGATCGGTCACCGCATGGCCAGGAAAGTTCAGCGCCTCGTAGAAGCCGAGCTTGTCGAGATTGTCAGCCAGCCCGACGAAGGCCTTGGCCAGGTCGGGCAGATAGGCCCATTCATGCACGAGATCGACCGGCCCTGGGGCGGTATAGACGCCCTTGGTCATCTTGGCGGCAACAACCAGATCGAACCACGATCCGCTGCCGGTGCCGCCGAAGAAATCACCAGCGCGCAACAGGATCGTGCGCACCAGACCCGCGTCGGCCTCGCGGCGAAACAGATCTTCCATGGCGACGCGGATACGGCCCTTTTCCGTCGTCGGGCGAAACGGCGTGTCTTCGGCGATCACCGCCGGCATCTGCGAGCCGTAATTGTAGACGGTGCCCGGGAAGAGATGCAGCGCGCCGTTCGCCCGGCAGGCAGCCATCACATTCTCGGCCATCGGCAGGCATTTGCTCCAGTCGGTGTAGAGCGGGTTGAGGCCGTTGAAAATGATATTGACGCCTTCGGTCGCGCGGATCAGCGCAGCACGGTCGAGCGCGTCGCCGGCGATCGCCGTGGCGCCTTTGAGCTCGGCCGGCACCTTGCCGCTGCGGGTGATGGCACGGACATCGTAGCCGGCATCGATGAAGGCCTTGGCCACCGTGCGGCCGAGGCGGCCATTGGCGCCGAGAATTGCGATCGTGGTCATGGTTCGTCTCCGTGTTGCGTTACGACCCCAATATTGTCTCTCCGCAAACGAATGGAAATTGACTACGATTGGCAATGTGATATTCAATTTTGAATGGATATTGACTGGAACCTGATCAAGAGTTTCGTCACGGTGGCGGAGACCGGCAGCCTGTCGGCGGCCGCACGAAAACTTGCCGCAAGCCAGCCGACGCTCGGCCGCCACATCGCCGAGCTGGAACAGGCGCTCGGCGTCACCCTGTTCCGGCGCGGGCGGCGTGGCTATGCGCTCACGGAAGCAGGCAGCACGCTCTTTGAACGGGGTCGCGCGGTGAGCGAGCAGGCGAGCGCCTTTTCGCTGCTGGCGCTGGGATCGGTCGAGGCGATCGAGGGTACGGTGCGCATTGCCGCCAGCGAAGTGGTGGCGGCCTATGTGCTGCCGGAAATCACAGCGAGGCTTGGGACCGAGGAGCCGGGCATCGAGGTCGAGATCGTCGCCTCGAACCAGGTCGAGAATCTGCTGCGTCGCGACGCCGATATCGCCATTCGCATGGTCAAGCCGGCGCAGAATGAATTGGTCGCGCGCAAGGTGACCGACATTCCGCTCCGCGCCTGCGCGGCAAAATCCTACCTCGACCGGCGTGGCCGTCCGCGCGAGGCCCGCGATCTGGCCGGCCACGATCTGGTCGGCTTCGACCGCGGCGATGAGATCATTCGCGGCTTCGCCCAGTTCGGCGTCCCGCTCGCCCGCAATGCCTTCCGCTTCAGGACCGATAATCAGATCGTGCTGTGGGAAGCAGTGCGGGCGGGAAACGGCATCGGCTTTGGCCAGGAGCCGCTCGCCGACCGTGATCCGCTGGTCGAGACAGTGCTGCCGGGTCTCCCGCTGCCGACGCTGCCGGTGTGGCTGGCCATGCACCGCGACGTGCGTACCAGCGTCCGCATCCGCCGCGTCGCGGATTTCCTCTACGAAGAGTTCAAGCGCTATTCAGCCGGTGCAGGCTCGGCAGCGAATTCGGCGCGGTGAGCGAGGCCGGCCATCACCAGCACGACGACCAGCAGCCCGGACAGAGCGACGAAGATCGGGCCGAAGCTCGAGTGTTCGGCGATGAAGCCGATCGCCGACGGCGCCACCAGAATGCCTGAGTAACCCATTGTGGTGACGACGCTCATGCCGGTGCCGGACGCCATGCCCTCCTGGTTGCCGCCGGCCGAAAAGATGATCGGCACCATGTTGGCAATGCCGAGGCCGCAAAAGGCGAAGGCGGCAATGGCCAGCCAAGGCGAGGGAGCCAGCCCGGCCACCAGCATGCCGGCAGCAGCGGCAAGGGCCGAGGCGCGCAACGTCGTAACGGCACCGAAACGGTTGCGGACGCCATCGCCGAGAAAGCGCATGATGGCCATGACTCCGGAAAAGGCGGCATAGGCCAGGCCTGCGACGGCAAGATCGGCGCCGAGCTCCTGCCTGAGATACAGCGCCGCCCAGTCGAGTACCGCACCTTCGGAGATCATCGTCAGCAGCGCCATCAGCCCGACCAGATAGACCAGCGGGTTTGCCGGCAGCGCGAATTTGTGGTGCTCGGCGACCGGGTGCTTGTCCTCGGCGATCAGGTAGCGGATCGCTACGGCGATTACGGCAAAGGCAAGAGCCGTCACCACTGTCGCATGGGCGAGGTGACCGTAGTTCTGGATGGCGAAACCGCCCAAAGCGCCGCCAGCGAAACCGCCAAGGCTCCAGAAGCCGTGCGAGGACGACATGATGGCACGGGACAGCCGCCGTTCGACTGCCACTGCATTGGCATTCATGGCGACGTCCATGCCGCCGATCGAACCGCCGAAGATGAACATGGCGATGGCTGCAAGGGGCACGTTGGGGGCCAGAGCCACAACCAAAAGGCCGAAGCTGCCGGCAAGTCCGAACCAGCGCAGCACCGTGCGCGAGCCATGCTTCGAGATCAGATGGCCGCACCAGGTCATGGCAGTGACGGCGCCGGCACCGAACAACAGAATCAGCAAGCCGAGCGTGAACTTCGAAATGTCGAGTCGCGTCAGGAACACCGGGATCTGCGGCGCCCAACTGCCGGTCAAGAAGCCGTTGGCGAGGAAGATGCCGGCCACTGCCCAGCGTCCACGAATCGCGATCTGCGTGATTTTCTGCGCGTCCATCGGGTAGAATCCGGTCCGGAAATGGCGTTGCGCGGCAAATTAGATCGATTCAATTCACAGTCAAGCGCTCTTCGCCGAAAGTGCTTGGACCAGACGCTACGTCCTCTCGCATCGGCCAACCATCTCGGCGGTCCACTCCGAAATCCCTACGGCTCGGGATAAGGCGCGCCATCCTTGTGCACAAACCGGCCGTCAGCGTTGGTGCTCATCATGTCGATGTCGGAGCAGGTGGCGACGTCGTCGGGCCAGCGCGAACCGACTTCGAGATAGATCGCCATCCCGCCCGATTTATTGATCATGTGATGGCCGTTGCCTGATCCTTTCGGAAAGGCCGCGCAATCACCGGCGCGCAGCACCGTCTCGCCGGCATCTTCGACGAGCGTCAGCTCGCCTTCAAGCACGTAGACGAATTCGTCTTCGTGCGAATGCCAGTGGCGCTGGCTCGACCAGTTGCCCGGCGGCAGGCGCATGAGATTGATGCCGAAGTCGGTGAGCCCGCCTGCGTTGCCTAGCCGCTGGCGCACGCGTTCGGCACAGGGTGCATCGAACGGCGGTGGATAGGATGAGCCCTTGCGTCCGGGCACGTCGGCAACGTCAATCTTAGGCACGGCGTCCTCCCCAGTGATCCCTAGGGCGTCTTGCCTCGAACTCGGCCTTCTTGGCGTCGGAGGCCTCGATCTGGTTCCGTGCCTGCCACTCGGCATAGGGCATGCCGTAGATGATCTCGCGCGACTGTTCCTTGCTGAGTTCGACACCTTCGGCTTGCGCCGCATCGCGGTACCAGTTGGACAGGCAGTTGCGGCAGAAGCCGGCGAGGTTCATCAGGTCGATGTTCTGTACGTCGGAACGCTCGCGCAGATGCGCGACCAGCCGGCGGAAGGCAGCGGCTTCGAAATCGCGCTTTTGTTCGTCGCTGAGTTCGGTCATGTCATGTTGGCCTCCCTTGGGCCTCATCATACCGGCCCGGTGCGAGAGCCGAATATTTTCACCGCATGTATATCGGCACGTCGATCTATCGCGTCAACGATCGGCGCCAGCCGTTCGGCCCAGGCGAGGGCACCCTTGCGGTCGGCGATCAGGTCCTGGCGGACCTCGAGCAGCGCATGGGCAAAGCCGTTGACGATGGCGTGCCTGAACATGGTATCGCCGCGCAGTGCGCCGTCATAGGGTTCGTTGTCGCCGACGATGAGGCTCTTGTCCTCGGCGAGCATGTCGATCAGCGGCCGCGCAACGCGGTCGTCCAGGTCCCACAATATGCCGGCGTGCCACGGCCGCACGAATCCCTGCATGGTCGGTGTGAAGGAATGCACCGAAAAGATGAAGGGTGCCTGCGCGGATGCTCGCGCCACAGAGGCGATCATGGCGCCGACGGCATCATGATAGGGGCGGTAAAAGCGGTCCAGCCGCCTTTCGCGCTCCTCCGGCGCGATGGGGTAATTTCCCGGGATGACGGTGCCGTCATAGAGCTGGCGAATCAGCGTTGGATCGTCTTCGCCGCGATTGGGGTCGATCAGCAGTCGCGAAAAATTGGCAAGCACCGCCGGAACGCCGAGCAGACTTCCGAGTTCGCGGGTTACAGTCTCGACGCCGATGTCGTAGGCGATGTGGCGGTCGAACTCCGCCGCCGGCAGGCCGAGACTGCCATACTCCTCCGGCAGTTCGCGGCGGGCGTGATCGGCCAGAAGCACCATGCCGCGCTTGCGATCGCCTTCGACGATATCGAAAGGCGCGAAAACTGTGGATCGGGTCATTGGCGGGAAAGGTCTGTTCGCTGGCTTTCGGGGAGGGTGGTATCGTCATTCCACGAAGAGAACGCTTGCGCAATGCCGTTGTTTGGCCACGGTTTCTGCCAAAAAACTGAGCAGGGGCGACGGCAAGCGCGCCAGAGCCTTCTAAATCGATTGGAATTGGACAGATCGGCGCGTTGACATGCGTACGGACTTTTCCGAAAAGGGGCGTTGAGAGATGCAAATGTGGTTCTTGAGGGGTTTCAGGATGGGTTTCGCCGGCAGGCTGCGTGTGCGCCACGCCTTGGCCATGCCGCTCCTGGTACCGGCCACGGCTCTTTTCGCGGTGATTTCGGCCTCGCCGGCACGGGCCGATTTCCGGGTCTGCAACGCCACGCAGAACCTGGTCGGCGTCGGCATCGGCTATCGCGCCAAGGCCGGCTGGATCACCGAAGGCTGGTGGCACATCGAAGGCTCGAGCTGCAAGACGCTGATCGAGGGACCGTTGTCATCAAGGTTTTACTATCTTTATGCAGAAGACGCCGAGCGCGGCGGACGCTGGGATGGCCCGATCAACATGTGCGTGGCCGAAAAAGAGTTCAAGATCGCCGGCGTTACCGATTGCGTCGCCCGAGGCTTTCAGCGCGCCGGATTCCAGGAATATGACACGGGCGAGCAGGCAAGCTGGATGGTCCAGCTGACTGACGAGCCCGCAACGGATGGCGCTCCAGCCGCCCCGGGAACAAACAGTCAATGAGACGCAGCCGCAAGGTCAAGATCCTCGCCACCATCGGTCCGGCCTCCTCGTCCGAGGAGATGCTGAAGAAGCTGTTCGAAGCCGGCGCCGACGTGTTCCGCATCAATATGAGCCACACCGACCATGAATTGATGCGTACGCTTGTCGGCCGCATTCGTGCCGTCGAGGAGGCGGTCGGCCGGCCGATCGGCGTTCTCGCCGACCTGCAAGGGCCAAAGCTGCGCGTCGGCAAGTTCGCCAACGGCAAAGAGGTGCTGACCGTCGGTCAGACCTTCACGCTCGACGACAATCCCGAGCCCGGCAATTCGACGAGGGTCTACCTGCCGCATCCCGAAATCCTGCGTTCGGTCGAGGCTGGTCATCGCCTGCTGATCGACGACGGCAAGCTCGAGCTCAAGGCGGTCAGCAGCAACGGCAAGGCGATCGTCTGCACCGTCGTCGCCGGCACCACCATTTCCGACAAGAAGGGCGTCAGCCTGCCCGACACCGACCTGCCGGTCGGCGCGCTGACGGAAAAGGACCGCCGGGATCTCGACGCGGTTCTGGCGACCGGCGTCGACTGGGTGGCGCTGTCCTTCGTGCAGCGGCCCGAGGACCTGGCCGAAGCGCGCAAGATCGCACGCGGCCGGGCGCTGATCATGGCCAAGATCGAAAAGCCGCAGGCCGTCGCCCGGCTGGCCGAGATCATCGAGCTTTCGGATGCGCTGATGGTCGCCCGCGGCGATCTCGGCGTCGAGATGCCTCTCGAAGCCGTGCCTGGCATTCAGAAGCAGATCACCCGCGCCGCGCGCCGTGCCGGCAAGCCGGTGGTGGTCGCCACGCAGATGCTGGAATCGATGATCACCGCGCCGGTGCCGACGCGGGCCGAGGTGTCGGACGTGTCGATCGCCGTGTTTGAAGGCGCCGACGCGATCATGCTTTCGGCGGAGTCCGCCGCCGGCGCCTATCCGGTCGAGGCGGTGGCGATGATGAACCGGATCGCCACCAAGGTCGAAACCGACCCGACCTATGCCGGCATTATCAACGCGCAACGCTCGGAACCGGAAGCGACCGGAGCCGACGCGATCTCGCTCGCCGCCCGCGAAATAGCCGAGACGTTGAAGCTGTCGGCGATCATCACCTATACCGCGTCCGGCACGACCGGCTTGCGCGCCGCGCGCGAGCGGCCGCAAGTGCCGATCGTGGCGCTGTCGCCGATCCTCAACACGGCGCGGCGGCTGTCGCTGTTGTGGGGCACGCATTGTGTCGTTTCCCCCGACGCCAGCGACCTCGACGACATGGTCGACCGCGCCTGCCGCATCGCGTTCGATGAAGGTTTCGGCAAGCCGGGCGACCGCGTCATCATCACGGCCGGCGTGCCGCTGAGGACGCCGGGCTCGACCAACATGCTGCGCATCGCCTATGTCGGATCGGAAGTCGGCCGCTAATGTCGGCCGCGGCTGCCGGATAGGCCGGCTGCATGGCGCGTCGTGAACGCGGCGGCAGCCCGGTGCATTGACGGCAGTTGGGCTGCGATCAACGCCGAACTCCGCCAGCTTGCATCAGCCTGTGGCCGGCCGTGAAGCGGTTCGAAGGCCCTATCCGATCTTGAGCTGGAAGTCAGTTAAGGTAATCTCTCCTGGGAGAAAGAGGAGGGTGATCCAATGTGGATGCGCACTGATCTTCTGGAACTCCTCGGCATTGAGCACCCGATAATCCAGGCGCCGATGAGCGGCATCACCACGCCGGAACTGGCGGCGGCAGTCAGCAATGCCGGGGCGCTTGGCTCGCTCGGATGCGGCATTCTGCCTGCGGCGGCTATCCGCGAGCAGCTCACGGCGACACAGCACGCCACCAATCGTCCGATCAACGTCAACTTCTTTGCGCACCCGGCGCCGATACACGATGATGCGGCAGCCCAAAGTATGCGAGACCGCCTTCGCGGCTGCTATGAGGAGGTCGGTCTCGGACCGGTGCCCGAGCCGGGCGAGCCCTTCCCCACCTTCGATCGTGAGCGCCTCGAAATTGTGCTCGAGCTGCGCCCCAAGGTGGTCAGCTTCCACTTCGGTCTACCCGACACCGCAATTGTGCAGCAGTTGAAGGCGGCCGGCTGTACTGTCTTGTGTTCGGCCACCACCGTCTCGGAAGCGCGCCAGCTTGAGGCAGGAGGGGTGGACGCCATTATCGCCCAGGGATACGAGGCGGGTGGGCATCGCGGCACATTCACTGGCGACCCTGCTATCGGCACAGCAGGCACTGTGGCACTCGTACCGCAGATTGTTGATGCCGTGCGGGTGCCTGTAATTGCCGCTGGCGGTATCTTCGACGGTCGCGGCATTGCTGCCAGCTTTGCACTTGGTGCATCTGGTGTGCAGATCGGCACGGCTTTCCTGGCCTGTCCTGAAGCCAATGTGCAGCCAGTCTATCGCGTAGCATTGCGCTCGGCCAACGACGAGAGCACGTCGGTGACTCGCTGCTTCACTGGCCGCCCAGCGCGCGTGGTGCGCAACCGGTTTGTGATGGAAATGGCTGGTGAGGAAGATGCAGTGTTGGCGTTTCCGCTACAGGCGAGTCTGGTCATGCCGCTTTCGATGGCAAAGGATGAAAGCAAGCGGGCTGACTTTTTGCCTATTTGGGCCGGGCAGGGCGTTGCGAAGCTGCGGGAGATGCCGGCCGCCGCCCTTGTGGAGAAACTCGTCACGGAAGCAAACGGCATAGATCGGGCCTATAGGGGAGTAGGGGAGTAGGGGAGTAGGGGAGTAGGGGAGTAGGGGAGTAGGGCGCATGTGTTCCACAGTGCAATCTGCACCTCTCACATACTACCCTATTCCCCCTACTCCCTTACTGGTCTCAAATGCCTTCGCCGGCAAGCTCCTCGGAAAGTGCGGCGACCTGGTCCTGGGCGCTGCGCATCATTGGGTAGATGCCGAGCACGCGCTGCCAGGCCTCAAGTGCCGACTGCTTGTGGCCGGTTTCGGCCATGATCTGAGCCAGGCCCGAAAGCGCGCCGAAATGGCGTGGTTCGAGCTGCAGGGTGCGGTCGATGTCCGCCATCGACTTCCCGTAGTTCTTCATCATGAAATGAACAGTGGCGCGCCGGTTCCAGCCTTCCGCATAGGTCGGCTGCAAAGTCACCACCTGATCGAGGAAATCGAGTGCAACATCGAATTTCTGGGTTTCGATCGCCTTCTGCGACCATTGCATCATCAGGTCGATAGAGGCGCTGCCCGACTGGGACCACTCGCTGCCGATGCGTCCGGCGATGCGCTCGGCCGCCTTTTCATTGCGTTCGCGCTTGAGATCGGCAAACAGCTGATCGAGCCGCGCCTGTTTCGTCTTGACGACCGGAGGTGCTGTCGGCGGAGTTGTGGTCGGATCTTCAGCCCACGCCGGCAGCGAGACAGCGCCGGAAACGAGGAAAGCCGTGAAAAATGCAAAAAGAATCCGCATCGCGGGAATCTAGCCCCCGACGCCGGATCGTCAAACTGAATTTAGCGTGAGAGTCGTATCATGCGAACGGAGGCGCGCAGCCTCCGTCGAAAACTCAACCCTGGCGCGCCTTGTAGCGCGGCGCGGTCTTGTTGATGATGTAGACGCGGCCCTTGCGACGAACCAGCTGGTTGTCGCGGTGACGCGCCTTCAACGCCTTGAGCGAATTCTTGATTTTCATGGTCTTGCCCGTCGGTCTGGGCCCGGTCACGGGCCGAATTATTAAGGCGCGCCCACAGACGCGCCTTTGAACTGTGCGTGGCTCATAGACGAGGAGCGTTGCCCGTGTCAACCGCAAGCGCGTTGCCTAAACGATACGGACCGTTTCGTATCATCAAATATCCGTCACTGGCGTTGCGCAGGCTTGAGACGGCTGGAATGATGCGGTTGCGAATTGGAGATCGTCATGCGCCGAATTCTTGTGTCCGCCTGTCTTGTCGTCCTCGCGGCAGGTTCTGTTGCCTATGCGCAGGAATGCGATCGCAACGACGACAGCCAGCAGATGATGAACATCTGCGCCGACGCGGACTACAAATCCGCCGACGCCAAGCTCAACAAGGCCTACCAGGATATCATCGGCGGAAGTGACGCAAAAGCCAGGAAGCTGTTGCAGACGGCGCAGCGCGCCTGGATCGCTTTTCGCGACGCGGAATGCAGCTATTCGGCCGCGGACAGCGAAGGCGGCTCGATCTATCCGATGCTGATATCGGAATGCCTGACGCGGCTGACCGACGATCGCACCAAGCAGCTCACCGCCGATTCGACCTGCGCGGAAGGCGATGTTAGCTGCGCCAGCCCCGACGAGGACGAGAGCGGCGAAATCCAGTAAGCGTAGGTTCTAACGTTGTGTTTGAGCATGATCTTTTCCGAAATCCGGATTCCACTTTTCGCTAGCGCGGACCTTCGGTTCGGGATCATGCTCTAGCTGCGGCGGCTCACGCGCGTAAAATGGCCCATCTTGCGGCCGGGCCGCGCCTCGGCCTTGCCATAGAGGTGCAGCATCAGATCGGGCTCGGCGAGCAGCTCAGGAACGCGCCTGACATCGTCGCCGATCAGGTTTTCCATGACGCAGTCGAACTGCCGGGCGGGATTTCCCAGCGGCAGGCCCGCGACGGCGCGGATGTGCTGCTCGAATTGCGAGATGGTGCAGGCGGCCTCCGTCCAGTGGCCGGAATTGTGGACGCGCGGCGCTATCTCGTTGGCCAACAGCGAACCGTCGGCAAGGACAAAGAATTCGACGCCGATGACGCCGACATAGTCGAGCGCTGCAAGGATCTCTGCCGCCGCCGTTTGAGCCGCAGCCGCCGTCTCGGATTTTACTCCGCCCGGCAGCGTCGAGCTGTGAAGAATACCGTTGCGATGGACATTCCACGCTGGATCGTAGGCGGCGAGCGAGCCGTCGCTGCCGCGCGCGGCGATCACCGAAATCTCGCGCTCGAAGGTGACGAAGGATTCCAGGATCAACGGCACGTTGCCCATCGCCTCGCAAGTGCCGGCAAAGCCGCCTGTTTCCATGTTGCGGAAGACACGCTGGCCCTTGCCGTCATAGCCCATGCGGCGCGTCTTCAATATACCGCTGCCGTTGAACTGTTTCAGCGCAGCCGTCAGTTCCTCGTCATTGTCGACGGGGCTGAAATCCGCGGTCGGTATGCCGATGCCGTTGAGGAATTTCTTTTCCGCCAGCCGGTCCTGCGCCACTTCCAGTGCGCGTGCCGGCGGATAGACCGGCACCGTAGAGGCAAGTGCCGCGGCGGCCGCGACCGGTACGTTCTCGAATTCATAAGTAACGACGGCACTGGCCGCAGCCAGCTCGCTAAGCGCGGCCGCGTCGTCATAGGCGGCGACGATCTGCCAGTTGGCAACCTGTGCCGCCGGGCAATCCGGCTGCGGTTCCAGCACGACGATGCGGTAGCCGAGGCGGGCCGCGGCCATCGCCAGCATGCGGCCAAGCTGGCCGCCGCCGATGATGCCGATGCTCGATCCCGCCGGCAGGCTCACGGCGCGTCCGTGGGCTCGGCGGCCACCTTGGCGGTCTGCGCGGCGCGCCAGCTATCCAGCCGGGCGGCGAGCTTTTCGTCGCTCAGCGCCAACACCGCGGCGGCCAGAAGGGCAGCATTGGCAGCGCCGGCCTTGCCGATGGCCAAAGTGCCGACCGGAATGCCGGCCGGCATCTGCACGATTGATAGCAGCGAGTCCTGGCCCGACAGCGTCTTTGATTCCACCGGCACGCCGAACACCGGCAGCGGCGTCATCGCCGCCGTCATGCCGGGCAGATGCGCCGCACCGCCGGCACCGGCGATGATCACCTTGTAGCCGGCCGCCTTGGCGCCCTTGGCGAAGTCATAGAGCCGGTCGGGCGTGCGGTGGGCCGAGACGATCAGCCGCTTGTGCGGAATTCCAAGCGCCTCCAGCGTTTCGGCGGCGTGGCGCATCGTCGCCCAGTCGGACTGGCTGCCCATGATGATGGCGACGTCGGCGCGGTGATCGTCCAAGCTTCTGCTCTCCGGCGGCAAAAGCGCGCATTAGCTGAAATCGAGGGGAGCCGCAAGGATGGCCGGAAACGGCAAAGCCGCTTGTGTCGTCTCCGTCGCTGCGCACATGCACAGGAGCGGTCTGTCATCGGGTGGCCGCTGCTCGGAAGCGGTTGACGAAGTCGTCAAGTTCAGGCCGTTCGACATCGGAAATCGCCCAGTAGGAAAAAGCGCTGTCGCTCCAGTGGACCAGCGAGAAGCCACCAGCAGAAAGATCGACCGGTCCGGCTGTCGAGCCGGTTTCCTCGGGCGCCGCGACGAGAGTGATCAGGTGCTCGCGGTGCCTGTAGACCAGTGCCGGCACTGGCTGGTCGGCGATCACCTCGACCCGGCCGCCGAGCAACGCGAAGCCGTCACTGGCAAGGTCAGGTGCCGGCGGCGACAGGCCGACCCTGCCATCCAGCCAGGGTTTGACCGTGTGCCGGTCCGACGAGACGACGTCCACGGGGCTGGCTGCCAGCAGGCTGCGGCGATGGCCGCTGGCGACCGCGGCGGCAAAGCTGTCGGGCGCCCCGCTGAGCATCACCCATTGCGTCACGCCGCTGGCCAGCACGGCGGTGACGAGGATCGATGCCGCCATTGCGCGCCAGTCGAACGCGCCGAAGCGGCCCGGCCGCGTTTGGGTTGGCCGCATGTGGGTTGGCACGGTTTGCGGCGGCCGCGTCGGCGCCGGCCGAGCCTGTGCCTCGCCAGTCGCGCCGATCGCCGCGATGCGCGCATTGAGGGCGTCGCTGACCTGTGGCAGCGCCAGCCTGCCGACAGCGGACTGCAGCGCCACGATGCGAGCATGCTCGGCCGCGAGCGCCGGATCGGCGGCAATGCGCCGCTCGACCGCCAATGCTGCCGCTGCGTCGAGCTCGCCATCGACCAAGGCATGGATCATCAGTTCCACGCCCGCCGGGTCATCGGGCAGTCCATCGTTGTGCGCGCTCATGGCGCCCTCCCAAGTTGGGATATCAGCAGACCGCGCGCTCTCGCCAGCCGCGACATCACCGTGCCTAGCGGCACGCCAAGCAGCGTCGCGATCTCGCGATAGCTGAGGCCGTTGATGTCGCGCAGCACCACAGTCTCGCGAAATTGGTGCGGCAGCGCGGCGATCGCCGCCTCGAGTGCGGCCGTGTCGGCCTTGGCGATCAGGCTTGCCTCAGGACTATCCGTATCCGGCAGGCCGGCGCCATATGCAGCCGTCATGTCATCGAGGTCGCTCAGGTCGCCGACGGCGACGATACTGCGCGGCCGGTTGCGCGCCAGCCAGGAGTAAGAGGCGTTGCGCACGATCGCCAGCAGCCAGGCGCGCGCATTGCCGCCGGCATAGCCGGCGATGCCCGCATGCGCCTTCAAACAGGCCTCCTGCACCACATCCTCCGCGTCGGCGGCGTTGCCGGTCAGCCAGCGGGCAAGCGCAAGCGCATCCGCGAGATGGGGCAGAACCACCTCGCGAAAGCGCTCGGTCGCGGCCTCTTGGTTCAACACCGTCGCATCGCCCGGCATCCCGGGCAGAACCTTCCGAAAATCCTCATGGAGCGACGGTGATCCTGCCCTGCATGTGCGGGTGAAGCCCGCAGAAATAGGCATAGTCGCCCACTTTGGTGAAGGTGAAGGCGTATGTGTCACCGGTGTCAAGCGCCTTGGAGCGAAACGAGGCATCGTTGGCGACCACCAGATGCGGGATGTCGTCGTCATTCTCGAAGGTCACGGTAGTGCCCTGCTTTACCGTCAGCACCGCCGGCGTGAAGGCAAAGTTCTCGATCTTGACCATTGGCTGGCCTGCTGCGTTCAGTGGCATGGCAACCATTATCAGGATCGCCGCCAAACCGAACGTGACAGGGGATACGACCAAGACGCGGGATGGGAAGCGGATCATCGCATTTCCCCTCAGGCCAGCGTGCTGTCGATGATGGCGAGGTCCTGCCCGCCTTGCTTGACTGTCACGCTGCTTGTGCCGAGCAGGCTGCGCAACTGGCCGGCAGGTACCGTCATCGGCCCGGGTGAGGCTGCGGTGCCCGGCGCCGGTTGCGGGAAAGCGGTCGAGCGCGCGGTATGAAAGGTAACGTTGCCTTCGACCTTCTGCATGATCTGGTGGATATGGCCGGTGAGTACGGTGACAGAGCCGAAGCGCTTGAGCAGGGCCAAGGCCTGCGCCGCGTCGTCGGTGCCCCAGCCCCATTCGGGATAAACAGCCCATAGCGGGATATGGGCAAAGACGACGATTGGCGTCGAGGCGGTGACCGCCTTCAGATCATCGGCCAACCATGCCAACTGGTCGGCGCCGAGATTGCCCAGCCCGCCAGCCTTCAGGTTGACGACGTTGACCAGCCCGATGAAATGGACGCCGTTCTGGTCGAACGAATACCAGCCAGCGCCCTTGGTGCCCTTGCCGTAGCGGTCGAGATAGGCCTGGCCATTGCCGTCATCGATCAGGTCGTGCTCACCGGGCACATAATGCACGTCGAAGCCTGCGCCGCCGATGATCTGGGCAGCGTTGTCGAACTGCGCGGCTTTCGACAAATGGGTGATGTCGCCGGTGTGGATCATGAAAGCGGGCTTTTGCGGCAACGCCTGGATCTTGCCGATGGCCTCCTTCAGCGTGTCGATGGCGTGCGGGTTGGCAGCCTTGTCGAAGCCGATGTGGCTGTCGGAGATCTGGAGGAAAGTGAAGCCGGTGGCCAAGGCCTCGGCGGCTTGCGACGCACCCAGCAGGCTGAGCGAGACCGGCACGCCGGCCGAAATTGTCCACAGCACTCCCGTGCCGGCCCAGATCATGCATTCCAGTGCATGACGGCGGCTGATGCCGTCAGCTTCATTGTCGTGGTGGTGGATCATACCGGTCTCCTGCACGCCGGAAATGGCGTCTGTTTGGGAGACCAATGGGCGGGGTGGTTTATTCCGCCCGAAGACTAAAAGTTCATTCACACTGCCGTGATGGCGCACTGGCCCGATGCGAAGCCGGTGCTGGAAGGCACTGGCTCGACCACGCTCTGGCGATGTCTAGTCCGGCCAGCGCAGCGCTCCGGCGGACTGCTTGCGAGCGGGTTTCATCGCATCCGCGGGCCGATCGGCAGCACTCAACACCGCCCGCAGGCGTTCGGCAACGATCTCCGCCTCGCCGGGATGGAGATTGCACGGATCAAGGAAGAAGTGACCGCGCTCGACCTCGTGGTTGCGCACGATCACGGGCGGTGAACCCGCCGCAAGCGCCGAGGCGAGGCCGGCGGCGGTGAAGCGGCTTTCCGGCGCAACGAACACCTGCAGGCGGTCGAGAGGATTTCCGGTCGGATCTGGAATGATACGTGCCTCGATGCCAGGCAGGCCCTGCAATGCGGTTTGCCACAGATGCAGTGCGGCTTCTTCCCGCTGGCGAATGCCGGCATGGTCGCGCCGCTCCCAGGCTTCCAGGGCCGCCATAGTGCCGGCAATGCTCTCCTTGCCGACCTTCATGGCGCGCGCAACGCCCCGGTTCTGGAGATAGGCGGCCCGTACCAGATCCTTGCGGCCGGCAACGATGCCGCTTGTCGGCCCTGAGAGAAATTTGTGCCCGCTGTAGACAACAATGTCGGCGCCGCGCGCCAGAAAGCCACGCAAATCGTATTCCGAGGCGGCGTCGACGATCACCGGCACGCCCTTGGCGTGGCAAATCTCGCAGAACTCCTCAAGCGAGAGCATGCCGTATTGCACGGTGTGGTGCGCAACGACGTAGAGGGCTGCCGCCGTCCGGTCCCGGATCGCCTCGGCAACATGATAATCCTGGGTGACGCTGACCGTGCCGGCAGGCACTGCCTTGGCTCCGGCAAGCCGGATCGACTGGTCGATCGGCGCGCCGTAATTGACGATGTGACCAAGCTGAACGATGACCTCCGATTTGAGGCCCTCTGTGTCGTCCGGCAGCCGCTCGATCGCAAGAAGGCTGGTCCCGGTCATCGCGCCGGCAATCGCCATTGTTATGCCGCTGGCGCAGCATGCGGTGATGAAGCCGGCCTCGCCGCCGGTGAGGCGTGCAATCACCCTACTTGCGGCGCGCTGCAGATCGTCCATCTCGACCCATTGCGAGGCCATTTCCGACATTGCGGCAATCGCTTCTGGCACGATGATCGAAGCACCGAGTGCCGTCATCGTGCCGGAGACATTGATGATTGGGCGAAGGCCAAGCCGTTCGCGGATTGTCGTGTTGGAACGGTCAGCGGCATAGGTCGTCATCTCTGTAGATCCTGTTTAAGATTTCAGGCGGCGATCTCGACGACCGCCTCGATTTCAACTGTGATGTTGCCCGGCAGCGAGCCGACACCGATCGCGGAACGGGCATGTCCGCCAAGCGTATCAAAGACGGCCGCGAAAAGATCGGAACAGCCGTTCACCACCTTGGGGTGCTCGCTGAATGTCGGCGTCGCATTGACAAAGCCAAGCAGCTTGACGACGCGCACGATGCGGCCGAGGTCGCCGGCCGCCGCATGCATGACGGCGAGCAGGTTCAGGCCGGTCAGACGCGCATGCCCGTAGGCCTCTTCAACGCTGACATCCTCTCCGACCTTGCCGGTGCAGAGCGCGCCATCGGCGCGCAACGGCCCCTGGCCGGAGAGGAAGATCAGCCGTCCGCTCTCGGCATAGGTGACGAAGTTGGCGATGGGCTTCGGCGGCTCGGGCAGTGTCAGGCCCAATTCCGCGAGCCGGATGTAAGGCGTCATAAAAGCTCCTTGCGACAGCTTTCGCCGTCCGATGTCAAAAATGCGAGGCGCGAAACCGCGCCAGGAAACTGCGAAGGCGTTCATTGTCGAACCCCGCCGCCAGAATCTCGGCGGGTGGTCCGACGGCACTGACGCCGCCATCCGCCATGAAAACGATGCGGCTCGATGCGTCGCGCGCAAAAGCCATTTCATGCGTGACCATCAGCATCGTCATGCCGTCTTCGGCGAGGCTGCGCACGACCTCGAGCACCTCGCCAACCAGTTCGGGGTCGAGCGCCGAGGTTATCTCGTCGAGAAGCAATATCTTCGGCTCCATCGCCACGGCGCGGGCGATGCCGACGCGCTGCTGCTGGCCGCCGGAAAGCTCGGCCGGCAGACTGTCGGCTTTGTGGGCGAGGCCTACGCGGCCGAGCCAGTGCTCGGCAATGGTGCGGGCCTCGGCATTGCTCTTGCCGCGCACCTTGCGCAGGCCAAGCATGATGTTGCCGGCCGCAGTCAAATGCGGAAACAGATTGAAGCTCTGGAACACCATTCCGGTCTCGGCTCGCATCGCCGCCAGGTCGCGCTCGCTGCGTCGCTGGCGCGTTCCCGTCTCGCGATAGCCGACTTCTTTGCCGTCGATACGGATCGAGCCGCTGTCGTAGCTCTCCAGGAAGTTGACGCAGCGCAGCAGCGTGGTCTTGCCGCTGCCGGAGGGACCGATGACAGTCACGACCTCGCCGCGTGTCACCTTGAGACTGACGGAGCGCAGGACCTCGACGGATCCAAAGGCTTTGGAAACCTCGGTGACATCGAGAAGTGCCGGATTCTGGTGCGAGGCGTTGGACATCGTGCTATTCCCGGATGAAGGAGAAACGCCGCTCCAGGCGCCGGCTGGCCAAGGAGAGGGCGTAGTTGACGGCGAAGTAGACGAGCGCACCGAGAATGTAGAGTGGCATCGCCTCATAGGTGCGGCCGATGACCTGGTTGATTGCCTGCATGAGGTCGGTGATGCCGAGCAGCGAGACCAGCGCGCTGCCCTTCACCGCGTCGGTGACGCCATTGATCCAGGGTGGCAGGAAGCGCCTGAACGCCTGCGGAAAAATGACGTAGGCCAGCCGCTGGCGAAAGGTCAGTCCGATCGCCATTGCCGCCTCGGACTGACCCTTGGAAATCGAGCCGACGGCGCCCCTGAGATACTCGACGACTTGTGCGGTCTTGAAGAGGGTGAGAGCGAACACGGCCGCCCAAAAGGATTCCAGATGCAGCCCCACCGCGGGCAGGCCGTAATAGACGAAGAAGATCAGCACCAGGATCGGAATGCCGCGTATGGTGTCGCTGAAGATGCGCACTGCCCAGCGCAGCGGAAAAGGACCATAGACAAGGCCGACGCCCATCAGCACGCCGGCGATGAGCGATAACACCACGACCAGCAGCGACACCCACAAGGTTACGGCAAAGCCTTCGGCGAGGAACGGCAAGGCGTAGATGATCTGGCTCAGCATGTCAGCGCGCCGCCTTGAACCGGCGCTCGACGAGCCGCAGCGCGAAAAGCAGCGTGTAGCCGGTCAACAGGTACATTGCCGTCACCACCAGATAGACTTCGACAATGCGGAACGTGTTGAAGTTGATCCACTGGGCGCCATAGGTGAGTTCGGGTACCGAGATGACCGACGCCACGGACGTATCCTTGAAGAGCGATATGAATGTGTTGGAAAGCGCCGGCAGGGTTATGCGCAGCATCGTCGGCAGGCGCACATCGAGCAGCCTTTGCCATGGCGTCAGGCCGATTGCCTTGCCGGCGTCGAGCTGACCGCGCGGCACCGCCTCGAGCCCCGAGCGAAACACCTCGACCAGGTAGGCGCCGCTGTAGAGCGACAGCGTGGCAATGAATGAGGTTTGCGCGCTGTAGGCAATGTCGACCACCGTCGGCAAGCCGTAGAAGACCAGATAGACGAGCAGGATCAGCGGCACGTTGCGGATGAACTCGACATACCCCGCGATGATGGTCCGCACCGCACGTCCGGCCGACACGTACCAGACCGCCAGAACGAGCCCGATGACGATGCCGATCGCAATCGAGATGACGGCCAGTTCGAGGCTTAGCAGCAGTCCGCCCCAGAGCTTGTCGAAATGCCGCCAGATAAGGTTGAAGTTGAGAGTATAACCCATGCGTCCTCGTCATGGAGGGCTGTGATGAGAGAAGGCGGAAGGACGTTGTCCTTCCGCCCGCTTGCATCAAATGACTGGGAAACCGGGATGGCGCGCCGGCGGCTCCTGTCCGAAATAATCCTTGAACGCAGCGTCGTAGAGTGCCGTTTCATGACCGAACATGGCGATGGTGAAGGTCTGGTTGACGAAGGTCAGCCAGTCGAGGTCGCCCTGCCGAAGCGCGGCACCATAAAGCATTGAGAACCAGCTCTTGCCGGCATCGAAGTATTTGTCCGGATTGCGCGAGGCGAGCCAGCGCACCGTTGACAGATCGACCGCGGCGGCGTCGACGCGCTTCGATTCCAGGGCCTGCAGCACGTTGGCCTGCGTGTCTATCTGCATCACCTGCGACTCCGGCAGGACGATATGCACGTTAGCCTCGGCATCGACATTTTGCAGGATGGAAATCCGCGTCGCCGAACCGCCGGCAAGCAGCTTGTCGAAGGTCTTGTTTTCGGCGTTCGGAAGGGTCAGCAAGGCGATGCCTTCGACGTAGTAGGGTCGGGAGAAGTGGATCAGCTGCGAGCGCTGGGCGGTCATGGTCATGAACTGGATGGTGATGTCGACCTTGTTGGTGGTCACGTTCGGAATGCGCTGAGCCGGATCCTGCATGACGAATTCCACTTTGGTCGGATCGTCGAAAAGCCCCTTGGCAAGAATGCGACCCATGGTGATGTCCATGCCCACCAGTTCGCCGGCGTCGTTCTCGAAATGCCAGGGCGCATTGGTGCTGCCGGTGCCGACGATCACCTTGCCGCGCTCGAGGACGGTGCGCAGCAGGCTGTCCGGCGCTGCCTGGGCCGCCGCTTTCTGAACGTCGACCGCGGTAGCGGCGCTCATCACTCCGGCCGTTGCAAGCCCGGCCATTCCCAGTTTCAGAAATTCACGCCTTTTGGATGTGTCGTTCACGGCGACCTCCTTTCGTGTTGTGTTCCCCTTTGGAGCAGCAGTACAGGCATCGGTTGCAACTGACGTCATTGTCCCTTACAAGAGACGCCTGTACTCTGTACAAGACAGATTAACATCAGGGATCGATAATGCAAGATGGCAATGCCTTGGCCGCTCGACCGGACGCCGGTCTGGACGAAGACAAGCACTCGGGCTCTCGGGAGAAGGGTCTCAACCGGGTCCTCCAGATTTTGGAGTTTCTCCACACGACCCAGCGCGCGATCGGCGTCGGCGATCTTGCCAGAGGGGTGAATGCACCGCGGTCGACGACCTATACGCTGGTGCGCTCGCTGGTCGACGCAGGTCTGCTGGAGATGGCCGGAGACGGCAATCGGGTTTATTTCGGAAAGAAGCTTTATCTCTACGGAATGGACTATGTGCGGGGCAACGACCTGCTCAGGCGAGGGCGCCAGGAAGTCGACCATCTGTCGCGCGAGACCGGCGAGACCTCGGAGCTCTGCATGCTGCAAAGCGGCCGCTACACCATCGTCCATTCAAGCCCGGGAACGAGGCCATTCCGGATCAGCTCGGCGACGGGTCTGCAAATACCGCTCCCCTGGACAGCTTCCGGGCGGCTGCTCCTCGCCGGCTTCGACAGGGCAGCGATCGAGGATATGGTCTCGGAAGACGATCTCGTACTGCCCGACGGCCGCAGGTTGCGTCTCGACGATTTCATAGCCGACATCGCCGTCGCCAAGTCGGCCGGCTACTGCGTCACCTCCGGCCTTGTCGATGCCTACACCAAATGCCTGGCCGCGCCGGTCTTTTCAGCGCCGGGCAGGGTCGAGGCGACGATGTGCCTGGTGGTTCCGATCGATACCTCGACCGAAAAGACCGACGACCTGATAGCGTTGTTGCGCGAGCGCGCCGCACGGCTTTCGATCGCGGCATAACCGCTTTTCCAGCAGGCCGGCGCCGGCGTCCGTTCAAGCGATAATGTCTGGAATGATCTTGTCTTCCAGCGCCATCAGCCTGTCCTTCAGGAAAAGCTTCTTTTTCTTCATGCGCTGGATCTGCAGCGGGTCGCAATTCATGGCGATCATCGCATTGATGGCGGCGTCGAAATCGGCGTGTTCCTGCTTCAGCCGGGAATATTCGAGGCGGATATCTGCCTGTTCCTGATCGGACATTTTTACCGTCTGCACGTCTGCGGCGCCCAAACTATGGGCCTGATTGGGCGGGACCGGGTCTTCTTGCACCGGCGCGCAGCCCATATCACATTTCATATTGGCGTGGAATGCTACCACGCAGCATTCGACATCGGTGCGCGATGGTGGCACACTGTCATTATGCCGTCATAGAAGCGAGCCTGCGGTGGACGTGCCATGACGGCTGCAATCCGAGGAAACCATGAAAGGGAGAACCAATCATGTCTCTTGCATCCCATCTTGATGAGCTGCAGCGGAAACACGGCGACATCGAACGCGAAATCGATGATGCGATGACCCATCCATCGGTAGACGACCTCGAAATCGTGAATCTCAAGCGGCGCAAGCTGGCGCTCAAGGACGAGATTGAAAAACTGAAGGCGAAACCGACGACGCACTGAAGCCCTTCCAGGACTAGAAGCGCCGCCCGGCGCGCGATCTTTCCGGTGGCATCGCTATGCTACCGGAAACGTTCGTGGATTTGCGGCAAGCTGCCGTCTTGTCATTTCCGATTTGCTGGGCCTGCGCGCCAGTCGCCATTGACAAGCCATCTTTGCTCCTCCACCTCATGCCCGGACCTTCAAGATTAAAGGCAGCCGGCATGACCGGATATTTTTCCTCACCCTTCCCACGCCGCAGGTCGGTCGGTGTCGATGTCGGCGGCGTGATGGTCGGCGGCGGTGCGCCGGTCGTCGTCCAGTCAATGACCAACACCGATACGGCCGATGTCGACCAGACGGTCGCGCAAGTGGCGGCGCTGCATCGTGCCGGCTCCGAGATCGTGCGCATAACCGTCGATCGCGACGAAAGCGCTGCGGCCCTACCGGCTATCCGCGAGCGGCTGGAACGGCTCGGCATCGACGTGCCGCTGGTCGGCGATTTCCACTATATCGGCCACAAGCTCCTGGCCGACCACCCGGCCTGTGCCGAGGCACTGGCCAAATACCGTATCAATCCCGGCAATGTCGGCTTCAAGGACAAGAAAGACCGGCAGTTCGCGGCGATCGTCGAGATGGCGATCAAATACGACAAACCGGTGCGCATCGGCGTCAATTGGGGTTCGCTTGACCAGGAGCTGCTGACCCGGCTGATGGACGACAACCAGGCCCAGGGCTTTCCGCTGACGGCGCAGGAAGTGACGCGCGAGGCAATCGTGCAATCGGCGATCCTGTCGGCCGAAATGGCCGAAGAGATCGGCCTTGCGCGCGAGAAAATCATCCTGTCGGCCAAGGTCAGCGGCGTGCAGGATCTGATCGCCGTCTACACCGAGCTTGCCACCCGATCCGACCATGCGCTGCACCTCGGCCTGACGGAGGCCGGCATGGGCTCGAAAGGCATCGTCGCCTCGTCCGCGGCCATGGGCATCCTGCTCCAGCAAGGCATCGGCGACACAATCCGCATCTCGCTGACGCCGGAGCCGAACGGCGACCGCACGCGCGAGGTGCAGGTATCGCAGGAGCTGTTGCAGACCATGGGCTTCCGGCAGTTCGTGCCAATCGTCGCCGCCTGCCCGGGCTGCGGCCGCACAACCTCGACCGTGTTCCAGGAGCTTGCCCAGAACATCCAGGCCGACCTGCGCAAGAACATGCCGGTGTGGCGTGAACAATATCCCGGCGTCGAGAACCTCAAAGTCGCGGTGATGGGTTGCATCGTCAACGGTCCGGGCGAATCCAAACATGCCGATATCGGCATTTCGCTGCCCGGCACCGGCGAGACGCCGACCGCCCCGGTATTCGTCGACGGCAAGAAGGCGGCGACCCTGCGCGGCCCATCGATTGCCGCGGATTTCGAGAAGATGGTCGCCGACTATATCGAACGGCGGTTCGGGCAGCACGACAAAGCCGCGGCGGAGTAGTTCGATGCGGCGTTTGCTGGGCGCGGCGCTGGTTGTCATTTGCGGGCTGATCTGGGCGACAGCCGTTCAGGCCGATCCACCACGGCCCGCCAAAAAGAAGCTGATCGACCAGGTTTGCAACCTGATCGAGACGCATGCCGACCAGAACGGGCTGCCCCGGGATTTCTTTGCCCGGCTGATCTGGAAGGAAAGCCGTTTCGATCCCAATGCGGTCAGCCCCGTCGGCGCTGAGGGTATCGCCCAATTCATGCCGGGTACCGCCAAGATGCGCGGGCTCGCCAATTCCTTCGACATCGAACAGGCGATCCCGGCCTCGGCAAAATACCTCGCCGAAATGAAATCCGGTTTCGGCAATCTCGGCCTCGCCGCCGCAGCCTACAATGCCGGCGAGAGCCGGGTGACGCGCTGGCTGAATTCGGGCGGCTTCTTGCCGATGGAGACCGAAAGCTACGTTCTGGACGTCATGGGCGAGCCGGCCGACAACTTCACCAATACCGCCTACGCCGGCGTCATCCGGCCGCTCGACAAGAAGGCGAGTTTCGCTGCTGCTTGCCGCGAGCTGCCGGTGATCATGTCCAGAACCGTGCCGATGTCGTCGATCAACATCAAGCCGTGGGGCGTGCAGGTGGCCGGCAATTTTCGCCGCGCCGCGGCGCTCAACCAGTGGCTGAGAGTGAAAAGCCGGTTCCCGGCACTGCTTGCCGGCCACGATCCGGTGGTCAGCCGGGTCCGCACACCGATCGGCAGGCGCGGCATCTATGCCGTGCGGATCGGCGCCGATAGCAGAGCCAAGGCCGACACGATCTGCGACAAGCTGCAAAGCGTCGGCGGCGCCTGCATCGTGGTGCGCAACCGGTAAAGCCATATGTCGGTGCGTTTTGCGCCATTGCTGCCCATCTCGCTCCCCGTGGGCACTTCGTCCTCGATACGTGAATCATATTTTCGGTGAACTGTTAGGCAGGTCTTGCATCGTCGTCGATGCGGGGTAAGGTCCCCGCGATTTTTCGCGAAAGGGATCAGCATGGCCGGCTTCAAGACACTGGACGACATCGGCAATATCAGCGGCAAGCGTGTGCTGGTGCGTGTCGACCTCAACGTTCCCGTCGCCGAGGGCAAGGTCACCGACGCCACCCGCATCGAGCGCATTGCGCCGACCATTGCCGAGCTCTCCGGCAAGGGCGCCAAGGTCATCCTGCTTGCCCATTTCGGCCGGCCGAAGGATGGACCGGCGGCGGAATTCTCGCTCGAGCCGATCGCCAAGGCGACGGCGGAAGTGCTCGGCCGCCCGGTTGGCTTTGCCGCCGACTGCATCGGCGACAAGGCGGGAAATGCCATTGCTGCCATGAATAATGGCGACGTGCTGCTGCTCGAGAACACCCGCTTCCATAAGGGCGAGGAGCAGAACGATCCGGCCTTCACCGAAAAGCTCGCCGCCAACGGCGACATTTTCGTCAACGACGCCTTCTCCGCTGCGCACCGCGCCCACTCGTCGACGGAAGGGTTGGCGCATGTGCAGCCTTCCTTCGCCGGCCGCACCATGCAGGCCGAGCTCGACGCGTTGGAAAAGGGTCTTGGAAATCCCGTCCGTCCGGTTGTCGCCATCGTCGGCGGCGCCAAGGTCTCGACCAAGATCGACCTGTTGATGAACCTGGTGAAGAAGGTCGACGCGCTGGTCATCGGCGGCGGCATGGCCAACACGTTTCTCGCGGCACGCGGCACCGATGTCGGGAAATCCTTGTGCGAGCGTGATCTCGCGACCACCGCCAAGCAGATCATGATCGAGGCGGCCGAGGCCGGCTGCGCCATCATCCTGCCCGCCGACGGCGTTGTCGCCAGGGAGTTCAAGGCCGGCGCCGCCAGCGAGACCGTCGCCATAGCAGACGTGCCGGCCGACGGCATGATCCTCGACGTCGGCGCAAAGACCGTGAAAACCATTGCCGAATGGATCGACCGCGCCGCGACGCTGGTCTGGAACGGGCCGCTCGGCGCCTTCGAGATCGAGCCATTCGACCACGCAACGGTGGCGACGGCCAGGCACGCGGCAGCGCGCACCAAGGCCGGCAAACTGGTTTCCGTCGCCGGCGGCGGCGACACGGTAGCGGCACTCAACCATGCCGGCGTCGCCGACGATTTCACCTATGTCTCGACGGCCGGTGGCGCTTTCCTGGAATGGATGGAAGGCAAACCCTTGCCTGGCGTCGACGTGCTGAAGCGCTGAGATCGGCCGCAATAACAGCGCGAAAGAGGGCGCCCGCGACTTTCAATCGATTCGCGCTTACCCGGCGAAATTGTTCGACTTGAACCTGCGCTGCTCTGGTGGTCTGCTGGGCACGGATCAATTCTTTCAGGAGAAGCACGATGAGCGAACGTCTCGAGGACATTGCCGCCGCGATTGTGGCCAATGGCAAGGGCCTGCTGGCTGCCGACGAGAGCTCCGGCACCATCAAGAAGCGCTTCGACGTCATCGGCGTCGAGTCGACCGCCGACAGCCGCCGCGACTATCGCGAGATGATGTTCCGCGCCAGCGATGCAATGACCAAGTACATTTCCGGCGTCATCCTCTACGACGAGACCATTCACCAGAAGGCCGCCGACGGCACACCGCTGGTCGACATCATCAAGGCATCAGGCGCTATCCCCGGCATCAAGGTCGACGCCGGCGCCAAGCCGCTGGCCGGCTTTCCCGGCGACACCATCACCGAGGGCCTGGACGGCCTGCGCGAACGCCTTGCCGATTATTACAAGCTCGGCGCCCGCTTCGCCAAATGGCGCGCGGTGATCGACATCGATGTTGCCAAGGGCGTGCCTTCCGCCACCTCGATCGGCTCGAACGCCCATGCGCTCGCCCGTTACGCCGCGCTTTGCCAGGAGGCCGGCATCGTGCCGATCGTCGAGCCGGAGGTGCTGATGGACGGCGCCCACGACATCGACACCTGCTACGAGATCAGCAAGGCGACACTGACAAAGTTGTACACCGAGCTCTATGCGGCTCGCGTCGTGCTCGAAGGCACCATCCTGAAGCCGAACATGGTGCTGGCCGGCAAGAAATCAGGCAAGGTCAGCAGCCCCGACGAAGTCGCCGAAAAGACCATAAAACTGTTCCGCGAGACGGTGCCGGCCGCGATCGGAGGCATCGCCTTCCTGTCAGGCGGACAAACGGACGAGCAGGCGACCGCCAACCTCAATGCCATCAACGCTATCGGCCCGCATCCGTGGAAGCTGACCTTCTCCTACGGCCGCGCCTTGCAGGCCGCTCCGCAGAAGGCCTGGAGCGGCAAGCCGGCGAACGTCGCCGCCGCACAGGCCGCCTTCGCCCATCGCGCCCACATGAACCATCTGGCAGCGCTTGGACAATGGCAGCCGACGCTGGAGCAAGCCGCCTGACGGAATTCAGGTTGCGTTCCCTCCGACCCGGGCCATGTGCCCGGGTTTGTTTGAAAGCAGCAAGGTCTGCGATTTCCTGCAACTAAAAATGCAGCTCTGTGTCGGCATTCCTCGCTGCCGATCGTCCTCCGTGAAAAGAGGAGCAGACCTATGCCAAACAACAAGACCGTATCGCAGGAAAAATGGTTTCAGGCGCACAAGGCGCATCTGGCGCGCGAAAAGGAATTGACGCGCTTTCGCGACCGCGTCGCCGCCGAACGCCGCGAATTGCCGTGGCTGAAGATCCGCAAGGACTATGTCTTCGAGACCGAGCAAGGGCCAAAGAAACTGCCCGACCTGTTCGACGGCAACAGCCAGCTGATCGTCTACCATTTCATGTTCGGGCCGGGCGCCGATTATCGCTGCGAGGGCTGCTCGTTCCTTGCCGACCACATCGACGGTGCCAACCAGCATCTCAGGCATCACGACGTCTCACTCGTGGTGGTGGCGCGGGCGCCGCTGGCCGAGCTTCTGCCCTACAAGCAGCGCATGGGCTGGAAATTCGACTGGGTGTCGTCCTACGCCTCGGACTTCAACTTCGACATGCAGGTGTCATTCACCGACAAGCAGATCGCGGCCGGCGACACGACCTACAATTTCGAGCGGCGCGCGCGGCAATCGAAGGATCTTCCCGGCACCAGCGTGTTCTATCGCGACGAGAAAGGCGACATCTTCCTGACTTTCATCTCGCGCTCGCGAGGCGGCGATCCGCTGATCGGCGCCTATCACTATCTCGATCTGACGCCGAAGGGCCGCAACGAAACCGGTCCCCACCATAGCCTGGTGGACTGGGTGCGGCTGCACGACGAATATGCGGATACGCCCGAGATGCAGGACAGCTGCTGCCATTGACGACGGGCGGTCACCCAAGGTCTTTCGCCTTCGGCCCGACATGCGCTAAGTGCTGTTCGCTATGCCCTAAAAGGGACTTGCCATGCGGCGCTTTCCGACCCTTCTCACCTGGCTCGCCTTTCCGGTTTATGTCTGGCAAGGACTTGGCGTGCGTCGCCGCACCGCCCGCATGCTGCCGGCACAAGGTCCGGTCATGCACGAGATATCTGGCCTGGTGCCAGCAATCTCGGTTCTGGTGCTTGGCGATTCCTCCGCCGCTTCGGTAGGGATCGGCAATTCCGAAAACGGATTGGCCGCGCAACTGGCAGTTCTGATTGCGCAACGCACCGGCCGCACCGTGCGCTGGCGGGCGGCCGGCTTCAACTCGGCAACCTCTGGCCAGATCCGCGATCATGTGCTGCCCAATCTATCGGCCGATCCGTGGACGCATATCGTGCTGGCCATCGGTACCAACGACACCAAGAATTTTCATTCGGTACCGCGCTTCAAGCGCGAGTTTGGCGGCCTGCTCTACGCGCTGCGCGCCAAATGGCCGGAAGCGCGCGTCGTGTGGTCGCCGGTGCTGGAGTTCACCCGGGCTCCGGCAATGCCGCCGCTGCTCGGCAAGATCCTCGAAATCCGCGCCGTCAAAATGAACCGGATGGGCGAGCGCCTTTGCCTCGAACGCGGCGCCATACCGGCGCCCCGGCTGCCGATCACGGATGCCGATGCCGGCTTCGCATCGGATGGATTTCACGCTTCGGAAGCCGGCTACCGAGCCTGGGCGGAACATCTGGTCAGCCTGGTGCTCGCCAACGAACCGGGCGTCGCGTAGCGGGCCGCCCGCACTACGTCCAGTGCCCGAGCACCGCCGTAATCGAAATCGCCGCCATCGCCAGCAGCGCCAGCTTCCAGAAATCGCTGCGCCGCTTCAGCCCGGGCCAGCCAAGCGGCTTGATGAGCTGGATGACCATCATGGCGATGATGACGAGCGCGAGAAGTTTCGACATGCAGCCTTTGATCAGCATCGCGGCTGGCTGTCAAAGCGGCTCCGGAATCGCCGTCTTTCCAGTGCAGCAGGCCTCTTTTCAGCACTGCCTGATCACTTCGGTCGACAAATCGGAACGCCGGTCAGGAGAGACGCACCTTCCTGACAGACTGCTGTCAGCAGGGGTGTGCGATAGTGCCTGCATCGAAAGAGAGGAGACCAGCCATGAACGGTATTACCATTCTGCGTAGCGTGCAGCACTATGTCGGCAAGATCCGGACGATCCGCAATGAGATCCGCACCCAGCGATTCATGAACACCCTGCCGGCGGACATCCGCAAGGATATTGGTTGGCCGGACATGTATGGCGACCGCCGTAATGGCGGCAATTGAGGCAAGCTTTCCGCGTGGCGTTTGGATGCAACCTGGCGACGAGCTGAAATGGGCATGCTGAAGCCTCCTGACAGTATGGTGTCAGGAGGCTCGTGCCATAGTGCAATGGCCGCCGGAGCCGGATGGCCGAGAGGACGATCGATGAAAAGCTGGAACGACAGGCTGAACACGCCTGGCATCAACGGCATAACACCGTCGCCACGCACCATCGGCGACGTCGTCGAAGGCCAGCCGATGCTGGTTCCTACAGCTCGCCAGGTCCATGCATTCATCCGCTCTATCCCCGAAGGCATGGACATGAATATCCGCGCTTTGCGCACCGCTCTCGCCATCGAGCACGGTGCCGAGATGACATGTCCGGTCACCATCGGCTATCATCTGCGCACCGTCGCCGAGGCCGCCAACGAGGATCTTGAGCGTGGCATGGCGCTGGGCGACTTTGCGCCGTTCTGGCGGGTGGTCGACGCAAACACGCCGACAACGAGGAAACTGTCCTTCGGCGCGGCCTTCGTCGCCGCGCAGCGCAAGCGCGAAGGGCTGGAACGATAGACGCCGAGGGACCATACGATGCGCCGCGCCGACAGGCTCTTCCAGATCGTGCAGCATCTGCGTGGTGGTCGTCTGGTCACCGCCCAGAAGCTGGGCACGTGGCTCGAGGTTTCCGAGCGGACGATCTATCGCGACATCGCAGACCTGCAGTCGACCGGCGTGCCGATCGACGGCGAGGCCGGTGTCGGCTACATGATGAGGGAGGGTTTCGATCTTCCGCCGCTGATGTTCACGCGTGACGAGATCGTCGCGCTGGTCGCCGGCGCCCGCATGGTGCGCGCCTTTGGCGGCGCGGCCATGGCGCGAGCCGCCGACGAGGCGCTGGTCAAGATAGGCGCCGTGTTGCCCGACGCCGAAAAGGACCGCATCGCCCGTACCGAGATCCACACGCCGATGTGGGTGGTAAGCGATGCCGCCCGCGAAGCCATCGACCTGATCGAGCGGTCCATCGAGAAACGTCAGGTGCTGACCATCGACTATTCGGATGAGGCCGGCCGCAGCACCGCGCGCGACATCCGCCCGCTCGGCCTGTGGTTCTGGGGCAAGGTGTGGACCTTGGTCGCCTGGTGTGAGATGCGCGGCGATTTCCGCGCCTTCCGCATCGACCGCATCGCCTCGGTGGTCATCGCCGGCCGCACCTTCAAGCCGGAGCGCGGCAAGCAGCTCGCTGATTTCTATCGCGCGGTGGAGCGCAGCGAGGATTACGGCATGGCGCCGGACCGGGCGGCGCGAAGCTGACACGGAAGATCACAAAAAAAGCCCGCTTGAAAGCGGGCTTTTAGTTTTGGATGCCAGACCTATTCCTCTTCGTCGGCGTCCTTGTCCTTCGACTTCAGCGCCGAAAGCTTGGCGAAGACGGCGTTGGCGTCAAGTTCGCGGTCCTCGTCCTTCGGCTTTTCGGGCGCCGGCACCAGCCGTTCGGTCAAGGCGGCCGGCAGCAGCGTATCGCCGACCGGCTGCGCCTGCTCGCGGCCGCGCGAGGCGCGGTTGATTTCCATATCGAGGTCGATCTGCGACGTCAGGCCGAGCGTCACCGGATCCATCGGCTGGAGATTGGCGGAGTTCCAGTGCTTTCTGTCGCGGATCTGGTCGATCGTCGACTTCGTTGTGCCGACAAGGCGGGCAATCTGCGCATCCTTGAGCTCGGGATGGTTGCGCACCAGCCAGAGGATGGCGTTGGGCCGGTCCTGGCGCTTCGACAGCGGCGTGTAGCGCGGACCCTTGCGTTTGGATTCCGGCACCCGCACCTTGGGATCGGAGAGCTTCAGCCGGTGGTTGGCGTCCTTCTCGGCGCGCGTGATCTCGTCGCGAGTGAGCTGGCCGGTCATGATCGGGTCCATGCCCTTGATGCCTTGCGCCGACTCGCCGTCGGCGATCGCCTTGACCTCAAGCGGATGCAGTCCGCAGAACTGCGCAATCTGCTCGAAGGAAAGCGCTGTGTTGTCAACCAGCCAGACGGCGGTCGCCTTTGGCATCAGCAGCGTATTGGCCATTACAAAAATCCTTCTCGTTCGCCCGCGTTCCCGCGCGGGCGGTGGTTTAGAGCCACCAAAATGGGAAAATCGCGGTCTATATAACCGCTCGCTCGCCGTTTCGCAATGTTTTTGGCAGGCGCGCGTCAAGGACGGCACGGCAGCGCGACCAGCAGACCGCGAAGGGTCGGCAGATGACGCCATGCAGTCGAAACCTTCAAAAAGACAAAGCCCGCCAGACCAAGGTCGGGCGGGCTCGGAACCGGCGACGGAAATCCGTCTGCTGCGGCTCTGGCTTCTAAAGCTTGATCCCGAACCGCGGCTCGGCGTTGCCGAAAAGCGGCGCCCGGTCTTCGAGCGGGATCGTGCTCGAGATCAAAGCCCTTTGCGGGCGATTCTCTCGATGTCGCCGCGGTTGATGCCGAGGTCGTTGAGCTGACGAGCATTCAGCCGGTTCAGTTCGCGCACGGTTTCGTTGTACATGCGCCAGTTACGGAAAGCGCGGATCGGGTTCATGATAGTCCTCCATCGTTTTGATGCCGCGTAAATAGGCATCGGCGATGAAAAATTGAACAGACGCTTTTGCATGGCCGCAATGCGTTTGTTGCATTGCACCATTAAGCTTTCGTTCAGCCTGTTTGCGGGCCGTCAGGCGACATCGAGCACAATCTTGCCGATGTGCTCACCCTCCTCCATCCGCTCATGCGCCCGCCACGCTTCCTTGAGCGGGAAGATCGTATCCATCACCGGCGCAACCTTGCGCGTGCCGAGCAGCGGCCAAACCTGCGCCTCGAGCGCAGCCGCAACTGCCGCCTTGAACTCCACGGTGCGTGGCCTGAGCAGCGATCCTGTGTGCACGAGCCGCTTGGCCATGATCTTGAAGAAATCGGCGCTCGCCACTGCCCCGCCCTGCGTCGCGATCTGGACGATGCGGCCTTCCATGGCTGCAGCCTCATAGTTTCGCGCCACATAGTCGCCGCCGACCATGTCGAGGATGACATTGGCACCCTTGCCGCCGGTTGCCTCCTTGACTGCGGCGACGAAGTCCTCCTCGCGGTAGTTGATCGCCCGGTCGGCGCCGAGCTTGAGGCAGGCGTCGCATTTCTCCTTGCTGCCGGCGGTGGTGACGACATAGGCGCCGAAAGCGGCAGCAAGCTGGATCGCCGTGGTGCCGATACCCGACGAGCCGCCATGCACGAGCAGTGTCTCGCCGCTCTTCAGGCCGCCGCGCTCGAAGACATTGTGCCAAACAGTGAAGTAGTTTTCCGGCAGCGCCGCCGCTTCGGTGTAAGTAAAGCCGGCGGGCAGCGGCAGCACGCTGCCGGCGTGCACTCTGACATATTCGGCATAGCCGCCGCCCGCCGTCAGCGCACAGACCCGGTCGCCGACGCGCCAGCGCGATATCTCGTCACCAAGGGCAGCGACTTCGCCTGCTGCTTCCAGGCCCGGCAGATCCGACGCTCCCGGCGGTGGCGGATAGGCGCCCTTGCGCTGTTGCACGTCCGGCCGGTTGACGCCGGCGGCCCGCACCCGGATCAGGATCTCGCCGGGACCGGGAACCGGTACGTCGCGGGTTTCCGCTTTCAGCACCCGCGGCCCGCCCGGTTCCGATATGGCGATCGCCATCATCTTCGCCGGAATTTTCTGTGCGTTCGCCATGAATTTTCCCGTCGTGCTCCGCCGGTTTCTCGTGCCAGCTCTTGCCCGCCATTTGCATCCATACCCTTGCCCTATGTATGCTCATTGGCAAATCAGGCAAATGGGCAATCACGGAGGAGCGACGATGGCGATCTTCGACGACGAACCCAAGAAGAAAGCGCGCCCGTACGAGATCGGGCAGGATCTGTCGCTGCTTTCCGTCGATGAATTGTCCGAACGGATCGGCATCCTGCGCGACGAGATCGCCCGGCTGGAAGCCGAGCTCAAGACCAAGGGCTCGACCAAGTCGGCGGCAGAGGCGCTGTTTCGCCGCGGGTAGTTACTGCGGGTAATTCCAAAAGCTCGGGCACGCCGCCGAAAAGCCCGAATGCCGCTGTCTCCAGACTTGTGCCCTAAACCCCAGCCGGATTGAAAAATGTTCGCAAGCTACAGACCGATCCTCTCGCTGCTGCGCGGCACCGCGTTCCTGTTGGCGGCATCCGGACTGCACGGTCTGCTGTTGCCGTTGCGCGGCCAGGTGGAGGGCTTCTCGACGGCATCGCTCGGCCTGATGGGCACGGCTTGGGCCGGCGGCTTCGTCACCGGCTGCTTCTTTGCGCCACGCATCGTGCGCCGCGCCGGTCATGTCAGGGCTTTCGGCGCCTTTGCCGCATCGGGAGCGATCGTCGCACTGCTCACCGGCCTGATCATCGACGAATATACCTGGATCCTGCTGCGCGCCTTCACCGGCTTCACCATGGCCGGCGCCTTCATGGTCATCGAAAGCTGGCTCAACGAGAAGGCCACCAACGAAAACCGCGGCACCGTCTTCGGCCTCTACATGATGGTCACCTATGCCTCGATCATGGGCGGTCAGATGATCGTTGCCGGCGGCGATGTGAGATCGGCGTCGCTGTTCATGATCACCGGCATTCTGTTCTGCCTGTCGCTGATCCCGACGGCGGTCTCGACGGCGTCTCACCCCAAGCCGCTGCAGGACGTGTCGCTTGACGTCAAGGGGCTCTACGTCAATTCGCCGGTGTCGGCGATCGCTTGCGTGCTGATCGGCATCGCCAACGGCGCCTGGGGTACACTTGGTGCCGTCTATGGAGCGCGCATCGGCATCTCGACAGCCGAGATCGCGCTGATGATGAGCCTCGTGGTCATCGCCGGCGCCGCCATGCAGCTTCCGGCCGGGCGGCTCTCCGACACGACGGACCGTCGTTTCGTGCTGGCGGGCGCGGCCTTCGGCGCTGCGCTGTTTGCCATCGCCATCTTCCTGTTCGAACCGCGCTCCGGCGTCTTCGTCATCGTCTGCACCGCCGCCTACGGTGCCTTCGCCTACACGCTCTATTCGATCGCGGTGGCGCATGCCAATGACCATGCGCGATCGGAGGACTTCGTCAAAGTGTCGGGCGGCCTGCTGCTGCTTTATGGCTTCGGCACGATGATCGGTCCGCTGGTGGCCGCCGGCCTGATGGGCTGGATGCGCCCTGAGGGGCTGTTCCTGGCCACTGCGCTCGCGCATCTCAGCCTGGCTGGCTATACGCTGCTGCGCATCAGCCGTCGCGCGCCGGTGCCGATCGAAGGCCGCGATGCCTTCAAGACCCAGCCCGCCGATCGCTCGGTGACGCCGGAAGCGTTGCGGCTCGACCCGCGTAGAAAAGCTGAAGCCGACAGTTGAGATTCGAGGCGCTTTGCCCCACAAATAAGGCATGATGCTTTCCGACGCCTTCATGGCGATTGCCGATCCCAACCGGCGCCATCTCTTGGAAGAGCTCCGGCGCGGACCGAAGACCGTCAACGAATTGGCATCCGGCTTGCCGGTGTCCCGCCCGGCCGTTTCGCAGCACCTGAAGGTGCTGCTTGATGCGGGGTTGGTCAACGCCAAGCCGGAAGGCACCAGGCGCGTCTATACGGTCAGCAATGCCGGCTTCCTGAAGCTCAACATCTGGCTTGACCAGTTCTGGGATGCGGAGCAGCTCGGTTCACCCGGAAGCTGAGAGGCATCGTCAGCGCGTCGAGCAACTAGGCAGCATCGGGCCTAGAGCAATTCCAGGAAAAGTGTGAAACGGTTTTCCGTCCGGAATTGCGCAAAAACAAAGAGATAGAGCGGTTCGGCGTTTCCGTGAACGATGAACCACTCTAGCCATTGTTGTAGGGGAAGAGCTTGAAATACGGCTGCGCTTCCTCGATCACACGGGCAACCGAGGGGCGTTGCAGCAACCGGTCGTGATAGCGCCTGACCGCAGGATATTCGTCTCCGAACGGCTCGACCTTGTTGGCGTAGAACAGCGCGGGGGCGGCAGCGCAGTCGGCCATGGTGAAGCTCGCACCCACCGTCCATGTCCTCGACCGCATGTCCTGTTCAATGATGGCGTAGGAGCTGCGCAGCTGGGCGCGGGCCTGCTCGACGCCGAACGGATCGGTCTTGCCCTCCGGCCGCAGCCGGTCGCCAACGATCTTCTGCATCGGTTCCTGGACGTAGAAGTCATAGAAGCGGTCGGCGAGCCGGGTCTGGCGAGCGAGATCGAGATCGGCGGGGATCAGTTCGACCGGCCCAGGATAATACGCGTTGAGATATTCGATGACGATCGTCGATTCCGGCACGGTCCGGTCAAGCGCTTCATCGCGCAGCACCGGCATCTTGCCGAGCGGCCACAATTTCAGAAACGCCGCCCGCGATTGTTCATTGCCGAGATCGACAACGACGGATGTGAATGGCGTGCCGTTCTCATAGAGCGCGATCAGCGGCTTCCAGCAGAAGGAGGCCAGTGGATGAAGGTGCATAATCAGGGACATTTTTGCTCCTATCTTTGGTGCTTCGTCTCGCGGGCATCCGGTGTCAAGGTTCGGCCCGCTGCTACGTGGCCCGGCTGTGGGCGACGATCGCATCGATGATCGCGGCCCAGTCGTCGGGATGCAGCTCGTGGCCGCCGCCCTCGATCCGGAGCAACCTTGCACCGGCGACCGCGTCGGCAAGAGCGGCGCCATGCTCGACTGGAAAGATGGGATCGTCGGTGCCGTGGATAACGAGGAGCGGGATTTTCATGTTGCGCAGCCGACCCGTCCAGTGCTCGCCGCTCCCATCTTCGCCACTCTTGAGCATGAAATGATTGGTCGCACTTAGAAAACCGCCGGACCGGTCATAATCCTGTTCGACGAAAGCCCGTGTTCGCTGCTCGTCGAAAGAGTGCGCCGCACCGGTGAGCGCATGCGCGTCCTTGACGATGAAATCGACCACTTGGCCCCGGTCCGCCCAGTCGACCTTGGCGCCTTCAGCCGAGTGGTTCCTATAGGCCTCGGTGGTTCCGGGCAGATGCGAAGTATCGATGCCCAGGGGCGAGCTGCTGATCACCGTCAGCGAAGTGACACGCGCCGGGTATTTCAACGCAACAAGCTGCGCGATCATGCCGCCCATCGACATGCCGACCACGTGCGCCTTTCGGATTCCATGGTCGTCAAGGACGCGGATAGCATCGTCCGCCATGTCGTCAAATGTATAAGGCGGCTCGCCCGGCGCGTACTTGGTCGAACGGCCGGTATCGCGATTGTCATAGCGGATCACGAAGCGACCCTCGCCGGCCAGCTTCCGGCAAAACGCTTCGGGCCACCAAAGCATGGAAGCCATCGCGCCCATGATCAACAACACCGCCGGATGGGCCGGATCGCCGAACGTCTGGGATGCGATTTCGGGGTGTTCGGCGTTTTTCATGGCTTTCCTCCTTGGGCTTCCAATCCGATTGCATTTTGCAATCAGTTGCACGATATTAAAACCGATACGATAATGCAACCGGTTTTTGGAGATTCGCATGAACATCGATCGTCGGTCCGGATGCCCCATCAACCTGTCGCTCGAAGTGTTCGGTGACCGGTGGAGCCTGATCATCCTTCGCGACATCATCTTCGGCGGCAGACGCCACTTTCGCGAACTGCTCAACGGCTCGATGGAGGGCATCGCCTCCAACATCCTCGCCGACCGGCTGAAGCGGCTGATGGAGCTCGGCATGCTGACCAAGGCGGACGATCCCTCCCACAAGCAAAAGGCGATCTACAGCCTGACCGAAATGGCGATTACGCTGGTGCCGATCCTGGCGCATCTCGGCGCCTGGGGCCGCGTCTGGCTGCCGGTCAGCGAAGAGCTCTCTATCCGTGCCGAGCTTCTGGAAAAAGGCGGCCCGCCGATGTGGGATAAGTTCATGAACGAGTTGCGCCACGAGCATCTGGGTGCGTCTCCCGCCCCATCTGGACCCACCGTCCGCGCGACTTTGCAGGCCGGATACGATGCGGTAGTCGCCCGCAAGGCGGAGCGAGTTGGCTGCGATCCGGCGCCATGACCAACTTATTTTCCCAATTGCGGGCTGGCTCTGCTATCAAGGGACTGAAGATAATTTACGGATTGGATAACGCTCTTGGTCGAGAACTCTAAGGACACTGCCCGTGCGCGGGCCGATTTGCGTTTCAAGAAACAGGAAGAGGCAGCCACGGTTCGCCAGAAGGCGATGGCGGAATATGTCGCCGAGAGCGACGCTCGCCAAGCCAAGACCAACAAGCTGCGGGCGCTGCGCCTCGCCAAGGAAGCGGAAGACCTGGCCAATGCGCCTCCGGCCCCGGTGAAGAAGCCTCGGGCCAAGAAGAAATAGGCCGGCGCTCCCAGAATCCATGCTTCCTTCCGCACGCGAAACAGTTCACTCGGAGTCTGTTCTGACGGCTGATAACTGGCGCGTTCAGGAGACGGCCATGACCGCACTGACGCTCGACGAAGCCCTTGAAATCAACGCCGCCGCCTTTGCCAAGGGTGCCTAGCTCAAGCTCAGGCCGCTTGGCGTCTCGGTGCTCGACGCCGGCGCCCATCTGGTCGCGTTCCAGCGTCAGGACGGCGCCTCGTTCCTGCGTCCGCAAATGTCGGCCGGCAAGGCCTATGGCGCGCTCGCTATCGGCATGGGCCCGCGCCGGGTGGAAGCTTTCGCCAAGGAGCGCCCGCATCTGATCGCCGGCGGCTCCGACGTGTCGGGCGCGCGCGCGGCGTGCTGATCCGCGACAACGCCGGCACGATCATCGGCGCCATCGGTATTTCCGGCGACACGTTCGACAATGATGAAACGGCAGCCATCGCCGGCTCGAGGCGGCTGGCTTCACCGCTGACCCGGGCTGAGCCGGGATCCTTAATTCATATTGATGTCGCGGGTGGCCGACCGCATTGACACCGAAAAGCCGGCCAGCACGTCGATCAGCGCTATGACCATCAGTGTGAAGAAGACGGAATGGGCGGCGCCCTTCACCAGCAGGAACTCGACCAGATAGGCCACAAAGACGAAGGTCGACAAAAGATGGTCCATGATCGAGGCACTTGTCGTGCGCGTCGACTTCACCACTTCGACGAACAAGAAGATCAGTGCGATCAGCACGATGAGGTCGCCGAGGGTCATCGAGAACACGCCACCCGACATCATCCGGACCGAAAACATTTCGGTGGCCCACGGATCGTCGCCGCTGCCGAATATTCCCAGAAGCCCAAGATTGTAGAGGATGAAAGGCACGATCAGCAGCGGGATGGCACCGAACATGTGGCGGCTCCGGTTGGACTGATCTTTGTAGAGTGCGCCCGGCGTTCGCCGTCAAGAATTTTCGTGCGGCCGATAAACACGGACAAAGACGGCGTGAAACAACAATGTCAGGCCCGGCTGATACGATCAGTTGTCGCAAACGCAAAAAGACCGGCCAATGGCCGGTCGTTTCGCAACCCAATAAACCGTCGAAAGCTCTATCAGCTTTCCTTCGGCTCCAGAACCTGGCGACCGCGATACATGCCGGTCTTCAGGTCGATATGGTGCGGACGGCGCATCTCGCCGGAGTTCTTGTCCTCGACATAGGTCGGGGCCTTCAGTGCGTCGGCAGAACGGCGCATGCCGCGCTTCGACGGAGAGGTTTTTCGTTTCGGAACGGCCATGGATATGCTCCACTACATGGTCAAAACGCCCCGGCGGCCCTCGTGAAAGGGCCACATCAGGGGCCGGAATCTGAGAAAGTCGGGTGCCTATACACGCCCGACAGCGTTTTGGCCAGCGTCGCCGTGTTTTTTTTTGACACTATCGCAGGCAACCGACATAGGCGCCGGCGCGGCCGGCGCGCCGTTCGATCAACGCGGCAAGCCGCCTCAGTCCCGGCCCGGGCTTCGCCGGATTGCGCACGATCGGATTCGGCAAGGTGACGGCAAGCAGCGCTGCCTGCCGCCGCGACAGCTGTTTTGCTGAGACGCCGAAATGATGCTGGGCGGCGGCCTCGATGCCGTAGATGCCCGGTCCCCATTCGGCGATGTTGAGGTAGATCTCCATGATCCGCCGTTTCGACAGCACCGCATCGAAATAGACGGCCAGCGGCAGTTCCACGACCTTACGGACCGAGCCCAACGGCCGCGACCATAGATAAAGATTCTTTACCGTCTGCATGGTGATGGTCGAGGCGCCACGTGTCATCTCGCCGGCGAGCGCATCGTCGACGACGCCGCGCAACTCGCCCAGATCGACGCCGCGATGGAAACAGAACTGCCCGTCCTCCGACATGATTACCGAATATGCCAGCACCGGCGCGACATCGTCGATGGAAACCCAGCGCCGATCGTAGCCGGAAAACGTCGCCAGGTCCTTCAGCATCAATGTCGACACCGGATGCACGAATGACGGCAGGTACAGGAAGGTCAGCACCACCGGCACCAGCGCCAGCACAACGGCGACGGCAATGCCGCGCCGGACTCGGCGTTGAAGACCGATGCGGCTGCCGCGTCTCGGTCTCGCCATGTCCAACCCTTCGGTTTCGTGATCGACGATCGGTTCCGCCAAGCCACCCAGTCCGCGCTACTCCCTGCCCCCGGCATAATGGCGCTTGGCTTCTTGCGCAATGTCTGAGTGTCGGCTACCGCTCCCGACCATGACGAAAGACGACCAAATGGCGTTCGAAGCTGCACTTATTGCCCGGGCAGTTCCGCTCGAGGCGCTGCTGAGGCGGTTGCTCGACGGACGGACGCTTTCGGGCGAGGTCGCGCGGCCCGAACGCCTGATGGCGGCAATGCGACATGGCGTGCTGAACGGCGGCAAACGACTGCGTCCCTTCCTGGTCATGGAAAGTGCTGCACTGTTTTCAGCCGACGGCGAGGCGGCGCTGCGCGTCGCGGCGGCGCTCGAATGCGTGCACTGCTATTCGCTCATCCATGACGATCTACCGGCCATGGACGACGACGATTTGCGCCGCGGCCAGCCGACCGTGCACAGGGCTTTCGATGAGGCGACCGCCATTCTTGCGGGCGACGCCTTGCTGACACTTGCCTTCGACATCCTTGCCGACGAGGCGACAATGCTGCCGGCCGAGCGCAGGGCAACGCTGGTGCTGGCACTGGCCCGCGCCGCCGGGGCGGGAAGCATGGTCGGCGGCCAGATGCTCGATCTCGAAGCCGAACAAAGCCGGCCGGACGAGGCCGGCATCATCCGGCTTCAGGCGATGAAAACCGGTGCGCTGATCCGCTTTGCCTGCGAAGCGGGCGCTATCCTTGCCGGCGCGCCGTCGGGCGACCGCGAGAGGCTGGCCGAGTTCGGCTCGGCGATCGGGCTTGCCTTTCAGCTTGCCGACGATCTGCTCGACCTGACCGCCGACGCGCATCAGATGGGCAAGGCGACCGGCAAGGATGCCGCGGCCGGCAAGGCGACGCTGGTCGCGCTGCACGGACCGGACTGGGCGCGGGGCCAGCTCCATGGCCTCGTTGACCAGGCTCATGCGTTGCTCGAACCTTTTGGCGAGCAAGCTGCGCTTCTGAAACAAGCGGCGCAGTTCGTAGCGGCCCGCAACAATTAAGCGCGCCCCTATGGCGCGCCGGAGAATTGGCGACTGATCGGCCGAACGTCCTCGCAACCGGCCGATCGGGATCATTTCCGGCGATGTCGGAACACATGGACGCGCCACACCAGTTGCTGAGCCATTCTTCAGCCTCGCGGCAGGGTTCCGCGGCTCGGGTGGACAGCGGTCAGCCTTCGCCAGTTGTCTTTTCCACCACGGGCTGCGGAACCGTTTCCATCTCGGCCGCCGCCTCGACCGCCCGCGCCTCGGCCGGCTTGCGCCGGTTGCGGATGAAGGCGGCGATGCGGTCGCGGATTTCGCCGGCACTGAGAAACACCGGAACGCGCGCCACCGGCGCGGTCGGCTCAAAGGACAGGCCAAGGCCGGTGATCCTGCCCTTGTCGTCGACGTCGCGGACGATCAGCTCGATCGGACCGAGCAGCACGCGGTCGGCATATTCGGCGTGGCCGCCGAGCCGCGTAGTGACCAGGTCGCCAATGCTGAGCTTGCGTTCCGCTTCGGTCAGGCCCGGCGCGTAGGCGGTTTCCAGTTCCTCGGCGGGGCGTGACGGATCGACGGCGAAGGCGCCGAAGAAATCCGCGTCCTCGGGATCGACCACGGCACGGCTGGCGAACAGCTTGTCGAGCAGGCGCGGATAGCGGTCCGGCACGAAGATGTAGACATGGTCGCCGGCCGCGAGCCGGCCCATATCCTGGAAGCGCATCGAGCGTCCGTCGCGCAGCACCAGCGACGGCCGCGCCCAGCGCGGAATGCGTTCGCCGCGCGCCACCGGGCTGCCAGGTGACACGCGGTAGGCGAGAAGCTCATGATGGGCGGAGCCCGGCAGTTCCAATTCGACCTTGTCGAGCGGTCCCAGGCGGGCCGGCACGATAAGGCCGAGACGGCGCGCCAGCGGCCCGACGGTCCATCCCTGGATGATCAGCGAGACCAGCACGATGATGAAGGCAGTGTTGAAGATGAGGCGGCCGTTCTCAAGACCGCCGAGCAGCGGCGTGATGGCAAGCAGGATCGACACGGCACCACGCAGGCCAACCCACGAGACGAAGGCGACTTCCGGGCGTGGCAGACGGAACGGCACCAGGCAGAGCCAGACGGCGATTGGCCGTGCCACAAATACCAGGAACAGGCCGAGCAGCACTGCCGGCACCAGGATCGCCGGAAATTGTGAAGGCGTCGCGAACAGGCCGAGGATCAGGAACATGATGATCTGCGCCAGCCACGACATGCCGTCCTGGAAGCGCTTGAGGATGGTCACGGCCCGGATATCGGAATTGCCGGCAATCAGGCCTGCGAGATAGACCGCCAGGAAGCCGGAGCCGCCGACGGCACCGGCGGCAGCGAACACCATAAGCGACAGCGTCAGCACGAAGATCGGCAGCAGGCCGTGATCGAGATTGAGGCGATCGACAAGGCGCACAATGGCCATGCCGCCGAGAATGCCGATGACCGCGCCGAGCCCCATGTTGACAAGGAAGCCGACGGCAAGATCGGTGACCAGCACCTTGGCCTCGGGGTGGGTATTGGCGGCGATGACCTCGACCAGCGTGATGGTCAGGAAGATGGCGATCGGGTCATTTGTGCCGGATTCCACCTCGAGCGTGGACCGCACGCGCTCGCGCAAATTGATCTCGCCGGCGCGCAGCAGGAAGAACACCGCCGCGGCGTCGGTCGAGGCGACGGCGGCACCGAGCAGGAAGGATTCCAGCCAGGTCAGGTCGAGCAGATAATAGGCGGCGGCGCCGAAGAGCCCGGTGGTCAAAAGGACGCCGAATGTGGCCAGCGACAGCGCCGGCCCGGCCGCCTGCCGCAAGGCGTTGAGCGGCGTGCCGAAGCCGGAATCGAAAAGGATGACCGCCAGCGCCAATGAGCCGGCAAAATAAGCAACTCGGGCATTGTCGAAATGGATGCCGAGACCGTCGGTTCCGGTGGCGAGGCCGATGCAGAGAAACAGCAGCAGGAGAGGGGCGCCGAAACGGAAGGCGATCAGGCTTGAAAACGCGGCGGCAACGACAAGTGCTGCGCCAACGAGCGTCACAAGATAGATACCATGCTCCATTCGTTGGTCGCCCCTAGTCGATATGCTACGGCATCACGGGAGAGTGGGGCGAAGACATGGCCGCTGCAAGGCAGCAGCGTGGCTTTTTGCCCCACGCTGCCGATCGTCGAAAGTTTTGGCACCCCCGAGCAGCGGAGCGTGCCTCGGCGGTTCGTGCTGCAATGAAAAACGCCCGGACTGAGCCGGGCGTCTCCAAGTCGAGAAGCTGGCTCTGCGATCAGGCGATGGTCTTGCCGAAGGCGACGGCGGTATCGCCCATGCGGTTGGAAAAGCCCCACTCATTGTCGTACCACGACAGCACCGAAACGAAGTTGCCGTCCATGACCTTGGTCTGGTCGAGCGCCACGATCGAGGAATGCGGATCATGGTTGAAGTCGATCGAAACATTGGGGTGACGGGTAACGGCGAGGATGCCCTTCAGCTTGCCGTTCGAGGCGGCGATCACCGCGTCATTGATCTCCTGGACGGTGGTCGGCCGTTTGGCGATAAACTTGAAATCGACGAGCGAGACGTTCGGGGTCGGCACGCGGATGGAGATGCCGTCGAGCTTGCCCTTGAGTTCGGGCAGTACCAGGCCAATGGCCTTGGCAGCACCGGTCGAGGTCGGAATCTGCGACAGCGCGGCGGCGCGGGCGCGGTAGAGGTCCTTGTGCATGGTGTCCAGCGTCGGCTGGTCGCCGGTGTAGGAATGGATCGTCGTCATCATGCCCTTCTCGATGCCGACCGCCTCATTCAGCACGGCCGCCAGCGGCGCCAGGCAGTTGGTGGTGCAGGAGGCGTTCGAGATGACGATGTGGTCCTTGGTCAGCTTGTCGTGATTGATGCCATAGACGACGGTGAGATCGGCGCCCTCTGCCGGAGCGGAGACGAGAACGCGCTTGGCACCGGCGGTCAGATGGGCGACGGCCTTGTCGCGGGCGGTGAAGATGCCGGTGCATTCGAGCGCGATGTCGATGCCAAGCTCCTTCCAGGGCAGTTGCGTCGGATCCTTGATCGCGGTGACCTTGAATTTTTCCTTGCCGACGATGATCTGGTCGCCGTCAACCGTCACCTCATGCGGAAAGCGGCCATGCACGCTGTCGAAGCGCAGCAGATGCGCGTTGGTCTCGACCGGGCCGAGATCGTTGACCGCGACGACGTCGATATCCTTGCGGCCGGATTCATGGATGGCGCGCAGGATGTTGCGGCCGATGCGGCCGAATCCGTTGATGGCAACTCTGACGGTCATTGTTCTCTCCCTGGGAGTTGGAGGCCGAAGATCAAGTCCGCAGCTTCATAACGGCGGACGGGCAAAGAATCCAGCCGCCGAGGCGTGGATTTAAATCGATTAGTGCTCCACCGCCCGGCAAAACCGCTATGCCAGCCTTTGCCGGGCGAGGCTCACTTTCATTTGCCATGCAGACGGGCTTCCGCCGCCTTCACCGTTGCCTCGGCTGTGATGCCGAAATGCGGGTAGAGCTGTTCGATGGTGCCGGAGGCGCCGAAGCCGGTCATGCCGACAAAGATGCCGTCGGTGCCGATGAAGTGATCCCAGCCCTGACGGATGCCGGCTTCGATGGCAATCTTGGCCGGCGCATTGCCGATCGTCCTGCTGCGATAGTCGGCGCTCTGCTTGTCGAACAATTCGAAACACGGCACCGAGACGACGCGGGTCGCGTGGCCGTGCTTTTCCAAGGCCTCGCGGGCGGCCAGCGCGATCTCGACCTCGGAGCCCGACGCGAAGATCGTCACCGCCGCCTCGCCACTGGCGGCGGCAAGTTCATAGGCGCCGCGGCTGGAGAGGTTTTCCGCAACGAAGTCGTTGCGTACCGTCGGCAGGTTCTGCCGGGTCAGCGCCAATGTCGAAGGCGTCTTTTCCGACTCAATGGCCAACTGCCAGCATTCCGCGGTTTCCACCGCATCGGCGGGGCGGAAGACATTGTGGTTCGGAATGGCGCGAAGTGCTGCCAGATGCTCGACCGGCTGATGGGTCGGGCCGTCTTCGCCAAGGCCGATGGAATCATGGGTCATGACGAAGATCGAGCGGATGCCCATCAGCGAAGCAAGCCGCATCGCCGGACGGGCATAGTCGGAAAAGCACATGAAAGTGCCGCTATAGGCGATAATGCCGCCATGCAATGTCAGCCCGTTGAGCGCGGCCGCCATGCCGTGCTCGCGAACGCCGTAATGAACGTAGCGCTGGCCGTAATCGTCGGCGGTGATGTTCTTGGTCTGGCTGGTCTTGGTGTTGTTGGAGCCGGTCAAATCGGCCGAGCCGCCGATGGTTTCGGGCACGGCGCCGTTGATGACCTCCAGCGCCATTTCCGATGACTTACGGGTGGCGACCTTCGGCTTGTCGGCGGCGAGCTTCTTCTTGTAATCGCCAATGACGGCGTCGAAGTTGGCCGGCAGCGTGCCACTGATGCGGCGTTCGAACTCGCTGCGCAATTTGGCATCAGCCTTGGCAAGGCGGCTTTCCCAGTCGGTGCGCGCCTTGACGCCTGTCCGCCCGGCGGTACGCCATGCGTCGAGGATATCGGCCGGAACCTCGAAGGGCGGATAATCCCAGCCGAAGAATTTTCTGGCGCCAGCGATTTCCTCGGCGCCGAGCGGCGAGCCATGCGCCTTGTTGGTGCCGGCCTTGGTCGGCGCGCCGAAGCCGATGGTCGTCTTGCAGGCGATCATCGTCGGCTTGTCGGAGTGGCGGGCCGCTTCGATGGCATAGGCGATCGCTTCCGGGTCCTGGCCGTCGATATGGCTGGCATTCCAGCCGGACGCCTGGAAGCGGGCGACCTGATCGGTGTTATCGGCGAGCGACACCGGGCCATCGATCGAGATGTTGTTGTTGTCCCAGAAGACGATCAGCTTGTTCAGTTTCAGATGCCCGGCAAGCGCGATGGCTTCCTGGGATACGCCTTCCATCAGGCAGCCGTCGCCGGCCAGCACATAGGTGTAGTGGTCGACGAGATCTTTGCCGAAAGCGGCATTCATGATGCGCTCGCCGAGCGCGAAGCCGACCGAATTGGCAAGGCCCTGGCCGAGTGGGCCGGTCGTCGTCTCAATGCCCGCGGCATGGCCGTATTCCGGGTGGCCCGCCGTCCTCGACCCCAATTGGCGGAACTGCTTGATCTGGTCGATGGTGATGTCTTCGTAGCCGGTCAGATAGAGCAGCGAGTAAAGCAGCATCGATCCGTGGCCGGCCGACAGGATAAAGCGGTCGCGGTCCGGCCAATGCGGGTTTTTCGGATCGTATTTGAGAAAGCGGGTGAACAGCACCGTGGCGATGTCGGCGCAGCCCATGGGCAGTCCGGGGTGGCCGGAATTTGCCTTCTCGACGGCGTCCATGGCGAGAAAACGGATCGCATTGGCCATCCGGTCATGTTGTTCGCGCGAGGTCATGCTTCCTCCAAAATGGGGGTTTGGGCCTTGGGAAAGCCCTTGAAAAGGGTGCGCGACACATAGCAGGCGCGGCCTTTTAGTCAACAAATCGGTGTGCTTTTGCCGGTCTTGTGATGGCCGTGCGCGACTTACATTAGCGTTAGCAGGGGACAGTCGCGACAGCTTTATTGACGTGCGGTTCACACGACGCGTAATGTTTCAGGGATAACGCGTTCTGAACGTGGATGATTCGGTGATGGGCAGGGCGCAGGACGAAAGCCATGACCGGGGAAACGACCCTCAAGGAAGTCATTGCCAGGCTGGGTAAGGCCATCGAAGGGCTGGAAAACGCCGTCGCGGCCAAGCTTGAGCATGAGCGGGACTATTCGGAAGCCGAGGCCGAAGTGCAGCGGATGAACGCCGACCGCTCGCGGCTGGCGCAGGAGCTCGACAATTCCGAGGCCCGCGCCGAACGGCTGGAAGATGCCAACAAGGAAGTGTCGCGAAGGCTGGTGACAGCTATGGAAACCATCCGCGCGGTACTGGACAGGTAGGCCAATGGCACAAGTCACGGTTTCCATCGACGGCAAGCAGTATCGGATGGCCTGCGACGAGGGCCAGGAAGAGCATCTGATCGATCTTGCCGAGCGCTTCGACCGCTATGTCTCGCATCTGAAGGATTCTTTTGGCGAGATCGGCGACCAGCGGCTGACCGTGATGGCCGGCATCATGGTCATGGACGAGCTTTCGGAACTGCAGAAGCGGGTCAAGGGCATGGAAAGCGAAGTGCTGACGCTGCGCAAGACGCGCGACGACGCACTGACCAAGGCCGACAAGAACGATTCCGTGCTGACCGGGGCGCTCGGCGCACTGGCCCAGCGCATGGAAGACCTGGCGACGACGCTGGCAGTGAACAAGGCCTGAACCAGCGCAGCGAAAATTCCTGCTGCATTTGCCGAGAAGCAATGAAAATATTTCGCCGCCGGCCTTGATGCCGGCGCAACAGGCGTTTGAAGGATGACGCCGGAGTGATAGAAAGGCAAAAGCAGCGCCGGGCAACGCCGGCTGCGATCTGCACGCACAGGGTAAGGGACACGTCATGAGCCTTCGCATCAACGATATCGCACCGGACTTCACCGCTGAGACCACGCAAGGACCGATCAGCTTCCATGAATGGATCGGCGACGGCTGGGCGGTATTGTTCAGCCATCCGAAGAACTTTACGCCGGTTTGCACGACCGAACTCGGCACAATGGCCGGGCTCGAAGGCGAGTTCAGGAAGCGCAACGTCAAGATCATCGGCATCTCGGTCGATCCCGTCCAAAGCCATGAAAAGTGGCAGAACGACATCAAGACCGCGACCGGTCATTCGGTGAACTACCCGCTGATCGGCGACAAGGATCTCAAGGTCGCCAAGCTTTACGAGATGCTGCCGGCGGGTGCCGGCGAGAGCTCGGAAGGCCGCACGCCCGCCGACAATGCCACGGTGCGTTCGGTTTACGTCATCGGGCCCGACAAGAAGATCAAGCTGGTTCTCACCTACCCGATGACGACGGGCCGCAACTTCGACGAAATCCTGCGCGCCATCGATTCCATGCAGCTGACCGCCAAGCACCAGGTGGCGACGCCGGCGAACTGGAAGCAGGGCGAGGACGTCATCATCACCGCTGCCGTCTCGAATGAGGATGCCATCAAGCGCTTCGGCGCCTATGAGACGATCCTGCCATATCTCAGGAAAACCAAGCAGCCTTCCGCCTGAGCAGGCAGAGGCGGCACAGAGAGTTTTCGGTTTTCCTGGCCGTGTGAGCATGGGGTGCTTGACGATGCCTGGTTGACGGACAACCATGCCTTTAATTTGCCGTGGCAGAGAAAATCCTTCCTGCCGTGGTGAGGGGCGAAGGAGGCTGGATTGGACGCATTATCGGCCAGGTCGCAGGTCACCGGCTTCTATGACAAGCCGAGCGGGTCCGTCCAGTATGTGGTCGCCGACATGGCGACCCGCAAATGCGCTATCATCGATCCGGTGCTCGACTTCGACGAAAGGTCCGGTGCAACGGCAACGAAAAACGCCGACGCCCTGCTCGACTTCGTCAGGGAAAGCGGGCTGGAGGTCGAGTGGATCCTCGACACGCATCCGCATGCGGATCATTTCTCCGCCGCCCATTATCTGAGGGGGAGAACCGGAGCGCCGACGGCAATCGGCGAGAAGGTCATCGACGTCCAGAAATTGTGGAAGGTGATCTACAACTGGCCGGAATTCCCCGCCGACGGTTCGCAATGGGACAGGCTGTTCGCCAACGGCGCAACTTTTTCGGTCGGCGGCATTGCGGCAAGAGTGCTGTTCTCGCCGGGCCACACACTGGCCTCGATCACTTACGTCATTGGCGACGCCGCCTTCATCCACGACACGCTGTTCATGCCGGACAGCGGCACCGCAAGGACAGACTTTCCGGGCGGCAGTGCCGAGCGGCTCTGGCGTTCGATCGAGGACATCCTGGCGCTGCCGGACGAGACACGTCTGTTCGTCGGTCACGACTACCAGCCGGGCGGTCGCGAAGCGCGGTGGGAAAGCACGGTCGCGGAGCAGAAGGCCGGCAACATCCATGTTGCCGGCTGCAAGACGGAAGCCGACTTCGTCGCGCTCCGCCAAGCCCGCGACAGGACGTTGCCGATGCCGCGGCTGATCCTGCACGCGCTGCAGGTCAATATGAATGGCGGACGCCTGCCGGAACCGGAATCCAACGGGCAGCGCTATCTGAAGTTTCCGCTCGATTGCCTGTGAGAGGATGGGTCGCTGGCACTACAATGCCATTCAGACTCGGCGCCGCCCTCATCGTTCTGCGATGGTCATCCAAGCTATTGATCCTGATTCGATTTTTGCGATGTTTGAATCCGATAGGTCTATGCGGGACGACGGTGGCGGCAGCCGGATGAGGAGCAGCGCAGACGCCAGCCAGTCGAGCGTCAGGGTTTTGTTCGGCGGGCTAAATGTTCATACGTGATTTGCCAAGGATCGCTCTCGGAAGATCTTTCCTCGCCGATCCAATGGAAGCTGGTGGCAGTGATCTCGGTGAAACGCCATCGAGTTTGCAGACCGCGCGAGTCATTGCCGAGCTGGACAATGTCCTTACCCTCGGCCCGCCCGATCTGGCGCGAGTGATCCCGGTTGAGCGGGTCGTTCCATATGATATGCCAGCCATCGATCCCAGGGTCGAAGATGCGCAAGGTTGTGCCATACATCGCGGACGGAGCAGGGCGCTTGGGCCTGATCCAAACGTCCTGAATCGCGCGGCCTTCGAGCACCCAGCCAAAATGGCATTCGCCATCCCATTTCTGGATTGTGCCGTCGTCGAGGTAGTGGACCGAGTCCATCTCCCAGCTTCCAATTAGCCATCCATACAGGGCCATGTCTTTCGCTCGATCGGCTGGCGGACCGTCGGATCCGAGGGCGGCCAGAAACGGAGAAATCGTCATCATCACACTGCCTTTCGTTTCCAATAGACGAACTCAACTGCCCGACGGACCGTTGTCGCGCCCGCCTGCCGCAAGCGCCGGGTTGTGGAATGCCGCGGTCGGCGCCGCAACATTGCCGCCACAGCTTGCAGCCTTGCGGTTTTCAGGGCTTGGGGAAAATTGCGACAATGCCGCTATCAATGAGATCGTCCTGGGGACGCCTGGCAAGGCTACTGAGCAGTTAGGGCGACGGATCGGACATCCGCGAAGGCGCCGCGGAACCGGCAACCCGCTAATGCATGTCGCGCAAAAGTGTGCAGCGGTTTTGCGATAACGACATGCATAAAAACAAGAATCTAAAGCGCGCCGCACAAGGCCGGCCCGAACGCGACGCGCTTTAGAAAAAACGGCGGCGCCAGTTACCTGACGCCGCCGTTATTTGTTTCTACCGGAAGGCCTTACGCCGCCGGCTGCGCCTCGATGGTGCGCAGCGCCTGCGTCTGGCGCTTGGCTGCGGCCTTGACCGCGTCCTGCACCTTCTCGAAGGCGCGCACCTCGATCTGGCGCACGCGCTCGCGGCTGATATCGAACTCGGCCGACAGCTCTTCAAGCGTCAACGGCTCATCGGCGAGGCGGCGCGCCTCGAAGATGCGGCGTTCGCGGTCGTTGAGCACGGCAAGAGCGCCCGACAGCATGCCGCGCCGGTTTTCCAGCTCGTCCTGCTCGATCAGCATCTCTTCCTGGCTTTCGTGGTCGTCGACCAGCCAGTCCTGCCATTCGCCGGACTCGCCTTCACTGGCCCGGATGGGCGCATTGAGCGAGGCGTCGCCCGACAGGCGGCGGTTCATCGACACGACTTCCGCTTCCGAGACGTTCAGCCGGGTGGCAATCTCGGTGATCTGATCGGGCTTCAAATCGCCTTCGTCGAGCGCCTGGATCTTGCCCTTCACCTTGCGCAGGTTGAAGAACAGGCGCTTCTGGTTGGCGGTGGTGCCCATCTTGACCAGGCTCCACGAGCGCAGGATGTATTCCTGGATCGAGGCCTTGATCCACCACATCGCATAGGTGGCGAGACGGAAGCCGCGCTCCGGTTCGAATTTCTTGACGGCCTGCATCAGGCCGACATTGCCTTCCGAGATCACCTCGCCGATCGGCAGGCCATAGCCGCGATAGCCCATGGCGATCTTGGCGACGAGCCGAAGGTGGCTGGTGACGAGCTTGTGCGCAGCTGTGGTGTCCTCATGCTCGGCATAGCGCTTGGCGAGCATGTACTCTTCCTGCGGCTGAAGCATCGGAAAGCGGCGGATTTCTTCCAGGTAGCGGCTGAGACCGCCTTCGCCGGAAACGATACTGGGTAATGACTGGGCCATGATAGCGCCCCCTCTCTATTGAGTGATGCCCCCGAAACGCGGCGGGCATGTGGCGCGAATGCCAAAGGCACATTCGCGCCAACCGACATATATAGGAACAAAACCAGAAAGACAGGCATTTGTTCAACACGAAACAGTGTGTCACGTTGAAGTGAACAACGCCGGTCAGGTTTTCAGGTGGTTGGTTCAGAGCTTGCGGAAGCCGTCGACGAGTTCCTCCATGTCCCACGGTATCGGTGCTTCGAACCTCATCGTTAGATGGGTATCGGGATGCCGAAATGCAAGGAGGCGGGCGTGCAAAGCTTGTCGCGGAAACGCCTTTACCTTGCTTCTTAGCGGCTCGGGCAACCGATTGGCCTTGGTGCGGAAAGCCTGGCCGTATTCGGGGTCGCCAATCACCGGATGGCCGATATGGGCCATGTGGACGCGTATCTGGTGAGTGCGACCGGTTTCCAGCCGGCATTCGATCAGGCTCGCCGTGGCGAATTCCTGCTGCTGCTCGCCAAAGCGCTCAACGACGATGAAATGCGTGACGGCGTGGCGGGCATCGTCGCGGCCTTGCGGCACCACGGCGCGGCGTACCCGGTCGGCGGCGCGGCCGAGCGGCGCGTCGACCGTCCCGGTCGGCCTTGCCGGTATGCCCCAGACCAACGCCAGATAGGCCCGCTCGAGATCGCCGGTCAGGCCGTGGTCGGCAAAGGCCTCCGACAACGCCTTGTGGGCGCGATCGGTCTTGGCGACGACCATGACGCCGCTGGTCTCCTTGTCGAGGCGATGGACGATGCCCGGCCGTCTCACCCCGCCGATGCCAGACAGGCTGTCGCTGCAATGATGGATCAGCGCGTTGACCAGCGTGCCGGTCCAGTTGCCGGCGCCGGGATGCACGACCAGCCCGGCCGGCTTGTTGATGACGATCAGCTCGCTGTCCTCGTAGAGGACGTCCAGCGCAATATCTTCGCCTTGCGGCGCCGCTGGTTCCGGCTCCGGCATATCAACCGACACGCTGTCACCTTGCGCCATCTTGCGCTTCGTTTCGCTGGCTGGCTTGCCGCCGATCCTGACGGCGCCCTGCTTTATCAGCATCTGTACCCGGCTGCGCGACATGTCGGGGCCGAGCCTGGCCGCCAGCCATTGGTCGAGCCGCTGGCCGGCCGCATCAGCGCCCGCCTCCAGGACGATCGGTCCGGCCCCTATTAATTGTCTGACCACTTCGTTATGAGCGCTCATCGAAAACAGTTCCGGAATCTGCTGCCATGGCCCGGCCGCTTGCCGACGAAGACGAGGAAAAGCCGCTCGACCCCGAGGTCGAAAAGGTGCGGAGGAAGCTCGTCCGCTTCGTCGCCATCAATCTCGGCCTGCTGTTCCTCGCCCTTATGGTGGTGATCGCGGCACTTGTCTACAAAGCGCGCAACGCGCCGCCTGCCGCCCCTCCGCTAAGCAGCGACATCCAGGTGCCGATCGGCGAGACGGTCAACGGCGACATCGTGCTGCCGGTCGGCGCCAGGGTGATCAGCCAATCGCTGTCCGGCAATCACCTGTCGATCGACGCAGAGCTGCCCGACGGCAGCCGCGCCATCTTCGTCTATGACATCACCGAGCGCCGCATCGTTGGCCATTTTTCGATCAGGAACAAATGACCGGTTTTGCCGAACACCGCAGCATTGCCACGGTCGCGCTTGTCGTCGCAAATTATGACGAGGCGATCTCGTGGTATGTCGACCAGCTGGGTTTTGTCCTCACCGAAGATGTCGATCTCGGCGGCGGCAAACGCTGGGTCACGATCACGCCGCGCAACGGGCAGGGTGCGCGCCTGCTTCTCGCCGAGGCATCCGGCGATGCGCAAAGGCACGCCATCGGCAGCCAGACCGGCGGCCGGGTCTTTTTGTTCCTCGAAACCGACGATTTTGCCCGCGACTATGCGCTGATGCTCGAAAAGGGCGTTGAGTTCCGTGAGGCGCCCCGGCACGAGACCTATGGCACTGTGGCGGTTTTCGCAGATCTCTATGGAAATCTCTGGGACCTGATCGAGCCAAAACGCTAGGCTTGCAGCGGATACTTCACCGGCGCGATCAGCAGCCTTAAGCCTAGTTGCTTTTTGCCAGCCGTCAGCCTATATCGCCGGTTCTTGAACGCGCCCATCGTCTAGCGGTCAGGACACCGCCCTCTCACGGCGGGAACAGGGGTTCGATTCCCCTTGGGCGTACCAAGTCTCTCCCAGCTCTCGGCAAACCATCAATCCGATCCATCGCCTTGGGTCGCGGCGGGTTTGGCTCATTGCCGCTTCTGGCGCAGCGGAGCCGATTGCATTAGCACTGCATCGTGGGTCTTGAGGCACAGCGTTAGCGGCGCGCAGAACGTCGCGCTGAACAGGGCAGTCGATGCCACGCGGGGAGGAGCCAGATACAGAAACTACAATCGCAAGGCGTCCATCACGCTGGTCGGCACTGCCTGGAGCCGACCTGAGCTACAGCTGCCGGCGGCGGATCGTTTTGGCGAGCTCGGCGAAGGCGCCTCTCCCTCGAAGGGTGGATGCCGGGAAGGCCCTTAGCACCGGCCAGCGAAAGCTGCGCGCGACGCGCATGGCTGGGCTCTAAACGCGCCATACTCCAGTTGCAGTATCGTAGCTTCTTTGCCGTTCGAATTTCTCTCAGTCATGGCTTCGCACGATACCAAGATATGCTGCGAACGACACATCCACGGCGGGCTCAACCATTCGATCTATTCCGGCAAGCCGAAAAGTGTTTGCGCGCCTGCTATTCCTCCGAGCGGATGACTGCCCATGGCGATCATCCGCTCGGTAGTTTCTGCCTCGAACACTGTCGACGCGAGCACCGTCCGTCCCAACGGCTTGCACAGCCCCTCGATGCGGCTGACAAGATTTACAGCCTTGCCGATCGCGGTGAAGTCCAACCTGCCGGCAGTGCCGATATTCCCCCAGAGTATCTCGCCGACATGCAGGCCAATGCCATATCCGAGCTCAGGGCCGCCATTGCGGCGCCGAGTTTGGTTGAGATGATCTATCCCGGCGCGCGTGGCCTTCACGGCGCGTACCGCCGCGTCACATGCGGCATTTGCATCGCGCTCGCCAATCGGGAAAATCGCGAGGACGCCATCACCTATAAACTTGAGAACCTCACCACCAAATGCGTGCACCGCGCCGGCGACGCAATCGAACCAGGCATCAAGTACCAATACGATCTCGTCTGCATCATGAACCTCGGATAGATCGGTGAAACCTCGAAGGTCCGCGCACAGAAGCGCAGCCCGTATCGTCTCTCCCTTTACTCGACGAGAATGACCGTTGAGCACATGTGCTGCACTGCGCTTTCCCAAATATGCCTCGAGCAATGCGCGTTTCGCGGACCGTTCTGCGAGTGCGGTCATCGGAGCCGCAGCAAACCGGGAGATTTGCCGCAGCAGCTCTGACTGCGCCTCATCCGGAGTATGATCGAACGCCCACACCAAAGTCGGTGCGACACCGCCCGCTCGCTCGTCGAACACGATCGCCCGCGTCGTGCCAAGCCACTCCCGCAGCACGAGCCGGGGATCGGCATTCTGGCGGTCGGCGCCTATCCCCAAAGCCTCGACCACTTCACCCCCAGGCGCTCGCCAGAGCCAGATGCGGCGTGAGATAATCGGGTCGGGAGCATCCTGCGCCAGCGCGCCGGCGATGATCGGCAAGCCGTCTTCAATCAAATGCGTTGAGAGCTGCAATAGAAGTCGCCCACCGTCGCCAATATGCGCGGCGTCGTCCAGAAGGAATGAAAGCGACTTTGCGAGAAGCATGGGTAGAAGGTCACTCGGCACCGGCTTATGCTTACGCCTCGAACATCTTCTTGCAACTCCCCACATTCGCTTCAATCATGCAGGTATTCGCTGCGGATGTGACCTGGAGTGAGCGATGGCGGAATCGGTTTACACAGAGATTGAGGTCGCGGCGCCACAAGCGACCGTGTTCGCGCTTTTGACGGATCCGGACCAGATTGTGCGATGGATCGGGACCGAAGCGAATTTGGATGCAACGCCGGGCGGTCTGTTCCTCGTCAATGTCGGTGGTCGCCATATGGCGCGCGGTGAGTTCACCGAGGTGATCCCGGTCCACCGTCTTGCCTACAGTTTTGGCTGGGAAGACAACGAGACCGTGCCGCCCGGCTCCAGTCATGTCGAGATCGACCTGATCGCGAGGGATGCGGGGACACTGATCCGCTTCACGCACAGCGGACTGCCGAACGCAAAGGAGCGTGACAGCCACCGAAGGGGATGGGAGCACTACCTCTCAAGGCTCAAGATCACTGCCGATGGGGGACATGTCGATCCCGACGTGCCGATGAAGAATATGTGATTTTCATCTAAGGGCCGCGGATGCCCGTAATCCGAACCAGGCGCGGCATGCGTCAACGAGGCCCCCTTTGACCTGCCGTCGCCAAACCGGCCGCTCGGGAAACCCAGCGACCTGCGGGCCGCCGCACCATTACAGCTGCCGGCGACGGGTCGTTTCAGCGAGCTCGGCGAAGGCGTCCGCGATCTCGGTGCCGCTCTTGGCGCCTGCGTGGAGTTCTTGAAACTCAGCGCTTCTGGCGCAACGCCTCGGATTGAATTAGCATCCGTTCATCAAAGCTCCGGCCGCACTCCTGCAGGATGCGGAATGCGGAGCGCAGGCGAGCGAGGCCGGGCGCGGTCACATGCCAAGCGCGACTGGGCATCCGAACTTCCGTTCGGCGGCAAGACGGCGTGGCCGGGAGGAGTCAGATGCAAAAGCTGCAATCGCAAGGTGTTCATCACATCACGCTGGTCGGGGCCGGGCGCCAGACTTCCATCGATTTCTGGGAGGGCGTGCTTGGCATGCCTTTCATCTTCGAGCAGCCCAATCTCGATAAGGCAAGCGAAAGCCATCTCTATTTCGATCCGGGCGACGGCCGGCTGATCACCGTCTTCACCGACGAAAGCCGCACGCCGGTCAAGCGGCGCACGCCGACCGACACCGGCTGCGTCCATCATATCGCTTTCGCGGTGTCGCGCGTCACCTTTCTGCAGGCGGTTGCCCGGCTCGACGAGCGCGCCATCAAGCACAGCGGCGTCAAGGATCGCGGCTTCATGGACTCGATCTATTTCGAGGATCCGCTCGGCCTGCTGATCGAACTCGCCTCCTACCGTTTCGAACCGCCGGCGGGCTTCACCCATGCCGACGTGCTGATGCAGGCGCACAAGATCCGCGTCGCGCGCGGCGACTACAACATCGCCGAAGTGCACCTTGCCGATGCGATCCAGGCGCTTGTCGAGCGCTCGCGCACGACCTTGTCGGAGGATCGCGCACCGAAAAATCCATACTGACGACACGCCAAACAAAGGGAGGACATAATGGCAAAGACAGCAACGAAGAGTGCGAAAAAGCCCGCCACCAAGGCAGCCAGGCCAGGAGCGAAGCCGGCGGCCAAAGCCGCCGCCAAGTCAGCGGCGAAAGTGGCAAAGCCGGCGGCCAAGGTCTCCGCCAAGAAGCTGGCGCCGAAGGCCAAGGCGAAACCGGCGAAAAAGCCCGCGCTCTCGCTCAGCATGCTGAAGCCCAGCGTCAACAATATGAGCGTTCGAGTGTTTGCACGCGCCGCCGGGCTCGATCATTCCGAGACCGACGTATGGGGTCTCACGCGCTCGCCCGAATACATGGCGCGAAACCCGGCCCATCTTACGCCGATGATCGAGGACAAGGGCCTGCCGAGAGGTGTCTTGTGGGAAAGCTGCGCCATTATGCAGTACCTCGCCAACAAGCACGGGCTGGAGAAACTATATCCCAAGGCGCCGGCCAAGCGGGCAATGATCGACAGTGCCATGTTCTACCTGATCGGGACGCTCTACCCCTATGTGGCGCGCGCCACATATCCTGTGCTGAATTTCCCGCAATATGCCGGCGAGGTCGGCCACAGCGACGCCCACCCCGACAAGAAGTCGGAAGCCCAGAAGGCCGCTATAGAAGCGATAGCCGAGCCGCTGGAGGTGTTTCACAGCTTCTTCAGGAACGGCAAGCCGTTCATCGGCGGCAAGAACCCGTCGATCGCCGACATCCGCCTGGCGGCGACGCTCGAGTTCCTCGCCGTCATCGACTACGCGCTGCCCCAATGGGCAAAAGACTATATGGCGGCGATCGAGAAGAAGCTCGGCAAGGCCTATGCCGAGCCGGCCGGCGACGTGCGCGGCTATATCGCCTATGTGCGGTCGCAGGCCAACGCCTGAGGCACGTGCAGGCCGGCGATCGTCCGCACGTTCTGCGGGAGCCGGTAGTGATCTGAGGTAATTCTTTCTTACTCTCCCCTGTTTGCACGATGTGGGGAGCTTAAGGTTTCGTTAACCGAAACCCTTTCTACTGGTATCCACCTCCAGCTTGCGACCACGGATGTACTGGCGCGGATGGAAAGCAAAGGTCGGCTGCTCGCCGGCCTTTGCTTATTGCAGCCCTGCCGAAGTTTGCGGCTGACGGCGCTTCACGACGCCTGAATGGCTGATGAAGCGCGTTGCCGGCATCTTGCCATCGCCGATGTGGGCCCTACCATCGAAGTAGTCCCGTCCTCGATGGCGGTTCAAGGACAGAGGCCCTGTCATGAAAAGCATTGCTGGAATGATGGTGATTGCAGGCGCCATGCTGGCGGGTGCAGCCGGTCAATCGAATGCAGCGACGCTCAACACCATGCCGGAGGTCGGGGCTGCCATCCAGGCGTGCTGGACCCCTCCGGCGAATGCCGGGAATTCCACCGTCACCCTGAGCTTCAGCTTCAGGCGCGATGGCACGCTGATCGGCCGGCCCAAGCCGACCGCCATCCGCGTCGCCGGCGAGGAGAAGACGCGCCAAGCTTTTGTCGACGCGGCGGTCGCGGCCGTGGACCATTGCCTGCCGTTGAGCTTTTCACCGGCGCTGGCTGAAGGCATCCCGGGCAAGGTGTTCACTCTGCAATTCAACTCGCCCAAACAAGAACAGGCTGCACCGCGAGTGAAGGCTTCGCCTTGATCTTTTCCGACAACCGGATTCCACTTTTCGGGACCTAATGCATGTCGCGCAAAAGCGTGCAGCGGTTTTGCGACAACGACATGCATTAGACAAGAACCTAAGCGCGTCGCATGACGCCCGGTCGACCGCGATGCGCTTTAGTGGCGCCTTCGTCTCGCCTCGACATGTCGCGCCAGTTCCGGCACCTCGAAGACATAGTCGCTCCAAGCCGATTCCGGTATCTGGCCGGCGAGATAGCACTCCAGCAAAAGCCTCTGCTCGTGGTCGAGTGGCCTCGGTGCGCGTTCATGGTCCAACCAAAGTGAATGGAACAGATTCCTGGTCAGGTCCGCGACAGTGAAGTGGATCGACATTTGCGGTCTCCTCCTTTGGCCGCTCAACGCCGATCCCAGGGCTAAGGTTTCAGCGACGGCCGGCCGGTAACGCCGGATTGATCGCGATGCCGAACCCGCCGCGCGCATCAAACTTCGCCGTGGCGGGCGTCCGCCGGCGTTGCTGCCGGTTCGTCTCAATCTTGAAATAAAAATGTAATATTGAATTTACACGAGTAGATCTAATACACTAGAGCTAAAGTCTCTGGTGGCGGTTTGATCTACTTCAATTAGGAAAAACTGATTTAGCTAGTACTTATCAATAGTCGACAAAGAAATCCTGTTCTCGGTGCAACAAGGATAATGGTCGTTCCAATGACACGCTTCTGGCCCCTCACGATTCTGATGCTGGTGTCGGCAATAGCCGTTGCGCTCGGCACATCCTTCTCCTACGCGGATAGCTGCGGTGCCATCAGGAGCCAATTGCTTTCGGCGGGGCGCAGCGGCGGGACCAGCCCCGAGCTTGCCCAACTGCGCCGGCAACTCGCCGCGATTCAAAAGCTTGAGAGACAACGCAGATGCGCAGCGAAAACCGCCGGCTTCTTCTTCAATCCCTGCGCCGACCTGGTCAGCAGCAAGGCGGAGGTGCAACGGCAGATCGCCAGACTGTCGAATTTGAGCAGGGACACGTCCGGACTGAAGGCCAGGTTTGTCGCGCTGGGCTGCGCCGCCCCCGCTGCCAAGAAACAGCCGGCGCAGCAACGCCCGGCACCCAAGGCCCAGTCCGCAGGCACAACAATTGGCGGCAATCGGATGCTGTTTTGCGTTCGCTTGTCGGACGGATATTTCTTCCCCGCGCCAAAATCGCAGTTCGCCAAGAGCGACGATCTGAAGGAAACGGTCGATCAGTGTCGCTACATCTGCGACGATGCCGGCGTCGACCTCTATACGCTGAGCGACGCCACTCGCGAGACCGAGGAGATGGTCGCGCTCGAGTCGGGAAAACCCTATGTGGAGCTACCTGCCGCGTTCCGGTACCGCGACGACGCGAACTTCAAGGCCTGTGACGTCAAGCGCTATTACCAGCGCGTTGCCGAACTCAGGGCACGAACCGTGACACCGGCCAACATGAGCAACGCCATCATTCCGTTGCCGACCGCAAAGCCGGATCTTGGCGTCGTCGCGGAAATTCCTGAATCCGGGATCGAAACTGCCGGTGCGGCTCTCGCAGGGGCAAAAACGTCGGTTTTCGAGGTGCCAGGGACTGCCCAGCATCAGTCGATCGAGAAAGCGATCGGCGCGCGGCCGGTGAGAGTGGTCGGGCCGGCCTTTTTCCCGGCGGACTGACCAGGGCGGGCGATGTTCCGAGACGGCTGGCCGGATAGCCGCTTCAAGGCCTGGAGCCGTGCGCATCGACCGACGTCGGCTGGTTATTCGCAGACCATGCGGGCCCGTTTACCGGGCTCGCTGACATTCTTGCAAGTTAGCGGCTTCGTCGACTCCGGCGACAGCATGGGCGGGTTGTTGGTGACCCTCCTCCGAGGCGTTGCAACGGAAGCCGCGCTCCTGCGCACCGCCGGCCTTTTCGGCGTTTGCGGCGCCACTGGAAAGACGTCGGTCTCCAGTTGCGACTGTTCGGCTTGCGCCTGCGGCGAAGGCCTGTCCCAGAAACGGCGAACATCGAGCGGCTTGGGAATGATGACGGTGCCGTCATAGCTGCGCGCGCAGCCGCTTCCCAGAGGCAGCGCCAGGCACAGGAAGACAGGCAGAACCCGTCGAGACATCAGCAATACCCCTGCAAGCTTATAACGCTGCTTCGGCCTAACCGACAACCGGCGGAATAGGGCGAAGGGAGTAGATACCGTGAAGTAGAAGTCGTCGCACTTCCAGTGGAAGGCGTTGCTCGAAGATCGAGCGCCGGGTCGGGCGCGGATGGAGGTCCGGCGCGAGTTAGAACCTTGCGATTCGTCAACGCTTCCAGCGTAAGGCCATGGTGCGATCGCACCATACCAAAGCCGCGCTCAGTGGCGACAATGGGATATTCGAAGTTCCGCTCCTCCAGTTACGGGCGGGAGCAGCGACCGCCGGCAAGAAACAGGGTCAGATTTACCCCAACGGACCTGTTTCGGCGATGGCGCGGCCATGACACGTTCTGGCTGCATGCAACGCGCTCCCGTCCGGCTTTTTTCTTTTAAAGCCGGTGGCTGCGATCGCCGAGCAGACGATGCCGGCCGGAATTCACGCAAGCTGCTGATTCCAGCGGCAAACCGCGGCCCATGCCGACAAAAGCCCGCGGCCGCTCCTTCTTAACCCGGCTGGACGTCGTTACCGGAGCGACATGAAACTGTCATGCGACTGTAATAATCGGGGGCTATTGGCCTCAGCGGGCGCCGGAGGAATGGCGCCGAGAGACCATATTCCGAACAGGAGCAGGCCACATGAGACATTTCATCCGCTCGGCGGCCGTTGCGATTGCAATGGCTGCGGCGACGACCACCCTCACCCTGTCCGCCGCGCTCGCCGCGGACATCTCCGGCGCCGGCGCCACCTTCCCCTACCCGATCTATGCGAAGTGGGCCGACACCTACAAGAAAGACACCGGCGTTGGCCTTAACTACCAGTCGATCGGTTCCGGCGGCGGCATCAAGCAGATCAAGGCCAAGACCGTTACCTTCGGCGCTTCGGATGCGCCGCTCAAGGGCGACGAGCTTGAAGCGTCCGGACTGGCTCAGTTCCCGATGGTGATGGGCGGCATCGTTCCCGTCGTCAATCTCGAAGGCATCAAGCCGGGCGAGTTGGTTCTCGACGGCCCGACGCTGGCCGACATCTTCCTCGGCAAGATCACGAGCTGGGATGACGAAGCGATCAAGAAGCTCAATCCCGACGTCAAGCTGCCTTCGCAGGCGATCGCGGTCGTTCACCGTTCCGATGGATCGGGCACGACCTTCAACTTCACCTATTACCTCGGCGACGTCAGCGCGGACTGGAAAGAAAAGGTCGGCGTCGACAAGGCCGTGGAATGGCCGGTCGGCATCGGCGCCAAGGGCAATGAGGGCGTTGCCAACAATGTCTCCCAGACCGGCGGCGCGATCGGTTATGTCGAATATGCCTACGCCAAGCAGAACAAGCTCATCCACACCGATATGATCAACAAGGACGGCAAGAAGGTCGAGCCCACCGCGGCGGCATTCTCGGCGGCAGCGGCCAATGCCGACTGGAGCTCGCAGCCGGGCTACGGCGTCATCCTCGCCAACGAGCCGGGCGCCGAGTCCTGGCCGATGACGGCGGCAACGTGGATCCTGCTCTACAAGAAGCCGGATGATGCCGCGACCACCGGCGAAGCGCTCAAATTCTTCGCCTGGGCATACGACAAGGGCGACGAGATGGCCGGCGAGCTGGACTACGTTCCGATGCCCGACAAGGTGGTTGAGAGCGTCAAGGCCATGTGGGCCAAGGAAGTCGTCGGCGACGACGGCAAGCCGCTCTACTCGGCTATGTAATCTCCTCCAGGGAGGGCGTCGATGGCGCCCTCCCTGTTGCCTTTAATCGCGAGGACCCAATGACCATCGCTTCCGATGCCATGCCATCATCTGCAGCAGCCCGGGCCAGGGAAGCTACGGTGCGGCGCTTCGCGCTCACAGATGCCATATTTCGCGGACTCACCCGCGCTTCCGCAATCCTTGTGCTGGTCATCCTCGGCGGTGTCGCGATCTCGCTGTTTGCCGGCTCATGGCAGGCGCTGTCGTCGTTCGGTTTTTCTTTCCTGACGACTGAGAGCTGGAATCCCGTTACGGAAAAATTTGGCGCACTGGCGCCGATCTACGGCACCCTGGTGACGGCGGCCATTGCCATCCTGATCGCGGTTCCGATCGGCATCGGCATTGCAATCTTTCTCACCGAGCTCTGCCCGCGCCCGCTCAGGCGCCCGATCGGCATAGCGGTCGAGCTGTTGGCCGGCATTCCTTCGATCATCTACGGCATCTGGGGCCTGTTCGTGTTCGCGCCGTTCCTGCAGACGACGATACAGCCCTTCATCATCAACATCTTCCACGGCGTGCCGGGACTATCCAGCCTTTTCGCCGGCCCTCCTTACGGCATCGGCCTTCTGACCTCGGCGCTGATCCTCGCCATCATGGTGCTGCCCTTCATCACCTCGATCACCAAGGACGTCTTCGATACGGTGCCGGCGGTGCTGAAGGAATCGGCCTATGGCATCGGTTGCACGACCTGGGAAGTGACCCGGCGCGTGGTCATTCCCTATACCCGCATCGGTATCATGGGCGGCGTCATGCTTGGCCTCGGCCGGGCACTCGGCGAAACCATGGCGGTGACTTTCGTCATCGGCAACGCACATCGCATCAGTGCCTCCCTGTTCGCGCCGGGCACGACGATCTCGGCGACCATCGCCAATGAATTCACCGAGGCCGACGGCGACCTCTACACCTCCTCGCTGGTTTCGCTCGGCCTGATCCTCTTCGTCATCACCTTCCTGATCCTCGCCGCCGCCCGCTATATGCTGATGCGGATCGACGCCCGTACGGGAGCCTGACCGATGTCGACATCCTCATCGCTCCACAGCCGCCGCAAAGCCAGGAATTCGGTGATGATGGCGCTTTGCGTCGTCGCCGCCGGCATCGGGCTTGCCTGGCTGGCGCTCATTCTCGGCGCGTTGGTGTATAAGGGCACAGCCGGGCTTTCGCTCGCGGTCTTCACCGAGATGACGCCACCACCGGGCGAGGCCGGCGGCTTGCTCAATGCCATCACGGGCAGCCTGCTGATGACGATCATCGCCGTTGTCGTCGGCACGCCGATCGGCGTGCTGGCGGGAACCTACATGGCCGAGTATGGACGCTTTTCGCGCATCACCACCGTCGTCCGCTTCATCAACGACATCCTGTTGTCGGCGCCGTCGATCATCATAGGCTTGTTTGTCTATGAGCTGATGGTGCGGCCAATGGGACATTTCTCGGCCATTGCCGGCGCCGTTGCGCTTGCCATCCTGGTCATTCCGGTGGTCGTGCGCACCACTGAAGACATGCTCAACCTGGTGCCGAACGCGTTGCGTGAAGCCGGTGCCGCGATCGGCGCGCCACGCTGGGTGGTGATCCGTTCGGTCGCCTACCGCACCGCATTGTCCGGCATCGTCACCGGCATATTGCTGGCGATAGCACGCATTTCCGGCGAGACGGCGCCGCTGCTCTTCACCGCGCTCAACAACCAGTTCTGGAGCAGCAATATCAACGCGCCGATGGCCAGCCTGCCGGTGACCATCTTCCAGTTCGCTCTCAGCCCTTACGAGGAATGGCAGCAACTGGCGTGGACCGGCGCACTCATAATCACCCTGACGGTTCTGGGCTTGAGCATCCTCGCCCGCAGCCTTACCGGACGCAGAGAGGACAGATGACACAGATGTTGTCCCCAGACATGACGATGGCCGAAACGGTCGCCGAGAAGACGAAGATCGAGGTCAAGAACCTCAACTTCTACTACGGCCAGAGCAAGGCGCTGAAGGACATCAGCCTGTCGCTGCCCGAGCGCAGCGTCACGGCCTTCATCGGCCCTTCGGGCTGCGGGAAATCGACGCTGCTGCGTGTGTTCAACCGCATCTATGAGCTCTACCCAAAACAGACGGCCGAGGGCCAGGTGCTGCTCGACGGCAAGAACATTCTCGACCGGTCGCAGGATCTCAACCTCCTCAGGACCAAGATCGGCATGGTGTTCCAGAAGCCGACGCCGTTCCCGATGTCGATCTACGAGAACATCGCCTTCGGCGTCAGGCTCTACGAGAACCTCGGCAAGTCCGAGATGGACGGCCGCGTCGAACAGGCGTTGAAGCGCGCCGCGCTGTGGAGCGAGGTCAAGGACAAGCTCAACGCCAGTGGCTTGAGCCTGTCCGGCGGCCAGCAGCAGCGGCTCTGTATCGCCCGCACCGTGGCGGTGAAGCCGGAAGTCATTCTGCTCGACGAACCGGCTTCGGCGCTCGACCCGCTGTCGACTGCCAAGATCGAGGAACTGATCGACGAATTGCAAGCCGACTACACGATCGTCATCGTCACCCACAACATGCAGCAGGCGGCGCGCGTGTCGCGCCAGACGGCGTTCATGTATCTGGGTGAACTGGTCGAGTTCGACCGGACCGAGAAGATATTCACGTCGCCCCGCGAGAAGCGCACGCAGGACTACATCACTGGCCGCTTCGGCTGAGCCGTTCCGATCATGCATATGAGGACAGGACCATGGGCGAACACACAGTCGCTTCTTTCGACGAGGATCTCGAGCAGATCAGCAAGCTGATCCGCGACATGGCCGACCTCGCCGGTTCGATGGTCGGCGGGGCGACCAAGGCGCTGTTGAATTCCGACAACGTGCTGGCGCAACGCGTCGTTTCCGACGACGCCATCATGGATGCGCGTCAACGCGAACTGGACGACCGCGCCATCACCCTGATCGCCAAACGCCAGCCGATGGCCCACGATCTTCGCCATGTGGTCGGAGCGATCCGCATGGCGGGCGACCTCGAACGCATCGGCGACCTTGCCAAGAATATCGCCAAGCGCGTGAGTGCGGTCGGCCTCAGCGCCACGCCGCGGGACCTGTCGCATTCCATCGACGCGATGGCGCAGCTGGTTCTCATCCAGGTGCAGGGTGTCATCGAGGAATATGCTGCAGGCGATGCGGCCGCGTTGGCCAAGCTTCGTGCCGCCGACGAGCGCATCGACGTTAAATACACGTCCGTGTTCCGCGAGCTGTTGACCTACATGATGGAAGATCCGCGCAACATCACCGCTTGCACGCACCTGCTGTTCTGCGCCAAGAATCTGGAGCGGATCGGCGACCATGTCACCAACATCGCCGAAAATGCGTATTATGTGCTGACCGGCGAGCAATTGCCGGTCAATCGTCCGAAGCAGGACGAAACGACAATGTCCGCACCGGTGACATGATGGGGGTGCCCAGCCGATGATCGCACCACGCATAATGGTGGTGGAGGACGAGGAGCCGTTGGGTGTGCTGCTCCGCTACAATCTCGAATCCGAAGGCTACCAGGTCGAGGTGGTGACACGCGGCGACGAAGCCGAGATCCGTTTGCAGGAGAATGTGCCCGACCTTTTGGTGCTCGACTGGATGATACCAGCGGTTTCCGGCATCGAGCTCTGTCGTCGGTTGCGGGTGCGCCCCGAAACCGAGCGGCTGCCGATCATCATGCTGACCGCGCGCGGCGAGGAGAGCGACCGGGTGCGCGGTCTTTCGACCGGCGCCGACGACTATCTGGTCAAGCCGTTTTCGACACCGGAATTCATGGCCAGGGTCAAGGCGCTGCTGCGGCGCGCCAAGCCGGAAGTGCTGTCCAGCGTGCTGAAGGTCGGCGACATCGTGCTCGATCGCGAATCGCACAGGGTCTATCGCAAGAAGAGCGAAATCAGGCTCGGGCCGACCGAATTCCGGCTGCTCGAGTTCATGATGCGGCATCCGGGCCGTGTCTTCTCGCGCAGCCAGTTACTCGATAATGTCTGGGGGGAGACAATCTACATCGACGAACGCACCGTCGACGTGCATGTCGGGCGGCTGCGCAAAGCCGTCAACAACGGCCGGATGCCGGATGTCATCCGCACCATCCGCGGCGCCGGCTATGCGATCAGGGAAGATTGACCCGCCTGGTCAGGCTACGTTCTTTCTGACGCTGGGCCTCATTTGCGCGCCCGGCGCGAAAATCTCCTGGTCGACGAAGCTTAACGCCCGCATCGCGCAGCCTTCGCGGATCAGAGGCAATTCGTTCGGCTCTGTATCGAAGGAGATCGAGCCTGAATGCTGGCCGCCGGCGGTCTGGGCGATTGCCTTCCGCAAGGCCGGCTCGATCAGATCGAAGGCGGCGGCACTGGCGCCGACCATCGCGACCGGTGCCGGATCGATCAGCGCGAACAGCGAGCCGAGACCGAAACCCAGCGCTTCGCCGGCCTTGCGGTAGGCCTCGCGTTCCGGCCCATCTTTCTCGCGCGCCCGGGCCGCCAGTGCGCGCATGTCGGCGTCGCTGACGTCGGCGACCGGTTCGCTGTCTTCGCTCATCTGCCTGGCGTTGCGCCAGATGGCGTAGTTGCCGGCATACGCCTCGATGCAGCCGCGCCGCCCGCAACGGCAGAGCGCGCCGCCCGGACGATGGATCATGTGGCCAAATTCGCCGCCCGAGGAATGCGTCCCGGTGAACAGTTCGCCCTTCAGCACCAGCCCCATGCCGATGCCATGCGAAAGCAGGATGGCGATGAAGTCATCGCGATAGCGATCCGGATTGCGCCAGCGCAAAGCCACCGCCATCATGTTGCAGTCGTTCTCCACCGTTGCCGGGATGCCGAATTCGTCCTCCAGCATGTCGGCAAAGGCGATGTCGGTCTGCGGTGTGATCGGCGACCACAGCATGGCGCGTGCAGGGGAGTCGGTAATGCCCTGAATCGCCAGGGCGATGCGGGCGACACTGCGGACGTCAAGATCTGGATCCTGCAGCCGGCGCCGGACGATGGCCATGCATTCACGGATCAGCTCGTCGCGCGGCATAGTCAGCGTGTCCAGCCGGCGCTGTTCCTCGGCGACCACCTGTCCCGTATAGTCGATAATGGCGGCCGAAAGGAAATTCAGCGACAACACCACGGTCAGCACCGCCGCCGCTTCCGGGTTGAGGGCGAGGCCGACTTGCGGACGACCGCGTTTCAACGAAACGGGCTCACTTGGCTTGCTCTCGGCGAGGATGCCTTCCCGTATCAGGTCGGAAGAAATCGCCGATATGGTCGAATGACTGAGGCCGGTGGTAGCTGCGATCTCAGTACGCGATGGCTGGCCGGCCCGGCGCACCGCCGAGATCACCATCGCCCGGTTGCGCCGGCGCAAATCGTCATGGCGGATTCCGACCGACATTGTTTTGCTTTCCTCCCGGTTGCCGCGGCCGCTCATGAACCGGAAGCCGTCGGTAATGTCCGACAAATAGTGTCGGATGAGGCAAATAGTGTCAGATGCAGGTGGCGCTGTCATCGTTTATTCCGACGCTCGAAAAAACTCGCAGAGTCATCAAAATCCATCAGAATCGATGTTGACAGCAGCCGGAGATCGGGCCAGTATTTTTTCGAGGCTCGAAAAAATTAGAGCTTCTAAGCTGGTCTTTGAGCCAATTGGTCACGCCGTACGCGGCGCAGGGAGGATATGATGAAGAAATTCACGACCGCCATTCTGGCGGGTGTCGCCATGACGCTGGCGCTGGCGTCGGTGGCGCAGGCTAAAGACAAGGTCATCGGCGTTTCCTGGTCGAACTTCCAGGAAGAGCGCTGGAAGACCGACGAGGCCGCAATGAAGGCGGCCATCGAGGCCGCAGGCGACAAGTATATTTCCGCCGACGCACAGTCCAACCCCGGCAAGCAGCTCACCGACGTCGAGAGCCTGATCTCGCAGGGCGCCAACGCACTGATCATCCTGGCGCAGGACGCCTCGGCCATCGGGCCGGCCGTGCAAAAGGCGCTGGACGAAGGTATTCCGGTTGTCGGCTACGACCGGCTGATCGAGAACAAGGACGTCTTTTACCTGACCTTCGACAACAAGGAAGTCGGCCGCATGCAGGCCCGGGAAGTCTTCAAGGTGAAGCCGGAAGGCAACTATGTCTTCATCAAGGGTTCGGGTTCCGATCCGAATGCCGATTTCCTGTTTGCCGGTTCGATGGAGGTGCTGAAGGCGGCAATAGACAGCGGCAAGATCAAGAATGTCGGCGAGGCCTATACCGACGGCTGGCTGCCGGCCAACGCTCAGAAGAACATGGAACAGTTCCTGACCGCCAACGACAACAAGGTCGATGCCGTGGTCGCGGCCAATGACGGCACTGCCGGCGGCGTCGTCGCCGCGCTGACAGCGCAAGGGCTGGCCGGATCGGTTCCGGTTTCGGGCCAGGACGGCGACCACGCCGCGCTGAACCGCATCGCGCTCGGCACACAGACCGTGTCGGTGTGGAAGGATGCGCGCGAGCTCGGCAAGAATGCCGCCGAGATCGCCTCGCAGCTGGCCGACGGCAAGCAGATGACCGACATTGCCGGCGTGAAGGATTTCACCACGCCCGGCGGCAATACCGTCAAGTCGCTGTTCCTGACCCCGGTCGCCATCACCAAGGACAACCTCAACGTCGTCATCGACGCCGGCTGGATCAAGAAAGAAGAGGTCTGCGCCGGCGTGACGGCTGGCACTGTTGCAGTCTGCAACTGAGCCGACGTTTCCGAGAAGTCCGAACGCCGTGGCCGCTCGCCGCGGCGTTTTTCAACAAGAGTTGTTTTTCCGCTTCCGGCGGATAACTTCTAGGCTGCTTCCGGCATCCGCGGCAGACGGCAACCCGGCGGGAGAAACATCATGACCGACACGACGTCCAACACGCCGGTCGACAGCACGGCAGACCGGGCACGGGAATCCGAGCTCGGCATCGTTGCCCGATTTCTCAAGGCAACCGAACTCGACACGCGCATGCTCGGCATGGTCGGCGCGCTGCTGGTCATCTGGGTCGGTCTGCATGTCATTTCCAGCGTACGGCTCGGCGTCAATCCGTTCGACTTCGACAGCCGGACCTTCCTGACGCCACGCAATCTCTGGAACCTGTCGGTGCAGACTTCCGCCGTGGCCATAATGGCCGCCGGAATGGTGCTGGTTATCGTCATGCGCAATATCGACCTGTCGGTCGGTTCCGCCGAAGGTCTGATCGGCGTGGTCATGGGCTTTGCGCAGGTGCATTTCCTGGTGCGAATGATCGGTCTGCAATTAGGCAATCCCTGGATCTGGATCCTGGCACTGGCCATCGGCCTGGCGCTTGGCCTTCTGATCGGAGCGTTCCAGGGATACATCATCGCTTATCTCGAGGTGCCGGCCTTCATCGTGACGCTGGGCGGCCTTCTGGTCTGGCGGGGTGCCGCATGGTGGGTCGCCAGCGGTCAGACGATTGCGCCGCTTGATGCCACTTTCCAGCTGATGGGGGGCGGGCCGGCGGGTTCGATCGGCGCGCGATGGAGCTGGATCGTCGGAATTGTCGCGTGCCTAGCGGTTGTGTTCATGCTGCTCAACGGGCGGGTGCAGCGCAAGCGGTTCCGCTTTCCGTTGCGCCCGATCTGGGCCGAGACGTTCCTCGGTGTCCTCACCTGCGCTGTCATCATGGGCGCCATATGGCTTGCCAATTCCTATCCTTGGCCGGTCGGCATCGTGAACAGATATGCGGCGGCCAACAATATAACGGTTCCCGAAGGCGGGCTGTTCATCGCCCATGGCATCGCCATACCCGTGCTGATGGCTGTAGCCGTAGGGCTGATCATGACCTTCATCGCCAAGCGTACCCGTTTCGGCCGCTATGTCTTCGCCATCGGCGGCAATCCGGAAGCAGCCAACCTTGCCGGTATCAACACGCGCTGGGTGACCATGAAGGTGTTCATGATCATGGGCGTGCTGGCGACGATCGCCGCGGCGATCTCGTCAGCCAGGCAGAACTCGTCGACCAATGCGCTGGGCACGTTGGACGAGCTGCTGGTCATCGCGGCGGCGGTGATCGGCGGCACGTCGCTCGCCGGCGGCTCCGGCACAGTGCTCGGCGCCATGCTCGGCGCGCTTTTGATGCAGTCGCTGCAGTCCGGCATGGTGCTGCTCGGCATCGATTCACCGCTGCAGAGCATCGTTGTCGGCGCCGTGCTGGTGCTCGCGGTGTGGCTCGATACCGTCTATCGCAAACGCGTGTAGGGAGGAGGAACGATCATGGCAGACAAAACCGCTCCCACGGGCACGCCGCTGATCGACATGCGCAACATCTCCATCGCTTTCGGCGGCATTCGCGCCGTCGACGATGCCTCTGTCGACCTTTTCCCGGGCGAGGTGATGGCTTTGCTCGGTCACAACGGTGCCGGCAAATCGACGTTGATAAAAATCCTGTCCGGCGCCTACAAGCGCGATGCGGGCCAGATTTTCGTCAACGGCGAGGAGGCTTCGATCTCCAATCCCCGCGACGCCAAGAAGTACGGCATCGAGACGATCTACCAGACGCTGGCGCTGGCCGACAATGTCGATGCGGCCGCCAACCTGTTTCTCGGCCGCGAGCTGATGACCGGCTGGGGGACGCTCGACGACGTCGCCATGGAGGCCGAGGCGCGCAAAGTCATGGGCAGGCTCAATCCGCGTTTCCAACGCTTCAAGGAGCCGGTGGTAAAGCTTTCGGGCGGCCAGCGGCAGTCGGTGGCGATCGCCCGCGCCATCCTGTTCAATGCTCGCATCCTGATCATGGACGAGCCGACGGCTGCACTCGGGCCGCAAGAGACGGCGCAGGTCGGCGAACTGGTCAGGCAGCTCAAGGCCGACGGCATCGGCATCTTCCTGATCAGCCATGATATTCACGACGTGTTCGAGCTTGCCGACCGTGTCTGCGTCATGAAGAACGGTCGGGTTGTCGGAACGGCGCGCACAACCGACGTCACCCAGGACGAGGTGCTCGGCATGATCATCCTCGGCAAGTGCCCACCCGGCGCCATTCCGGGGCCGGGCGCGCTGAAGATCGCCGCATGAACGAGAATTAGCCGGCTAATCACACGCCGCCAAAATGTGCCAGCCGTCACCATGCTTTGGCCTCGCCATTGTGTTGGCGTCAGGACTTGCCCATAAAGATGCCGAACCGTCCACGGGACGTATCAGCAATTGAAGAAGCTTTTTCCGACCGTCGCTTTTATCGCCGTCGCGCTGATCAGCCTGACGATGGCGGGTTTTGCCTATTTTGCCACTCAGGAGGCGGCCCGCATTAAATTCGAGGCGACGGCAGACGACGCGCTTAACCGGATCGAAAGCCGCATCGACCTGGACCTGTCGCTGTTGCGTTCGACCCGGGCGCTGTTCGACGCACGCAATGGCGGTATCTCGCAGGGCGAGTTCAAGGCTTTCTTCAACGCGATCGACATCGACAATAATTTCGCCGGCCTGCGCGGCATCGGTTTCCTCCGCCTGGCGAAAACTGGCAACGAGGCGGCGGTCGAGCGCGACATCCTGCACGATCACGGCGCAAGCCATCCGATCTATCCCGACACGAACTTACCGTGGCGTACGCCCATCGTGCTGTTCGAACCGCTGGATCCGTCCAACAAATCCAGCATCGGCTACGACATGTTCACCGGGCCGGCGCTGCGCGAGGCGATCGAAAAGGCGATGGCCGACGACCAGCAGCACGCCAGCGGGCTCGTGCAGCTCGGCAAGGATACGGGTGCCGCGCAGACCTTTACCGGGTTCCTCGTCTTCGTCCGGCTCAATGTCGAAACCGCGCCGGACGCCGTGAACGCGACGAGATCCTCGACTGCCGGCTTCCTTTATGCGGCCTTCCGCGCCCGTGATCTGTTCCAGGCTGCGCTCAGCCGGGCACCATTGCTGCCGGTCAACACCGAGATCTATGACGGCACGGTGGACAGCGACAACCTGCTGTTCCAATCGGAAACGCCGCCTGTTTCGAGCCTCGGCGACAGGCTGCTGGTCACCCGCAAGGTCACCGTCGCCGGCCGGTCGTGGGTCGTCCTGTTCAGGCCGACAAGTGCTTTCTCGCAACCTTCCTCGCGCGCCATCCCGGTGATGCTCGGATTGTTCGGACTGCTGCTTGCGGGCGCCATCGCGCTGGTGGCCCGCTATCAGGAGCGGGCCTATGAGGCGGTCTCGCTGCTTCACGAAACGACCGAAAAGAGCCTGCTGGAAAAAGACCTGATGCTGCAGGAGATGAAGCATCGCATCAAGAACTCGATCACGCGGGTGCTGGCAATCGCGCGCCAGACAGCATCGCACACCACCGACGTCCAGGAATTCTCGGCTTCTTTCTCGGCCCGGCTGCAGGCGATGGCGGCTTCCCAGGACATGCTGACGCGCTCACGCTGGCAGAAAGCCGATCTCGGCGACCTGCTGCGCATCGAGCTAGGCCAGGTGTTCGGCAGCGAGCTTCCTGAAGGGCTGCTGTCGGGACCGCAGATTCTTCTCGATGAAAAGACGACGCAGGCACTCGGCCTCGTCTTTCACGAACTGGCGACGAATGCGCTGAAGCATGGCGAAGCCGGCAATTCAGTCGGTGCGCTGAAGGTCGACTGGTCGCTCGAAGCCCGTAGCGGCACCCGGACATTGGCTCTCAACTGGCGCGAGGCCGGTCAGAAGAAGCTTGAGAGACCGGCAAAGAGTGGTTTTGGCACCAGACTGATCGATCTCAACGTCACGCGCGAATTGCGTGGCACAATCAGGCGCGATTTTCGCGAAGATGGCTTGAACGTGGAAATCAAGGTTCCGCTGCCGGCCTGAAACGCCGTCTCGTGGGCCGCATCGCAACAGCGCTTTAAAGAGCAAACGCGGAGACAGGTGGCCTGCCTCCGCGTTTGCTGTTCGCCTGGAGCTCGAAACTAGTTGCAGCGAGCTGTGTAAATCCGGCCGTGACGATCTCTGTATTGGCAGTAGCCATTTTGCAGCCGGCGAACGAGCAGACCGCCAATCGCACCAGCGCCGGCGCCGATCAAAGCGCCCTTGCCGCCGCCGACAGCGCCACCAATGAGCGCGCCGCCCACAGTGCCGATACCCACGTTCTCTTCCGTGGTGGTGCAGCCGCTGACCGCAACCACGGCAACCATGGCAATAATCATCTTCCGCATGGAGTCATCCTCACTTTTGTCCTCACTTTAATAAGCTCCAGCCGCCATTTAGCATGAAAGTACGGCCTTTGCCTGCACGATTTCATTGTTGATTAAGATAGTCTTTTTCGGGGCGTGCGCCGTTTGATGCTACCACGAACCCGGAAATCTCCAAGGACGCATCGAGCGTGCCGCTGGGACGCACGTTCCAGACGATCCTGTCATAGTCGTCCCCGAGCGCCGGTCGACGGCAAGGCATCTGGCGACGACATGTTGGGCCTGCCCTGCAGGTCGGTGACCGCGAACGGGCACGGCCGAGCACTCGGGCAGTGGTTTCAAAGCGATCAAGCAGAGGCGAGTTCGATTCAGATCAGTTGGGACGCGGCGGTCAGGACGATCGCGGCCATAAGCGCGACGGCGGCGAAGCGCAGGGGCGAAGCACGAGGCGCGGGCGCTGTGGACGCGTCGGGATCCTGAAAACCGCCCATCGAGACGCGAGCGGCCTGTTCCAGTCTGTTCAAGTCGGCAGCCGTCAAGGACCCCATTCCCTTCATTTTGTGCCAAACTCAATCCGGTGGATCGGTGCGTTCGGACAGGATCGGACTTTATGGTGAACAGTCGGTTAAAGATGGCGATGCGCAGCAAGCCTTCGCGCAACGACCGCCGCTCGTTAATCCGTCTCGAAATTGCCGTGAGGAACGACAAGGCGGTATTCGAGGCGGTTCCCGGTGATTTCGAGTGTCGCCGTTCCATTCAATGAAGTGGGCACGACGCGTTCAAGCGCGACGCTGCCAAAACGTTTCTCGCTGCGCTGATTGTCGTTGGCTCCGATCACTTCGGCCCATGTCAGCGACAGCGCAGGCTCGCCAGCGGAAGCTGCCGTCAGATCGGCCGTCACCTCGACGAAACCGTCGCTGCGCGACAGTGCGCCATAGCTGACCGAATTGACGGCGAGCTCATGCATGGCCAAGCCGATGTGCAAGGCGGCATTGGGGTTGAGATATGGATTTGCGCCGCGGAAGCGTAGGCTGTGCAAGGGATCCGCGCCGTACCTGCCGACCTGACCGGAAACCAGCTCGCGCAGCGCCGCTCCCCGCCAGTTGGATGACGTAACCAAATCCTGCGACGAGGCCAGCGACTGCAATCGGCCCCGGAAGCGCGTCAGGAAATCGTCAATGCTGCCGGAATAACGGCCCGTCTGGGTGGCGATGCTCTGGATGATGGCCAAAAGGTTCTTGGAGCGATGACTGACTTCGCGCAGCAGCGCCTTCAACGTCTGCTCCCGGCGTTTCTGCTCGGTTGTTTCGACCATGGTGGTCACGACGCCCTGCACCGCGCCGGTCTCGCTGCGGTCGGCGTCTATCCACACCTGAAACCAGCGGGCGCCGTCATCGGCCGGCACGCTGAGCTCAAGATGTTGAGGATTGCCGGAGACGATGACGTCGTGCTTGGCGGCGCCGATACGCTCTGCCTGCGCCGGCGGCAAGATGCCGTTGTTGTCGGAGGCATCGGAAGTCCAGGGCGCGCGCATGTTGCGCGCCCACACCGTCTTCATCTCGCGATCCTGGTACAGGACGGAAATCCCGGCATTGTGCAGTGCATGGAGAAGGGCCCGACCAAGCTGCATCCCGCTTTCGGCGGGATGCAAAGCGATGATCTCATCACTCTGGCCGCGGTCTTTCATTTTTCCGACTCTGGAACGCATCGGTCAATTTGCTCAACCCATGTCGGGCTGAACGGTTCGCGGAAAAATGGGTTCCAAAAGGAGGAGGTTCGTATCAAACCTTAAAAAGCGGTCCGCCGAGCGGCATCCCGTTGGAGGACACTGCCCGGCGGTGGCTGGAAACCGTTTGAGGGGTGCGGCTTCCAGTGTTCGCTTGAATGGCCGCTTGGCGTTCACGCTCGTCTGATCAGGCCGGCAATAAGCGATATGATCAGGAAGGCGAGAAAGATGAAGAACAATATCTGCGCTATGCCGGCCGAGGTGCCAGCGATGCCGCCGAAACCAAGCGCACCGGCGATGATCGCCACGACGAGAAATACGAGCGCCCAGTAAAGCATGATCGATCTCCTTCCAATGCTGCGGTGAAAACGTGATTCGCCTCCGTTTGTTCCACCATTTTCCGAAAAAGACGATGCTGAAAATCTTCAGGGCCCGAATTGCCGCGGTGTGTGGAAAGGTCCAGTTGGTTGCCCCAGTTGGTTGCCAGTGAATTGAGCCGGCGTCACTCCCCTCTGATCCGAGGGAGCGGCTGTCTCGGCGGCCGCAGTTCGGCCGCCCGCTGTTTCATGCCGCGGCTTTCGCGTGCCGGTCAAAGAACAGGGCCTGGCTGATAAGAGCCTTGACCATGTCCGGATTGAACGGCTTGGTAACCAGGAAAGCCGGTTCCGGCCGCTCGCCGGTGAGCAGGCGCTCGGGAAACGCGGTGATGAAGATCACCGGTACCGAGGTCGACGACAGGATCTCATTCACGGCCGCTATGCCCGAACTTCCGTCGGCAAGCTGGATATCGGCAAGCACCATCTTTGGCCGCGCCTTGCCGAACATTGCCACCGCCTCGGCGTGGGTGCGCGCCGTTCCGACGACGCGGTGGCCGAGGCTTTCGACCATTTCCTCGATGTCCATGGCGATCAGCGGCTCATCCTCGATGATCAGCACGTCGGTTGCCACCTGACGGGAGATCTCGTTGCTCGCCTGCGCGAGGAGTTCGGAGAATTCCTGTTCGTCGACGTCGAGAATCTCCGCCGCCTCGTCTTCGCTGAAGCCTTCGACCGCCACCAGCAGAAAGGCTTGGCGGGGGCGAGGCGCAATTGCATTCAGATTGGCCGCGGCACGCTGTTCCCATGCCGACTGGGCATGCTCCTGCGGAACGCGAATGGCCACTGAGGTGAAGAGCTTGGCAAAGACCTTGTAGAGCGCGATGCGGTCGTTCGATGCGTTCGGAAAGATGTCGACATCGGCAATGATGGCCTCGAGCATTGCGGCGACCAGCGCGTCGCCGCTCTCCTGCGATCCGGATACTGCGCGCGAGAAGCGACGCAGGAACGGCAGGTGCGGAGCGATGGTTGCTGATAGGCTCATATTGGACGTCTCCCTCATATGACGTGATTGCATGTTACAGCTAAAAAACGGTTCGCAAGCCCAGAGTTGAAAACGCGGGTTCTGCGAAAAAGTTCCGATCATGCGGAACTAAATATATGGGCTGGCGTTTAAGGGCGGGTTGGGCAACCAGACGAGGCTGCCGCTTGCCTTGCGTTATGTGTTGAAGGGCGGCTTAAGGCTGGGACAAAAGGGCGAAATGAAGAACATGACGAAAGCTACCATGGGTGGCGTTGGCAACGGGCGCCGGGCTGCTTCCCGCGACCCGCTTGGGCCGAACTCGGAAATCGGCCGCAAACTCAAACAATACTACGACGAGCTGGTCTCCGACAATGTGCCGGATCGCTTCGCCCAACTGCTCAGCCAGTTGGAAAAAGCCGAACCTGTACAAAAGAAGGACTGAGGCATGGCGGCCGTCTCCCAGGGCTTCAAGACCGACTTGCTCGGCTCGATCCCTAGCCTGCGGGCTTTTGCCGTGTCGCTGACGCAAAACGCCGACAAGGCCGACGACCTGGTGCAGGAAACATTGGTCAAGGCCTGGGATAAGCATGAAAGCTTCCAGCCCGGCACCAATCTGAAGGCATGGCTGTTCACGATCTTGCGCAACGAGTTCTATTCGCAGATGCGCAAGCGCGGCCGCGAGGTGCAGGACAGCGATGGCGTCATGACGGCCAGGCTTGCCGTTCACCCGGCCCAGCACGGCCAGCTTGACCTCGAGGACTTTCGCGGCGCGCTCGAATTGCTGCCAGAAGACCAGCGCGAAGCCATTATCCTCATCGGCGCGTCGGGCTTCTCCTACGAGGAAGCGGCCGAGATCTGCGGCTGCGCCGTCGGAACGATCAAGAGCCGCGTCAGCCGCGCCCGCACACGGCTGCAGGAAATTCTGAAGATCTCCGGTGAAGACGAGTATGGCCCGGACGCAATTTCGGCTCAGGTAACCGGGTCGACGGCTGCGTGAAGCGCGGCGTGTTCGAACCGCTCCGCGCCTCAGCGGAGAGGCGTTCGCCTGCAGGCCGCCGCCACTGCCTCGACGAGATCGTCTCCCGAATAGGGCTTGGTGACCAGTCTGACGCCGGGAAAGGATTTCTTGATCTCGTCCGTATCCGAATAGCCCGAGGCAAAGACGAACGGGATGCCCGCTTCACGCAGCCGCGAAGCAAATTGGAGCGTCGAAACGCCGCTCAGCATGAGGTCGACGATGGCCACATCGAACTGCGCGGCAACGTCTTGCTGTTCGATCTCAGTCAGATCACGGGCGATAACCACATTGAGCGCGCCGTAGTCGCGGCAAAGCTGCTCGATATCCATGGCAATCAGGAACTCATCTTCCAGGATAAGAATCCGCAAACCGTCAAGTGATGCGCGCACGCAGCAATATCTCCTTAAATTCGTCTCGATCGTGAAACGGGGGAAGTCATGATCGTTATTTGGCATGCTGTCATTTAAAAAAGACGCGCTGGCGCGGATGCGTCGGCCCATGCAAGGCATTTGCAACGCGCGCTGCCGGAGATAGGGTTAGAAGAGGTTCGTGCCGGAACCTTGGGGTCTGTCGGGCGTTTCGACCGAGCAAAAGCATGGAGAGTGAAGCAATGGCGACTGCCGCAGGAAAGGCCGCGAACGAAGCCCGTACGAATTCCGATATTGAGGCCGACATCGCACAACTGAAGGCCGACATCGACCAACTTACCAAGCTGTTGGCCAAAACTGGCGAACATGGCTACGGGGCAGCGCGGCGAGCCGCCGCCGAAAGCGTCGAGCAGTTGCGAACCCAGGGCGAGGCAGCCTTCGACAGCCTGCGCAGCAACGCCAGGGACATCGAGGCGCAGATGATAGCGCATATGCGCGAGAAGCCGGTGACGTCGCTGGCGATCGCCGCCGGCGTCGGGTTCCTCTTCGCGCTTCTCGCGCGCCGCTAGTTCTGCACGCATGGGAATGCTTGCATCGCTGATCTCGGGCCTCGCCTCGGGCGAAACCATTGCGGCGGTGCAACGCGCGCGTGTGGCTGCAATTGTCTATTCGGTCGCAGCGGTCGTAGCGCTGTGCGGCCTCGGCTTCCTGGTCGGGGCGGCCTATATCTGGACGGCGGCCCGCTATGGGCCGATGGCAGCTTCCCTGAGCTTCGGGATCGGCTTTCTCGCAATCGCCGGTCTCATCCTGCTCGTCTACCGGATGTCGGCCGGCTCGCGCGCCAGGCGCCGGGCGAAGCGACGCAACGCTGACATGAAGGCTATCGGCATCACTGCGGCACTCGCCGTGCTGCCGGCGCTGCTCAAGGGCAAAGATGGCCCGGGAAAGGCCAGACTGAGCGCGATTCTCGGCCCGGCGATAGCACTCGCTGCCTACGCCATCTACCGCGAGAACGTGAAGCGCGGCTCCGATGATCCGGATACCGGCAAACGCGAATAGTTCGGAGGGGATAGTTCGGGGCAAACGATTCTGGCGCCGGTCGCAAAATCACAAATCTTCGAGCGGAATCGATATTTCCGCGACCACGCCGTCCGGCCGGAATTCATGGATCACCTCGCTGGAAATGACCTTGGCCAGGCTGCGGCGGATCAGGATCGAGCCGAAGCCATGGCGTTCGGGCGGCGCAACCCGCGGGCCGCCGCTTTCGCGCCAGGCCAGCAACAGACGGCGTGCGCCCTTCCTGCCTTGTACCCTCCAATCGAGATCGACCTTTCCGGAGGAAACCGAGAGCGACCCGTATTGCAGTGCATTGCTTGCCAGTTCATGCAGGATCAGCCCGAGCCCGACTGCCTGGTCGGGTGAGAGCAGGACATCGGCGCCGGAGATCGCCATGCGCGATTGTCCGGCGGCTTGGAACGGCTTTAGCTCGATCTCCACCAGCTCGCGGATGCCGATGCCGCGCCACTCGCGGTCCGACAGCAGGCTGTGCGCAACGCCCAGTGCCTGCAGCCTGGCGCTGAAGGCTTCGAGGAATTCGCTTGGCTGGCGGGCATGGCGAACGGTCTGCGTCGCCAGCGCCTGTACGGTTGCCAAAGTGTTCTTGACGCGGTGATTGAGCTCGCGCAGCAACAGTCGTTGACGTTCGTCGCCAAGCTTGCGTTCGGTAATGTCGTAGTTGACGCCGAAGATCAGCGTCGGCTTGCCATCGCCGTCGCGTTCTATGACGCGTCCGCGTGTTGCGATCCATCGCGGCGGATCGAGGCCTTTGACACGGTATTCGCCAAAATAATCGTCGCTGCCGGTCAGCGCGTCGCGAAAGCGTGTTTCGGTCTGGTGAACGTCGCGCGGGTCGATGGCGGTCAGGATGTCGCGCGCCCTCAGCCTGTTCGACTTCGGCAGGTTGAACAATTCGGACAGCAGGACATCGCAGTCGATCATATCGCTGCGGATATCCCATGCCCAGCTGGCAAGCGAAGCCGCGTCGAGCGCGATAGCGCGCCGCTTTTCCTCTCGAACCAGTGCTGCCTTGGCAATCGCCGCACTGCGGGTTGCATCCTTCAGCGTGAACAGGCTCGCGGCGAGGCCGGCTAGCGCCGACAGCTGGTCGAGCTGGACAGAGGAAGGACGTGCGTGCGGCTTCCGGTCGAGCACGCACAGCGTGCCGATCAGCGCGCCGTCGACTACGATGGGCACGCCTGCGTAAAAGCGGATATGATGCTCGCCGGTGACCAGCGGATTGGCTTTGAACCGCGGATCCGCCGCCGCGTCGGCCACCACCATCGGCACGTCGCCGGCTGCGATGGTATAGGCGCAGAACGATGTCTCGGTTGCGATTTCGGTCTCGTCGAGGCCGATACAGGACTTGAACCACTGCCGCTCGGCATCGACCAGCGTGATCAGTGCGACAGACGTTTGCATAGCCGAAGCGGCAAGACCGCCGATACGATCGAAATCAGGGTCGGCAGCCCCGTCCAGCGTGTCGAGGCCGTGCAGCACGGCAAGACGGTCCGCGGCGCCCACCACACGGCGAATATCGGCCGGCAGGCCCGGCGTGTTCTGGCTATTGTCGTCCACTATGCCCCCGGAGGCCGGCTCCGCTGATTGGTCAGGCCAACCGGCCCGTCTGCCGCCTTGCAGTGCCGGAACTTTCGCGGCGGGGGACCGTTACCAGCCAACGCCCCGCCAGTTACGCCTGCCGGCGCCAAATATGGAGCCAGACAATGCCAAAAACCATTCCTGAAAACAAAGCCCGTCAAGGGCGGCGGGGTCGGCATGTCCTTCGTATCCTGATCGCCGCGCTGTTGCTGGCTTTTATCGCCTGGGGCGTCGCCGAAATCTACGGCTGGATGATCGAAACGCCGAAGACCGAACAGGGCAACACGCCCAGCGGCTAGGTTCTCTCCATCGCTCGCGCCAGTTTGCATCACGCAACCCCACATCACGCATCCCACGTCAGGCAACCTTTGCCTCGACAGCGCGCGCCGGGACGAGAACATTCAACGCGCGCGGATGGATTTCGACGGTCGTCTCGCGATCGAGCTTTACCAGTTCGCCGTCCATGACGGCCTGAACTTTCCTGTTAGTCGAATGGATTTTCAAAACGGCGCGGTTTGCCTGATGGATTTCGACATGCTCGTTGCCGCGCCATTTCCCACGGGCGACGTCAAAGAGGAACCTGATCAATTCGCCGCGCCGCCGCGCCACGGTGACATAGATGCCCAGCACGCCGCCTGCCGGATTATCGGCATAGGGCAGGTGGCCCTCGCCAAACAGATTGTTGGTGATGCCGATACCGGTGATCCGGGTTCTGATCTCGGCCTCGCCGATCATCAGCGTTACGTTCATCGCCGGTGGATTGTTGATCGTCGCCCAAGCGGCTCGCACCGAGGCGCGCATCTTCCCCAACCGCGAGCCGAATTCCATCTTCTGGCGCAGTTGCACCATCCTGGCGTGCATGCCGATCGAGAATTGATGCACGAAGGGCCGGCCGTTGGCTGTTGCAATGTCAATCGCCATCACCTCGCCGTCGGCAAACGATTTCAGTGCCGCATCGAGGGTCTGCGGGATACCGAGGCCGCGCGCAAAAAGGTTCATTGTGCCAGCCGGCAGAATTGCCAGCGCCTTCTCCCCATTCATCAAACGGGCTGCCGCGGCCGAAATGGTGCCGTCGCCGCCGCCAGCCAGCACGACGTCGATGCCGCGCCTGGAAGCTACGCCGTCCAGCGTGGCGACGATATCCTTGCCGGCGACGATTTCGATATCAATCGAGTGGCCGGCAGTCTCAAGTGTGCTGCGCATCCGACTGGCGAAGGCCTCAAGATCGATGGTGCGCAGGGTGCCCCCGTCCTTGTTCAGCACCGCTGCAAACCGCATGGCCGTTCCATTTTCCAGCACCTATCGGGCCGGGACGGAGCCCCAGCCGGGAGTGGAACGGGGCGGCCGAGAAAATGTTCCTTTCACCAACGCGGCGAATCCGAGAACCATTGACATCGCACCGGGTGCACCACGGCTTTTTTCGGAACAACAGTGTGGTCACAACGTTGTGAACATGCAGAAGACGCTGCGCCCGCAGTGACGCCAGGCGGGCATGGCGTGCACGAAATCACCGACGAGGAGACACTAAGATGATCCGCACCCTTTTAACCACGACAGCAGTCGCAACATTGATTGCGACGGGTGCATTTGCGCAGTCGGCGACGACCCCGGCGCCGGCGCAACCACCCGCCGTAGAGAATTCCGCTCCAGCCGCTCCGGTGCAACGCGCCGAGGGCAGCCTTGTCACCAATATCATCGGCGAGTCGGTCTATAACGGCACCGGCGACAATGCAGAGAATATCGGCAAGATCACCGATGTCGTCTTCGACGAGCGCGGCGAGGTAAAATCCGTCGTCATCGGCGTTGGCGGTTTTCTTGGCATAGGAACCAAGAACGTCGTTTTCGACTACAAGAAGATGCAATGGGCCGAAAGAAATGGCGACCGTTGGCTGATAGCGCAAACGACGAAGGATGAGTTGACGGCTCAGCCGGATTTCGACCGGAGGCCTTACGATCCGACTCCGCCACCAGCTTCGGCGGATAATGCGGCGCCTGCCGCCCCTTCCACCAGCGCGCAAAATACAACCCCGGCGCCTGCCGCGCCGGCTGAGCCAGTGAAGCGCGCCGAAGGCAATCTCGCCACCAATATCATCGGCGAGACCGTCTATAACGGCACCGGCGACGACGCCCAAAACATCGGTGACGTGAACGACATCGTCATCAACAAGGAAGCCAAGGCGCAATCGCTGATCATCGGTGTCGGCGGCTTCCTCGGCATCGGCGAAAAGAACGTCGCCTATGACTTCGACAAGGCGCAGTGGGCCGAGAGGAACGGCGATCGCTGGCTGGTCGCGCAAACGACCAAGGAAGAGCTGCAGGCGCAGCCAGACTTCAACCGCAAGGCCTATGATCCGGCGCCGGCAACCACTGCGTCGAACGATGCCAATGCGCCTGCTACCGTCACGCCCACCGTGATGGCCAGCAACACTGCGCCGAACGACAACACCGCAACGACTAACAACGCTGACCAAGCCGGCAAGACGGCTCAAAACGCTCCGGCAGCGGCGCCTCCGGCTAATTCCACGGCCGACCAGACCAAGACCGGGTCGATCGACAAGTCGACGCTAACCGAAATGCCGATGGGCGAAATCCGGGCCGAGGATCTGGTTGGAACCACCGTTTATGGCGCCAACGATGTCAACGTCGGCGAGATCGGCGATATCGTGCTGGGCAGCGACAAGAAGGTCGACGCAGTCATCATCGACGTTGGCGGCTTCCTTGGCGTCGGCGAGAAGGAGGTGGCGGTCGGCATGGACAACCTGAAATTCATGACCGACAAGAACGGCAAGCGCTATCTCTACACGAACTTCACCAAGGAGCAGCTTGAGGCGCAGGCTCCCTATGACAAGGCCAGCTATGCGCAAAATCGCGACAAACAGCGCATGATCATGCGCTAAGCAGCACACAGGCCGACAGAGAAGCCCGCGCCGGCAACGGCGCGGGCTTTGTTTATGTCGAGGGAAAGCCCGCGACATGGCCGGCAACGCCATTGTCCGTCAATTCGGCGAGCGCCAGAGATTGGTCGAGATGCTCGGCCCGCCAGGCGAGCAACTTCTCGGCAAATTCCAACCGCACCGGCAGATAGGCTGGGTCGTCAGCGACGTTGGTCAGCTCGCCGGCATCTTTTTCCAGGTCGAAGAGCAAGGGCGGCAGGCCGCCGCCGAAATTCACATATTTGAACTTTTGGGTGCGGATGACGGCGAGATTGCACTGACGCGGACCGATGCCGAAATAGCGTTCTGCATCACCATCCGCAATCGAGCGGAAATCGAACTCCCAATGCGCCGCATCGCGCCAATTGTCCGGCTCCGTTGCGTCCAGGAAAGGCGCCAGCGAGCGGCCGTCGAGATGCGGCAGGACTTCGCCGCCAGTGAGCTCGAGCCCAGTGAGCTCGACCAAGGTCGGTGCCAAATCGACCGCCTCGGTGAAGCGGTCGACACTGCTGCCGGCCGCCTTGTGGCGGCGCGGATCGCGAATGACCAGCGGAATATGGAAGCTGCCGTCGAAGAAGCCGCCCTTGCCCAGCATGAAATGATCGCCCATCATCTCGGCGTGATCGGAGGTCAGCACGATGACGGTGTCGTCCCATGCATCGGCCGCCTTGACCGCTTGCCAGACACGGCCAAGCTGCGCGTCGACCTCCGAGATCATGCCGTAATAGAGCGCCCGGATGCGGCGAAAATTGTCGTCGCCCCAGTCGCGCACCTTGCCCTCCGAGCCGGGACGGAATTTCGACCGTTCCTGCCGGTTAAGTTCATAGGCGAGATAAGGGTGGCTTGCTGCTTCGGCCTGCCAGCTTTCCGCGCGGTCAAAAGCTGGACCGATGGCCGGATCGTACATGGCGTTGTAAGGCGCCGGCACGATGAAGGGCGGGTGGGGGCTGATGAAGGAAAGATGCGCGAACCACGGGGCATCGCGCTCCTGCTCGCCGAGCCAGCGGATGAATTCGCCGGCCAGGAAGGCCGACGGCGTCTCGTCCTTCGAATAGATTGGCGGACCGTTGCTGATCGCGCCGTCGTTTTCCAGGATTTCGCCCGCCGGGCGGTGAATGGCGGGGGAGCCGGAGCCGGCGCCGGCATCGACGCCGCGCGCCTTGAGCCATGACAGCCAGGGCTTCTGGTGCTCGGGCAGAAGCTGGCGCACGGTGAAGCCGAGCAGCACGCCTTCATAGCTTTTCAGCTGCGGGTCGCCAGGCGCCAGCGTGCGCGGGTCGCGCGCCATGTCGGTATAACCGAACAGCGTCGGATCATAGCCGAGGGCGCGTGCCCAGAGGGCTATGTTGCCGTGGCGGGCGTCGAGCGGTGTGCCGTTGCGGCAGACACGATTGTTCATCTGGTAGAGGCCGGTGTAGAGGCAGGCGCGCGCCGGCGAGCAAGGTGCGGCGCCGCCATAGTGCTTCTGGAACAAAACGCCCTCGGCAGCCAGCGCGTCGGCATTCGGTGTCCTTACCACCTTGTGACCAGCAGCTGACAGGCAGTCGCCCCGCCACTGGTCGCAGGTGATCAGGAGAATATTGGGGCGTTTTCCACTCAACCGCTGTATCCTCATGCTGGCTACATGCGTCGCTCATGGAGCGCAATTTCGGCGAGTATGCAAGCCGGTCCAGTTTGCCGAATGGTGAACAAAACCTGCTTCGTCGTTCACTTTAACAGCACAGTCCATTCTGTGTTTGCCGCCTTTGCGGCCAGGAGGCGGATGCTCATATTTGCGTGGACAGCGGCAAGGGCCGCACCGGCACAAGGAAAGGAGCAGAAACATGCTCGACCAGGTCAAGGGCCTGCATCACGTCACCTCGATGGCCAGCGATGCGCGCCAGAACAATGAATTCTTCACCGGGACGCTCGGTCTGCGGCGGGTCAAGAAAACCGTCAATTTCGACGCACCCGATGTCTACCACCTCTATTACGGCGACGAGGTCGGCACACCCGGCTCGGTGATGACCTATTTCCCGTTTCCCAACATCGGCAAGGGCCGCCATGGCGTTGGCGAGGTCGGCACCACCGCTTACTCGGTGCCTGAGGGCACGCTCGGCTATTGGGAGAAACGGTTTGCCGAGCAAGGCGTCACCGGGCTGTCCCGCGAGGAGACGTTCGGCGAGAAGCGTCTTGCGTTCGCCGGTCCCGACGGCGACGGGTTTGCGCTGGTCGAAGACAGAGCGGACAACCGTGCGCCATGGGCCAAGGGTGGCATTCCCACCGACGTGGCGATCCGCGGCTTTCACTCGGTGTCGCTCAGGCTGAAAGATGGCGGCGCCACCGAAGAGCTGCTGAAATTCATGGGTTATGAGGAGGTCGACAAGTCAGGCAACATCAGGCGGCTGGCGGTGAAGAACGGCAACGGCGCCGACGTCGTCGATATCGAATCGCTGCCAGGGGCCGGCTTCGCCAATCTCGGCGCCGGCTCGGTCCACCATGTTGCTTTCGCCGTCGAGAACCGCACCAAGCAGCTCGAAGTGCGCAAGGCACTCCTCGACACAGGTTATCAGGTGACGCCGGTGATCGACCGCGATTATTTCTGGGCGATCTACTTCCGCACACCGGGGGGCGTGCTGTTCGAAGTCGCCACCAACGAGCCGGGCTTCGACCGCGACGAGGATACCGCCCATCTCGGCGAGGCGCTGAAACTGCCGTCGCAACACCAGCATTTGCGGCCCTATCTCGAGCAGCATCTGCAGAAACTGGAAGACTGAGGGCAGGGTTATGAGCAAGGATTCGTATATTCACAAGGTGCTGCCCGGTTCGCTGGGCGGACCGTTGCTCTTCGTCTTCCATGGCACTGGCGGCGACGAGGATCAGCTTCTGTCGCTTGGGCGCGATCTTGCGCCGCAAGCGACGATCGTCGGCCCGCGCGGCGATGTCTCGGAACAAGGCGCCGCACGCTTCTTTCGCCGTACCGGCGAGGGCGTTTACGACATGGGCGATCTCACGCGAGCGACGGACAAGATGGCCGGCTTCGTCAAGGCACATGTCGAGGCGGCAAAGCCATCTTTGGTGCTAGGCCTCGGTTATTCCAACGGCGCCAACATCCTGGCCTCGGTGCTGTTTGCCGAACCCTCGCTGTTCGACGCAACGGTGCTGATGCATCCGCTGATCCCGTTCGAGCCGGAGGTCAAGGGCAGCCTTGACGGCAGCCGCATCCTGGTCACCGCCGGCAGGCGAGACCCGATCTGTCCGCCTGATTTGACGGCGCGGCTTGAAGCCTATTTGCGCGCCGATGGTGCCGATGTCACAGTCGAGTGGCATGACGGCGGCCATGAGGTGCGGCCGAGCGAGATCGAGGCGGCGCGGCAGTTGTTCGCCGTAGCGCCGGATGAAAGGACCGCAAGCCATGTCTGACCTATTGCCGGAGATCGAGCTGGAGGACCGCGGCTCGAAGGGCCGCTACTTCCTGCGTGGGCCGAGCGGCGCCGAGGCGGAGATGACCTTCACCAAGGTCGGCGAGCACCAGATCATCATCGACCATACCGAAGTGCCGGATGCATTTCGCGGCCAGGGCGCGGGACTTCGCCTCGTCACCCGTGCCGTCGAGGATGCACGTGCGGCGGGCAAGACGATCATCCCGCTTTGCCCGTTCGCCAATGCTCAGTTCCGCCGCCATCCGGAATGGGCGGACGTGCTGAAGCGGTAAGAGACTGCCCCTCGATGAATGACAGGACAAAGGGTGCGCGGCTTTACCGCGTGCCGCTTCGACCATTGGCGGCGTACAAACATAAGGCAAACATGCGGGATTTGCGCAGAGCGCTCGCCTTGCCTAAGTATTGGCAACAACCGGCTCGCCCTCCGCGGCCCGACCACTTCAACCGAATGGCCCTCCATGACCGAATCCGATCTCATTCCCGTCTTCGACGGCCACAACGACACGCTGCTCAGGCTCTACCAGTCGAAGGATGCGGACGTCGAAAAGCTGTTCGTCGAGGGGACGCCGAGTGGCCATATCGACCTGCCGCGCGCGAAGAAAGGCGGATTTGCCGGCGGCATGTTCGCGATCTTCCCGCCGCCTGTCGAGAAATCCAAGCGCGGCGCGGTGCCGCTGGCGCCGAGCGACAGCGAGCCCATGCCGCCCGAGGTTCCGCGCGCCGATGCGCTCAACTCCACCATAGCGATGGCCTCGATCCTGTTCAGGCTGGAGCGGGCTTCGGCGCTCACTGTCTGCCGCACCGCCGGCGATGTGAGGAAGGCGATGGCGCAAGGCTCGATCGCGGCGGTCTTCCACATCGAAGGGGTCGAGGCGATCGACCCTGAGCTCACCCTGCTCGATGTCCTCCACGCAGCCGGCCTGCGCTCGCTCGGTATCGTCTGGAGCCGTCCCAATGCCTTCGGCCACGGCGTGCCGTTCCGTTTCCCGTCGTCGCCCGATACAGGGCCGGGGCTGACCGATGCCGGCAAGGCGCTGGTGAAAGCCTGCAACCAGCTGAAGATCATGATCGATCTTTCGCATCTCAACGAAAAAGGTTTCCGCGACGTCGTCGAGATCAGCGACGCACCGCTGGTCGCGACCCATTCCAACGTGCACGCGATCTGCGGCCATTCGCGCAACCTCACCGAATGGCAGCTCGGCGCGATCCGCGACTCCGGCGGCATGGTCGGGCTGAATTTCGCCACCGGGTTCCTGCGTGAGGACGGCAGGATGAACGCCGACACCAGTCTCGACATCATGGTGCGCCATGTCGATTCGCTGCTGCAGGCGCTGGGCGAAGACGGCGTCGGCCTGGGCTCGGATTCCGACGGCGCCATGATCCCGGCCGTGATAGGCGACGTTGCCGGCCTGCCAAGATTGCTCGACGCTTTCGCGGCTCGCGGCTTCGGGCGCGCGCTGATCGAGAAGATCGCCTATCGCAACTGGCTCGGCATGCTGGAAAAGACCATCGGCTAAGCGGGTGATGCCGGCTTGACCGGAATGCGATTTGGAGGCCGACTATTCGAAACCCATGCGTTTAAGCCAGTCCTGGCCAATGCCGCGGTCGCGGATGATCGGCAGCGGATCGGTCGAATCCAGCCTGGCACAAATACGGTAGGCCTCCAGCGTTTCAGCGCTCATCTCACCGCGTTTGTAGAAGAACATGGCCGCAGCATAGCGGGTGCGGCCCGACCATTTTTCGCCGAGCGGTGTGTTGATCAGCTGCCACTGTTCGGCGGCTTCGGCGGCGAGTTTGGGACTGTCGGTGTCGTCGGCCATATTTAGAAATCCGCAGGCGGATTGGCAGTGCGGCGGCCGAGCCTGACGACCAGCCGCGGCACCAGTTTGGCACGCTTCAGCAGCTTTTGATATTGCAGCTCGCGCCTGGCGTGGATCTCGAGCCAAGGTCCGCTGCAGGCGGGCCCGGCGGCGCTGATCTGGTTTGCATCGCCGGGACTGCTGCCCTTCGCCGACGGTGCCTTCGACGACGTTTTCTCCAAGGATGCAATCTCGACGAGAACATTCGAATATGGGCAGCCATGCAGAAGGTGCTTGACAGTGGCAAACACCGTCCCACTGATCTTCGCGGCCGATGCCGGTCGGCTAGCCGGCGATGCTGGAGACCATCACCCCGATGAAGACAACAGAGGCGCGCGAAGCCCTCCTCGAACCGGCGCGAAAAAGCGATTCCGAAAAGCGCGGCCGCAAAGCGTCGAAAGAGACAAGGCAGGTTCAACTGATCGAAGCGACTATCGATTCATTGGCCAAGCGCGGCTATTCGGAAACGACTATGGCCGACGTCGCCGACGGCGCCGGCCTGTCGCGCGGCATCGTCAATTTCCATTTCGAGAGCAAGGAGAAGCTGCTCGTCGCCACTTTGCAATACATGCATGACGAGTATTCGGCGCATTGGCGCAGCGCCTTGCAAAGGGCCGGCGATGATCCCGCCCGCCAGCTGCAGGCATTGGTGGCAGCCGATTTCAACCGCTCGATCTGCAACAAGCGCAAGCTGGCTGCTTGGTGTGCCTTCTGGGGCGAGGCCAAATCGCGACCGAAATATCAGGCGCTGAGCAGCGCACGTGATGCCGTCTACCAGAACATATTCATCGATCTTTGCGCGGCGCTCAAGCAGAGCGGCTTCTATGCCTATGAGCCGCAAGTCATGGCGCTGGCGCTCAGCGCCATGCTGGATGGTCTGTGGCTGCATTTGATGATGGGCACCGAGGACGCCACACGCGAGACGGCGCTGCAGGCCGCGAACGAGTTCCTGTCTGCGGCATTCCCCAAGCACTATCCGAACTCAGCAGCCCGCGGTGCCAGGCCGGCGTGAACCATCAAAAAGAGGGTGGATCAGCAATGAAGACAATGATCCGGCGCCTGACATTCGAGAAGATCAAGGCCGGCTAATGAAGTTCAAGATCGAACGAGCCGATGTGGCCATCGTCGGCGCCGGCTTCACCGGCCTGTCGGCCGCGCGTGAATTGAACCACGCCGGCATCGATGTCGTGCTACTCGAAGCCCGCGACCGTGTCGGCGGCCGCGTCGAAGCCGTGCAGAACGGGCTCGGCGAGCGGATCGACAGCGGCGGCCAGTTCTTGTGCGAAGACATGCCGGAATTAATGGCGCTGGTGCGAGCGCGCGGCAAGACATTGGTCGAGACCCATGTCGCAGGCGAATTCGTCACGCAGCCGCGAATGAGCGAGGCGCAAGCCGGGCGCACTTACGGCACCGCGATGCGAATGCGCGAGCGGATGAACGCGATCGCACCGACCGACCCGGCCATCGCCGGCTTGACAGTCGCGGCATGGCTCGATCGCCAGAACGATCCCGACGATGCCAAGGCCGCCTTTCGGTCGATGATCGAGGGCCTGTGGTGCCTGGCAATGGAAAGGCTGCCGCTGTGGTACTTGATCGACAATGATCGCCGCATCACTAACGAGGTGTCGGAGCTGCAGTATTTCGTGGGCGAAACCATGCATTCGCTGGCAGATGATCTTGCGCGGGATCTCGGCGATCGACTGCGGCTGAATACAGCCGTCGAGGCTATTGAGCACGGCCCGGGAGGGGTTCGCGTCGTTTCGCCTGCCGGCGTGACCGAGGCACGAGCGGTACTGGTCGCGCTACCGCCGATGATGGCCTCGAGAGTCGATTTCGTGCCACCGCTGCCGGCTGCGCTGGAGAGAGCCCTCGGCGTCTGGGAAAGCGGCGCAGTTATCAAAATGCTTGTGCGCTATCCCAAGGCTTTCTGGCGCGACAGGGGCTTGAGCGGCATGGTGATGTGGCGGGAGCCGCACGGACTTTTTGCCTGCGATGCCAGCAAGGACGAGGATCATGCAGCACTTGTCGTCTTCATCGGCGGGCCGCTGGCGCAGCGCTGGCGGGATATGGACAGCGCGGCGCTACGCGCAACGGTGACATCAAAGCTGCAAGATGCGCTCGGTATCGAGGCGGCCGGCGTCACCGATCTCAGCTATCGCGACTGGACCGGGGATCACTGGAGCGGCGGCGGTTACAGCGATTCGATCGTCGATGCGGCGGCAACGGATGCCGAATGCATTATCCGGGCGGGCGCCCCGCCGGTGCATTTTGCTTCGTCGGAGCTGTCGCCGTCATTTCCGGGCTATGTCGAGGGCGCGATCGTCGCCGGTCGCACTGCTGCGCAAAAAATTATTCAGGTTATCGCCAGCAGAGCCTCAGGGTCATAAGCGAGGCGGATCGAGGTGCCGACCGGCATCGACGCGCATTGCCACGAGCTCGGCCTGTTGGTCCGGCTACTGATCAACATGTGCGTGATGTCGCCGCCATTAATCATCAAGCGCCAGTAGATCGACGATATGGTGTCGATCCTGCGCGAAGGCATTTCGCGCGCGATGGACGATCTGCGCCGCGAAGATGTCTGGCGGGGATAGGCGTTTATCGCCGGCAAGCCGTGGCATTGGTCGGCCGCTGGCAAGGTGGGCGAGGTCGATGAACTGGGCGGTGCTGCGATCTTCCCGGTTTCCGACGCGTCGAGCTTCATGACCGGCCAGATCATCTATATCGAAGGCGACATGACCGGACCCGTATGAGCGCGACTGTCGCTGTCGGGCGCATGGAAGACCGGTCGGCCTCGGGGCCGCCCCGCAAAAGGCAGGGCTCGTCATTTGCACGCTCTTAGCTTCACCGCTAAGCTTCTTTGGCTGGGGTATTTTCCTCAGATCACATTCGCCATCCCAAGGATCTCATGACACCCGACACAGCAACGCGCGAACAGTTCGCCATCGATCTCGCGCGGCGCGCCGGCGCGCTCGGCCTGAAGTATTTTCGCGACCTCGACAGCCTCGCCATCGAGAGCAAAGGTCATCAGGACATGGTCTCGCAGGCTGACCGCGAGGTCGAGCTGTTCATCCGTGCGGCAATGAAAGCCGCTTACCCGACCGATGGAATTGTCGGCGAGGAGCATGCCTCGGTCACCGGATCGAGCGGGCATGTATGGGTGATCGATCCGATCGACGGCACTGCGAACTTCGTGCGGGGCATTCCGGCCTGGTGTGTGGTCATCGCCTGCGCCAAGGACGGCGACACTGTCGTGGGTGTCATCCACGAGCCCTCTACCGGCGAAACGTTCCATTGCCGCAAGGGCGGCGGCGCTTTTCTCAACGGCAAGCCGATCAGGGCAAGCGCGGCCACCAGCCTGACCGACGGCTCGTTGGGCACCGGCTTTTCCAACCGCGCCGAAATTCAGAACGTCGCAACGCTCATCGGCTTGCTGTTTTCAAAGGGCGGCGTGTTTTTCCGTAACGCATCCGGCGCGTTGATGCTCGCCTATGCGGCCGCCGGCAGGCTGCTCGGCTATGTCGAAGAGCATATGAACGCCTGGGACTGCCTGGCAGGCATGCTGCTGGTGGAAGAAGCCGGCGGCACTATAGTCAAGCCCGACCCAAAGACGGTGCTGGAAAACGGCGCGCTGGTGATTTGCGCCGGCAGCGGCGTGTTCGCCCAGGTCCGCCAGCTCTGCGTGCAATCCTTCAAGCTTTGATCAGAACCGGTCCGCATGAGCAGCGGCGATTTGTATTCCACTGTCAGGCCCTCCTCGGCTGCCTGCAGATGCGGATCGCCGGCTCCGCCCCACCAGATGTCTCCCTTTGGGTTGGCGGCCTCGGCGCGCAATTGCGCATAGATTTCGCCAGCGCTCTTGCGGGTCATATTGACGTGATGCCGGTCTTCTCCTCGAACGCCCGCGCCGTCTGCTGGCACCAGACCTCGTCAACGCCGCAAGACATGGTCAGGCTTTCGGCGGACGCCGATGACGACGCGGCCCACATACCGGCGGCGAGGATGCCGGCGCAGAGAATTGCCCTTTTATCATGTTGAAATTCCTCCCTAATTTATTTGCCGACTTATGAAATGCAGATACGCGGAAAATTTAAGTTGGAAGGGTACGGCCGCCTTTGCGCCTTTCGCCGACTTCCCGCTCGATGTGTTCGACAGGTTGATGCGGATCAATCTTTGCAGCCACCTGGCCGACCGTCCTGCGCCGCCGAACATTCTCAGACGATGGCCCGGTCCCAGCCGCCATAATGCGCAGCGCTGCGCGTGCCGCGCGGCAGGCTGAGCCCGACCAGCAGCGCTCCGATCGCCAGATTGGCGAGGCTCGCCGCCGCGCCGCCGGCGAGCATGAACGGAGAGAGGGCGATCCAGGCTCCAAGCGCTATGTTCACAAAACGGACGGCGCGCGCCACCTCGGCCATCGCCGTAACGGCGATCATGATGACCAGGCAGCCGGTGACATGGTCACTGAAGTAGAGCGGCGGGCTGGTGCCGAAGACAAGCGGCGTGATCATCAGCAGGGCGCCGGCGAGTGTGCTGGCGACAAGGGTCCGGGGGAAATTCACACCGCCAGTGATGAAGTCCCGCGCCACTGCCGATAGCGGCCGGTCGAGATCCGGCGTTGGCGTCTGGTCCTCCGAAAGTGCCGGACCTCCGCACCAGAATGTGCGCCAGAACGGCTCTCCCGCTTGTTTCGCGTGCCAAAGATACTGGCAGCTCGCCAGCACCTCGTCGACCGAATAAGGGATGAGGACGACGGTGACGGCAGCCTGGACGATGCAGAGCGTGCACAGCGCCCCGATGAGCGGTGGCTGGATGATGATGAAGCCGACGCTGACCACACCGAGCGGAACGACCAGCAAGCCGAACAAAAGCACCATCCACGGCATGGTGCGCCAGCGGCGGCGATCGCCGATCGCGCCCGCGAGGATATCCAGCGCATAGGCGAAGGCGCCCAGCCCGGCATCGGCGATCGGAAAACCCTTGGAGACCCAGGAGGTGACCACCGCCTCGCTGCCATTGCCGGCCGGCGTTTCGCCCGGGCCGAAGAACGGATCCCAAAGACTGTCGATGTGCCCTAGCTGATAGGCAGCGAGATAGCGCGAGACGAACAGGCCGACAAAGGCGAGGCCGATTATGGGAATGCGCTGGGTGAAGAGGGAGGGCGAATAGCTCCAGCCGAGCGGGCGGTCGTCATCGGCGGCAAGGGCACGCCGGCTGATACCCGGCGTCGGCGGGATCATCACCGCGAACGCGACGATCAGCATGCCGGCCAACGTGTCGGTCGCGTAGGCTCCGGCGCTGGTGGTCCAGAACAGCAGCGGCGCGAACATCACCCAAACCCCGATCGAGGCGGTGATCCATTGCAGCCCGTGCCAGCGCCGGCGCGTGCCGACTAGCGCCAGCGACAGGATGGCGAGGCCGGATACAATCTCACTGATGCCGAGCCTGCCGTCGCGCGTCTCCGGCGAGGCGATCTCATGTCCGAGCGCCGGCGGAATCGGTGCTGAAGCGGGATCGAACAGGCCGAGCGTGAAGGGCGACGCCACGAGCCACAGCCCGATCGCAACGTTGGTCAGCGGCGCCCAGAGCGTTGCGGCCCGGCGGCGTTCGGTTTCCGCCTCGACCTCGTCGTCCGAGCGCTCGAGCGGGCGCTGCAGCCGTTCGGCGGCCTGGTCGAGCTCGGGCGCGGAAGCGGCGGCCGCCGACGGTTCAAGCTTGTTCTTCTTATACCAGTCGGTAGGATCCGCCTTCAGCCGCCGGATCATTTCCGGCAAGGTAGCGGTCAGGCTGTGCCGCGGGTTCCAGCCAAGCAGGCGCCTGGCGCGGGAGATGTCGATCTCGTAGTGATCGTCGGCGTTCTCGATCATCCATGGTTTGATGTCGGACTCCTGATCGAGAACCTTCTCCTGCATCCAGGCGCCGAGCTTCGTCACCTCTTTTGGCAGGGACAGGGTCCGCCAGGTTTCGCCATGCAGGAGCTGCCCGATCTGCTTCTGCATGTCGTCGTAGGACGGCGTCTCTTCTTCGCCGATCAGCAGTACGGTCTCGTTGGGAAGCGCGCTACGCCGGTCGACGGTGCGCACCACGGCGTCGACGAGATCGTCCAGATGCAGGTAGGGCTGGCCGGTGGTGATGTCGCCGGTGAAAAGATAGGCGGTCGGCATGCGCTCGAAAATGCGGGCGATCTGCTGGGCGATGAAGGCCGCGTGACAATCCTCGTCATAGACACCCGCCAGTCGCAGGATCGCAACCTTGATGTCGCCGTGCTCCTTCAGGATCAGCGTCTCGGTCTCGGCCTTCGATCTCGGATAGGCCCAGGCCGGATCGATCGGCGATCGCTCGTCGATCCTGGCGCCCTTCGCCGGGCTCGGCGCATGCACCAGCAACGTGCTCGAAAACACGAACTGCTCCGTCTCGAACCCCCTCAGCGCGTTCAGCAGCCGGCGCGTTCCCTCGACGGTCACCGCGCCGTATTTCGGATTATCCTCGCCGGTCGTGTCGTAATAAGCCGCGAGATGGATTACCGAGGCAACGCGGCCGCCGCTCCGCTCGCGCACCTCGGCCAGTGCCTTCGCCACGCTCGCGTCCGAGGTAAGGTCGATCTCGATCGTCTCGACGCCGGGCAAGGATCGTCTGGCAACATCAAGGCCGATGATGTCGTAGCGCTCCATCAAGCCGCGAGCGATGGCTTGGCCCAGAAACCCGCTGCTGCCTGTGATCAGGACGGTGGGACGGGTTTTGCCGGTCATGGCGAATCTCCTTGGCGATAGCCGGGTAGAAGAAGCCGAATGCTTCGGTCGCACACTCGGAACCATGTTCGTTGAGAACGGTTCCCGATGAGGTAGCACCACAGAATGGGTGCGCGCGGCGATCCGTCAGACCGACGGCCATTCGTGCCGGCGGATTGCGTTCGTGCACAAGTGCAGGACTCCCATTGGTCTACCGGCCGCGAAGGGAAGCGACCAGAATGTCGATCAGCAGCTTGCCGCAGCGACGATCCGGATCGCGGTCGGGATCATAGATCGTCACCTCCATCCCAATCACGCGTGGATCGTTGCACCATGTGCGAAGGGCTTCGACAGCTTCGTCGGGCAAGACACCGCCGGCCTCCGGCGAATCGACAGCCGACATGATCTCGCTGTCCAGCACGTCGACATCGAAGTGAACGAATACACCCTCGACGTCCTGCCCTGTGATCGCGTCAAGCGCTATGCGTGCCGCATCGGCGAAGCCGCGCTGCCGCACGTCAGCCAAATCCATCCGGTGAACATCGGTTTCGAAGACGGCCTTGGACGTGTAAGTCGCGGGGTCCTGCACATCGCGATAGCCAAACGCGACTACGTCGGCCTCACGGACCAAAGGAGTGTGCTCGCCGAAATCGGTCAGGAGCGTCGGGCCATGGCCGGTCACGAAGGCCAAATCCATGCCCGCGGCTCCCTTTGACGGCGAGGTATCCGGCAATTTGAAATCGGTGTGCCCATCGAAGAAGATAAGGCCGTAGCGGCCACGACGCCGCAGCGCGAGCGCAGGGCCAAGCAACACACTGCAATCGCCGCCGAGCATGAGCAGGAACCCTCCCGAGTTCAGCTCCTCGTCGACCGCTTCGGCAAGCGTCTTGGAATACTGGCGCAGGGCCTGGGCATTGCGCACGCCCGTCGCAGGATCCACCTCAGGCCGATAAGGCGGAGCCCGAACCGAGCGCAACGGACCGGCGCCTAAACGGTCGGCGAGACCAAGCGATTGAAGTGTCTCCGGTGCCTTCCACACGCCGGGCTCCGGCTCACCCTCCTGCGGCATCAGCCCAAGATTAGAGGGCGCGCCGAGCAAAGCGATATGTCTCGTCTGAGTGGTGTCTCGCGGCATTGTCGTGCTGGCAGCTGAGGTCATGATCAGAGTTCTCCGCGTTATGGGCGATACGCATCATGCTCAAGAAACAGGCTGCGCTTTCCTGACCGGTCTCCCGCTGCCCTTGCCGCCGAGTACCTCCGGTCGGTGTCACGCGTCAGGCAGCGTCGCGAGTGACGCGTATTGCTCGTTCAGCGCCACCGTGTCGTCAGCGGTGATTTCGAAGTCGATGTTGTCCCGCAGATGCAGGCTCTGGTTCGCCTTGGGCAGCGGCGTTGTCCCGCGCTGCCGGGGCAGATCTCGATACCGGTCGCTTGGGCCATATCGGATTTCCAGGAGGCGAACTGCCGTCTTTGAACTATGCGTGGTGCGCGCGCGTTCTGGCGGCCTTCTGCGCCGCCGCCTTCCTTCCGCTGGCGCCTTTCGTCTCGGCGGCCTTCTTGGCGGCGGCCGAGCGCTCCTCAGCCGTCCGGCGCGAGGCCGCACGCTTGGCCTGCTGCGCCAGCGCCTCGTGCGAAGCCGTGCTCTTCGGCTCGTGCTCGAGCACCTTGGAGACGGCTTTCGACACCCGCGGGCGGCGTTTCGGCGTGCGTTCACCCTGGCCGGCCTCATAGGCGTATTCGGCGCTTTTGCGCGTGCTCTCCTTCACCTTGCCCTTTTTGGGCGGGGGCAGGTCTACGCCTGCGCGTCTTGCCTCGGAAAGCCCGATGGCGATGGCCTGCTGCGTCGAGCGCGCGCCGTGCTCGCCGCGGCGGATTTTATCGATCTCCTCGTGCACGAACTCGCCGGCCTGTGTGCTCGGCGATTTGCCCTCGCGCTTGTCCTTTCGGGCCTTCTCGATGGTTTTCTTGTCCGGCATTGTCTTTCTCCCTCATACGGGTTGCGACAGCCATTCGGGTTGCAGCTGCGCGCGGTCTTATGAGAATCATAACGCGTTGAGGACGCAAATGATCCCGGGACTGGTGATCCAAGCCCCAGCTGTCAGGACGTCGACGCCGATCTGTCCGAAATCAGATGGCGCAAGAACCATCGGCTCGCCAGACCCGCGACTTCGTCCAGGGCGCCGGGCTCCTCGAACAGATGTGTCGCGCCAGGGACGATGGCGAGCTCCTTCTCGCAGAGGAGCGCCGCCAGCGCCGAGCGGTTGAGTGCGATCACTTGCGTGTCCGCGCCTCCGACGACGAGTAAGGCGCCCGGACGCGCGGCAGGGCGAGTGCTGCAAGATCTGGCCGGCCACCACGCGAAACTACGGCCGCGGCCTGGTCGGGCCGCTCGGCCGCCGCCACCAGGGCGGCACCGGCGCCCGTGCTCGCGCCGAAATAGCCAAGACGCAACCCCGACGTGTCCGGCGAGGCGCCGAGCCAATCCGTGACGCCGACCAGCCGGTCGGCGAGCAGTCCGATATTGAAGCGCAACTCGGCCGTGACCTGGTCGATCCGCTCCTCTTCGGCCGTCAACAGGTCGATGAGGAAGGTGGCGAGGTTCGCCTCGTTCAGCCTTTCGGCCACGTGGCGGTTGCGCGGGCTGTGGCGGCTGCTTCCGCTGCCGTGGGCGAAGAGCACAAGGCCGCGAGCATCCGGGGGCAACGAAAGATTGCCCTCAAGCGTGACAAGCCCCGCGGGAACATGCACGATGTGCTCGCTATCCCGGTCCATATCCACCTCCGCTATGTCGATCTGGTGCCAGGCGCCGGACCCGCGCTCGCGCGCCCAGCCAATTCCTCTTCGGAAGCGGCAGGCTTGTGGGAAGCCGCAGGCTTGGGCACGGACCTGGCGAGGAGCGCGCGGACCTCTTCATCGCTCGTCTGCGAGAAATCCACGTACCAGCGCCCGACACCCAGCAACGGCTCTGGTGTCGTCGCGCAAACGACCTCGTCGGCGTCCGCCCGCATCGCGTCGCAAGTGTCGGGGCTACCGACGGGAACGGCCGCGACAATATAGGCGGCGTGGTTTTTTCGCAGCGCCTTGATCCCGGCCCGCATGGTCGATCCGGTCGCAAGCCCGTCATCCACGAGGATAATGGTTCGTCCATTCAACTGCGGTGGGGGTCGCCCGTCCCTATAGAGGTGCTCGCGGCGCAGAAGCTCTTTTTCCTCCTTTGCAGCGACCGCGTCGATGACATGTGGCGGGATCGCGAGACCGCTGACGATTTCGTCGTTCAGGACACGTACGCCTGAGGGCGCGATCGCCCCCATGGCCAGTTCCTCGTGGCCGGGGACGCCGAGCTTGCGCACGACGAAGACGTCGAGCGGTGCCTTGAGTGCCTGCGCGACCTCGTAGCCGACCGGCACGCCGCCTCGGGGCAGCGCCAATACGATCACATCGTCGCGGCCGGCAAAGCGAACGAGTTCCCCGGCAAGTTGCCGCCCGGCCTCGCGGCGATCTGAAAAGATGATAGCCATGACCTTCAATCCGCGTGCATCTGTTTTCCCGGTGGATGTTTTTTCACCAGCCTGCGTCCACATTCCGTGGGATGGCTGCGGCACCGGTACCATTTTGGAACTCGCTCGCTGCCTGGACGTTCCAAGAATAGTTTCGATCGCGAGGTGCCGGCACCGGCACGCGCCTCAGCGCGGATCGGGAAGATCGAAGATAGTGATCCGTACATGCCTCGTCCGGCCAGCTGGCAATCTAGCGATGCGTCGCAACAGGTCCGTCTGGCGACTTGTTGCCGCAGCAATCAGGGAGGCGACTTGTTGCCTCAGCAATCAGGGAAAGGAAGATCCCATGCAAGTTCAGGAGATCATGAGCCGTCGGACCGAACTGGTCGGCCCGAACACGACAATCAGGGATGCCGCCCGGAAAATGCGGGCCGACAATCTCGGCGCCCTTCCGGTCGGCGAGAATGACAGGCTGGTCGGCATGGTGACAGACCGCGACATCGTGATGCGCGGCGTCGCCGAGGAGCGCTCAGCCGGCAACACGACCGTTCGCGAGGTCATGTCCGAGCATGTCTATTGGTGCTTCGATGACGCCGATATCACCGATGCGGCGAAGATCATGGCCAAGCATCAGGTGCGTCGTCTTCCGGTGATCAATCACGACAAGCGCCTCGTCGGCGTCATCGCCCTGGCCGACCTCGGGCGGACCGATGAGGAAGCCGCCAAAATCGCTCTCGAAGGCGTTTCCGAGGCAACGGACGATCCCCGGCGCTAGACGCTCGCTGGGCGGTTGCCGCCGTGCTCGCCGTTCTTCTCCATCTGGGCTGAACGCCGCCTGCTCAGGCAGCCTTCAGTTTGGCAACTATCGCGCTTTCACTTCTATGCGGCGTGTCTTGTCCTTTGCAGCGGGGTTCTTCGGAAGCTCGACAGCCAAAATGCCGTTTCTGAAAGTGGCCTGCACCTTGTCGGCATCGATCTCCGCTTCCAGCGGGATGGTCCGCTGAAACCGGCCATAACTGCGTTCGCTGTAGGTGCGGCCGCCTTCGCCTTCCTTGTGCTCCGAACGCTTCTCGCCCGTAATAAAGAGGGTGTTTTCGCGCAGCTTGAGCTCAACGTCCTTCTGCTCGAGCCCCGGCAATTCGGCGGTGACCTTATAGGCTTGGTCTGTTTCATGTACGTCGACGCTCGGCCAAAGATCGCCGGCCGTAGTCGCTTCGGCCATCGGCGCGAAGAAGTCGTCGAACAGGCGGTCAATCTGCCGGTGGAATGACGTGAGCGGGTCGCGCGCGGATGGGTAGAGGCTGCGCGATGGCGTCCGGGGCGCCAAATCGTGATGTGCCATGGTTCTTCTCCTGTTTTTTGTGTCTGCATCACTCGTCGCCATGTGATCGGCGACGGCAAACAAAACTCGTCCACCCATGAGGATGTTCCGGTGCCGGCCAAGAAAGGTGGTCGAAAAACAGCGGCAAAAAAGCCGGCCCGAATCCCCTCATGACGGGCCGACAACAGACGGGACCTCCGACAATAAATGCGCATCAGGACATGCGCATGGGGGAACAACGGGCAGGTACGGCTGTTTGGTCACATCACCTAGTCGGATTTGAACGGAAGGAGGATCTCGATGAACGCCACCGGACTCGACGTATTCGACAAGACACTGCAGACCACGAACATCTGGCTCGACGAGATCATGGACGAGATTGGACCGGATCGGCAGGTCGCCTGGCACGTTCTCGGAGCGGTGCTGCACGCCCTGCGCGACCGTATGCAGCCGGATCTTGCAGCCCACCTCGGCTCGCAGCTGCCGATCCTGGTGCGCGGCGCCTTCTATGACCAATATCAGCCTTCCAAAGCTCCCGAGAAGATGCGGTCGCTCGACGAGTTTCTGGCCAAGATCAAGGCGGAGCTGGAATTTACCCGCCCGGTCGATTCCAAGGATGCATTCAGGGTCGTGTCCAAGGTACTCGCCCATCACGTCGGAGAAGGACAGATGCACAAGGTCTGGGAATCCCTGCCGGGCGAGATAAGACGCGTCGCCGAAGCTCAGCAAGCGGCGTGAACGGCGCAGGCGCGGGCTTCTCGGTCGCAACCTCCTTGGGGAAATAGCAATGCCACTCACCCTTATCAGCCCGGCGTTCCGGGCAGGCGGAAGAATTCCCGAAAAATATGCGCGTGACGGCCAGAACGTCTCGCCGCCGCTGAAGTGGTCCGGTGTCCCGGATGGTACCAAGAGCCTTGTTCTTGTCGTGCGGGATCCCGATGCACCAAGCGGGATTTTCGGGCACTGGGCGGTGTTCAACATCCCGCCGGATGCCGGGGGACTAGCCGAGGCCGAAGACGGCAAGCCCGGCCCGTCGGCACTCAGGCAAGGCACCAACGATTTCGGCAATGCGTATTACGATGGTCCGCAGCCGCCTGCAGGGCACGGCGTCCACCATTACCACCTCCTGCTGGCCGCGCTCGATGTGCCGAGCCTCAGCGTACCAGGACAGGCGGGCGTGCATCAGGTCTGGAAGCAAGCCCAGAAACACGCATTGGAGGAGACGGAGTTGGTCGGAACCTACGAACGGCCGGCGTGACGCGGGCCGTGTCGGTCGCCGCCTTCACAATGTAATCTGGGCAAGCGGTTTTCGGGCAGGGCCGTGGATGACCGAACCGTCGGCGGCGAAGATCGAGCCGTGGCAGGGACAATCCCAGGTGTGGTCCGCATTGTTCCAGGTTACGGTGCAGCCCTTGTGGGTGCAAATCGCCGAAACCGCCTGGAGTGCGCCTTCGGTGTCTCTCCACGCCGCAATCTTTTCGTCTCCCCTGACGATCACGCCGCCCATACCAGGCGCAATGTCGTGGGTGCTCGAGACGATCGATTGACTGCGGCCGTTCTTGTGGAAGGCCTCAGGATAGGGCCGGGCCGGATCGTAGAGTTTTTGCCATGGACTCGGGCGGCCGCAGATCAGGTCGGCGATCATCGCGCCCACGGCCGTCCCGTTGGTGATGCCCCAGGCGTTGAAGCCCGTGGCAATGTGGAAGCCGGCGGCCTTGGCGGGATCGGGTTCGCCGGCATATGGGATCCTGTCGGCCGTATCATAGTCCTCATTGCACCAGCGCCAGGCGACGTCGCCGACCGGAAGGTTCTTTCTTGCCCAGTTTTCCAGTTCGACAAACCGCTTGGCCACGTCGCCGTCCCAGCCGGTGTTGAACTTGGGGCCGAGCGTGACCAGCAGTGGCCCTTCGGCATCACGGCCCGTGCGGATGGAATGCGTCGGGTCGTCGATGCCGATGAACATGCCGTCGACAGGGAGGGGATCGTCGATCCGAAAGGCCATGGCGGTGTGGCAGCGCGGTTGCGTCCGGTTCGCCATGCCGATCGGGCTCTTCACCGTCATGTTGGTGGCGACGACGACATGCCCGGCATCAACGGCGCCGCCATCGGTGACGATGCGCCAGCGGCTTGCCTCGTCGATCGAGGTGGCGCGGCTGTTTTCGAAAATCCGACCGCCACGGGCCGTCACCGCTTCCGCCAGGCCAACCAGATACATCGCCGGATTGAACTGCGCCTGGTCGGGGAACCGTAGCGCGGCGGCCGTTACGAAAGGCAGCGGTGCGCGGTCGAGGATCTCGGCCTCCAGCCCGACCTGGCGCGCGGCCTCCGCCTCGGCCGCAATCTCCGCGCAGCGGCTTTCACTGCAGGTGTAGGTATAGGCGTCCTTGCTCTCGAAATCGCAGGCGATGGCGCAGTTGTTAACCCAATCGCGGATTTGGCGCGCGCCGGCGGAATTCGCATCGGCATAGGTCTGCGCCAGGTCCCGGCCAACGCTGTCGATGAGATGACGATAGATCAGCGCATGCTGCGTGGTGATCTTGGCCGTCGAGCGGCCGGTCACCTGGCCGCCTGTGCGCAGGCCTTCGAGGACGACCACCGACCGGCCCGCCTCGCAAAGCCGAAGCGCCGTCGTCAGCCCGACAATTCCAGCACCCACGACAACGGCGTCCGCACGGATCGAACCTTCGAGCTGGGGATAGTTCGTGGAGGCGGCTGCCGCCACCCAACAGCTTCCCGGTTTTCCCAAGAGAATGGCCATTTCAACCGCGCCCCTTGCGTCTCCATGCACTTCCATCGACAACCGCGCCGGCGGAGGAACGTTCCCGAGCTTGGTCGCTTTCAATCATTGTCTCGCCACCCCGGGTCAGAAAAGCGCCGGGAAGGTGCGAGGTGCAGGCCATCACCCAGGTGATCGCCTCGCGGTCGTATTCGTCGCCGGAGCGCCAGTCCTCGAAGAAGGCGTTCAGCCTATCGACACGCCCCGGCCAGATACCGGCGGCCTGCAGGCCGAGCGAAACGCCGTAATTGGTGAAGGCGAACTTGGTATCGCGCAGCCATGGCGCGCGGCTGAAATAACCGGGCGGGTCGACCCACATCGTTTCCAGGGTTCGCAGCGAACGCCTCGTCTGGGCCTCGGCCCACGGCTCGTCGGGAGAGAAATGGGCGAGCCACAGCATCATGCCGAGGCCGAGGTCCTGGTCGATGTCGAGGCTGCGCCAATCGCGCTCCATCAGGGCACGCATCTGCGCGATCTCGGGCGCCAGTTCCTCGTCGTCGAGCATTCGGTAAGAGACGTAGCCGTCATAGGCATCCATGCTGCCGAGGCCGTAGCCGGGGTAAGGACCGCTCAAATCCTCCTGCATCTTCCAGATCACGCCGCGGCCAGGGACCACAAACGCCGGGTGAATGTCCCTCGCCAGCGCAATGCCGCGCTTGCGGTATTCCGGCTTCAGATCGCCGAGACGCGCCAAAGCAAACAGCCACATCGCCAGATAGTGGAAGTACTGGCCGTCGCGATCGGCCGCTTCGCCGATCCTCAGTCCGCGCCGGCGGCCGAGCACACGCTCGACATCGGCCACCAGCCGCTCGGCCGCGTCCAGCCAGCGCTGTTCGCCAGTTTCTGTGCAAAGCGAGACGTAGAGCACGACCCCGAATGCGTCGGTCCACAGATACCGCAAGCCGTTGGGCCAGATGCCTTCGCCGCGCATCCAGTCGAGTTTTTGCAGGACATAATCGACGTCACGCAGCATTGCACCAAGCCCCGAATCCACGGCAGACTTTGCCGATGTTCGGTTCCATGCGATTGCGGGCATGCGGCATATCTGCCTCCGCTCCGGTTGGCCTTAGCCAGATACCGCGAAACGATCTGATCGGCGGCAGGTTCCTTGGCCGCTTTCACCGGCGCGACCCTCACGATTCTCGCGGAGACTTTGCAGGCTGAAGGAACAGCAGAATTATGATGCGCTGCGCTGGCCACGGACCGGTATCGCAACTGACGCTGCGCCGGAGCCCTTTAAGGTCGCCTGCGGTCTGGCTGCGGGGACGTTGGAAATCGTCGACACACCGGCCGGCGAGCGGACGCGGCTGACCATCGATCGCCAGGCCGACGATCTGGCAGCGACGGTGATCATCGACCGGCCCGGCGGGCCGGAGACGCTTCGCCTCGAACCTGTCGGCGACAACCATCACCGCCTTGAGAGCACCGTCGCCCCTGCCGAACCGCATGAGTTCCAGGCAGGTCTGGTGCTGACCGCGAAAGATCGCGAACAGGTGCTGCCGTTCAAGATGGTCGAACCCGAAGGTCACCATCATTAGGTCGACTGGCGGATATGCGGTTCAATGACCGATCTCGCGGCCTGTGCTGGTCTGTTCCTGGCGGCCTTGCTCGCCGCTACGATCCTGCCGATGCAATCGGAAGCAGTGCTGGTCGAGCTCGTGCTTGCGGATTACTCGCCCTGGCTGCTCATCGGAGTCGCGAGCGTCGGCAACGTGCTTGGATCGGTGATCAACTGGCGGCTCGGGCGAGGCATCGAGCGCTTTCGGGGCCAACGGTGGTTTCCGATGAACCAGCGCAACTGGACCGCGCGCAAGTGTGGTATCGCCGCTATGGAAAGTGGTCGCTCCTGCTGAGTTGGCTGCCGGTTGTCGGTGATCCGCTAACCGTCGTCGCGGGCGTCCTGCGCGCGAGCCTTTTCGGGTTTTCCTTTTGCTGGTCACTGCCGCCAAGGTCGGCCGCTATCTGGTTCTTGCCGCCGTGACCCTGAGCGCGATCTAATCTCACGAAGCTTCTCGAAGCTGAGCTGGTTAGGTCGGCTGGTTCGAAGAGCCCTGTATGATGCGCGCGGACGGGAAGCGCTAGCTCTTTTTGACGGCGACCTTGTCGAGGGCTGCGCGCAGGCCTTTTGCCAGCTTCTGCGTATCGCGCGACCGGTCAACCAAGCTACGGCGCAGCGCTCCAGCCAACATCGACATTGTTAAGACATTCCTGTGGCCGCGCGCCAGGCCTGCACAACGAAGCTGTGCTGGTTCCAGATCATCAGCGCTCCACTCACAGCCATGAGCGCGACCACAAGGCCGCGGAACTGTCGTCCACTTAGGCGTTCGAGCCAGCGCTTGGCCAGCAGATTGGCAAGCGCAGCGCCCAAACCCGCGGCTGCGCCGTACATGACCGCCTGACCACCGAGCGCGCCGAGTCCGGTGAATACCGCGATCTTGACGACATCGGTCACAAACGAGTTCACGGATTTCGTGGCGACCAACGTCTCCTTCTCCGAACCGTAGTTCAGATAGAGCGAATTCAAGACGGGTCCCACCGTGCCCATCAGCGCCGACAACAGCGCGACGATCAGGCCGGCCGGGAGGAACCACCAGCGGCGGGCTCGGTAGCTCCGCTCGCGCGCGCCGCCGCGAAATTCCCAGACTGCACTGATCAGATAGATCCCTATGAGTATCTGGAGCCATTCCGCCCGACTGTTGGCGAAGAGCCAGGAGCCCGCAGCGGCACCGGCGATGGCGCCGGGCAGGTACCAACGGACCAGGCTCCAATCGATGTCGCGCCGGAAGGCCAGGGCGCGGATGGGATTGCCGATGAGCTCGGTCAAGGTGATGACCGGCGCAACCGCCGCGCTCCCTGTGATGAAAGTCACGGCGGGGATCAGCAATAGACCTCCGCCTCCGGCCGAGAGGGTGTTCAGTGTCCAGGTGAGGAACCCCGCCAACGCCAGGAGGCCTAGTCTAATCCAGTCCATCCGATCAGAACGAAGCGGACCTTTGATCGTTCCGAACGCGTTAGTTCGCAAAAGCCCGGCCCGCCCCTTGAGTCTCGTGTGCGATGGAAAGGTGATCTCAGGCGCAATGCTGGTGGCGGAGAGACGCCGTGCCAGAGAACCATTCCCGAGGCGGCGGGAAGAAGGCCGACGATCGCTCCGAGTCGGCCGAACTCCGCCGTTGGACGCGCGCGCGGACGCCCAATCTAGCTCTTTTTGACGGCGACCTTGTCGAGGGCTGCGCGCAGTCCTTTCGCCAGCTTCTGCGCATCGTCGTACGCCCAGAAATGCATGAAGAAGAGCCGCGGTTGCTCATCGAGCATGTGGCTATGCAACGCGGTGATCTCGATGCCGTTATCCAGCATGGCTTTGATAACCGGATTGACCTCCTTTGCTGTCAGCACAAAATCACCCGTGATCGCCGCCTTGCCGCCACCTGTCGATTGGAAGTTAATCGCTATTGCCGAGCCCATGGCCGCCGGCACTTCCATTCCATTTTCCTCGACCGGCTCAGCGCGCGAGATCGTGAACTGGTAGACCGCGCCATTGGCCTTACCCTTATAACCGATGGTTTGGTCGACACCGGCCGTGTCGAACTCGATCTGTGGTGCGGCTTGCGGCTGGGCGCCGCCTCCCATCGGTGTTTTGCTCAGCGCCAATCCGGCATGAAGCGCTGTGGCGAGCGTAACCGGGTCGCCCTGGCCGAAGACGTGCATGTAGAGTGTCATCGGCTCCGCGCGCAGCAAGTGGTTGTGTACCGCAGTGATCTCGATCCCGCTTTCTTCAAGCTTCTTCATGACCGGGTTCACCTCGTCCTGCGTCAGAACGATGTCGCCCATAACCATTGCCTGATCTCCCATGGGTTCGAACGCAATCCAGCCTCCAAGCGCAAATCCGGGTTTCAGGGCCACGCCGTCGAGCGAAACCTTCAGGTCCGTTCGCGGCAGCCCGACCCGGTAGACGCCATCAGGCGTCTCGGTTCCGGATTTGCCGAGCGCCTTAGCGATTGTTTGCCAATCGGGTGCCGCCGATGCCGGTTGGAGCAGCGCCGACATCGCGATCAGCATTGCTCCGGTCACGAGTTTTGCATGCATGGGATTTCTCCTTGTGATCTGCCCAATTTGTCATGCGGCTGCTGGCTTCGTGGCGGGAGGGTCGGCGCCGCGCATGATCGCGGCAATGATTACGATCGCCGGGTCGCGCTCGAGCCCATTTTTGGATCGGGCTCGCGGGCATATGGAATCCTGTCGGCCGTATCATAATCCTCATTGCACCAGCGCCCCACGACGTCGCCGACCGTAAGGTTCTTTCTCGCCCATTTTTCCAGTTCGGCAAACCGCTTCGCCACGTCGCCGTCATAGGCATCCATGCTGCCGAGACGGTAGCCGGGATATGGGCTGCTCAGATCCTCCTGCATCTTCCAGATCACGCCGCGGCCAGGGACCACAAATGCCGGGTGAATGCCGCGCGCCAGCGCAATGCCGCGCTTGCGGTATTCCGGCTTCAGATCGCCGAGACGCGCCAGGGCGAACAGCCACATCGCCAGATAGTGGAAATACTGGCCGTCGCGATCGGCCGCTTCGCCGATCCTCAGTCCGCGCCGGCGGCCGAGCACACGCTCGACATCGGCCACCAGCCGCGCGGCTTCGCCCAGCCAGCGCTCTTCGCCAGTTTCCGCATAAAGCGAGACGTAGAGCACGACCCCAAGGCATCGGTCCAGAGATAACGCCAGCCGTTGGGCCAGATGCCTTCGGCGCGCATCCAGTCGAGTTTTTGCAGGACATAGTCGACGTCACGCAGCATCGTCACGCAGCATCGCGCCAAGCCCCGAACTGGCAGAGCCGGCCCGTGTTCGGTGTCCCGCGATTGTGAGCATGCGGCATGTCTGCCTCCGCTCCGATTGGCCTTAGCCAGATACCGCGAAACGATCTGATCGGCGGCAGGTTCCTTGGCCGCTGTCACCGGCGCGACCGGGAACCCTCGACCTGATCATGAGTTTCGGATCCAGGCGCTCACAACGGGATGCGGGGGTTACCAGTCATTTTCGGAGCCTTTCGATCGAGGAGGCAAAGTTGCGACACCGCCAAATCAGAGTTGACGGAATTACTGTCTTCTTTCGCGAGGAAGGCCCGGCCGACGCTCCCGTGCTTCTGCTGCCGCACGGCTATCCCTGTTCGTCCTATCAGTTTCGAAGGCTGATGCCCGGACTGGCTGATCGCTGGCACACGTTCGCCCCGGATTTTCCTGGCTTCGGCTACAGCGCTACGCCCGACATGGCTGCATTCGGCTACGATTTCGAGACCTATGCCGGGTTTTTGGCGGCTTTCGCGGACGCGCTCGGCCTGTCTCACTATGCGCTCTGGCTGCACGATTACGGCTCGCAGATCGGATTGCGCCACGCCATCGCCTATCCGGAGCGCGTTGCCGCGCTTATCATCCAAAACGGCGACATCTACGAAGACGTGCTCGGCCCGAAATACGCAGCCATCAAGGCGTATTGGAACGACAAGACGCCCGACAAGCATCGCCCGCTGGAAGAAGCGGTGAGCGAGGAGGGCTTCCGGCACGAGTTCATCGGTGAGGTTGGCGAGGCCGTGGCCGAGCGCGTGCCACCGGATCTGTGGAAACTCCATTGGCCTCTGATGGACACGCCGCCCCGTCGGCGGCTTGCGGTCGGCCTGATGGAGAAGCTGGAGGCGAACCTCAACTGGTTCCCGAAATACCAGGCTTATCTGCGCGAACGGCAACCACCGACACTGATCGTCTGGGGTCCCGAGGATGGCTATATGCCGGCCGCATCGGCCCGCGCCTACAAGCGCGACTTGCCGCAAGCAGAGCTCCATCTCCTCGATGGCGCCGGCCACTGGCTACTGGAAACCCATTTCGATGAGGCGCTTGCGTTGGTGCGCGACTTCCTCGCACGCGTTCACAGCCGAGCACCGACGCGACCGTCAGGTAACCAGTTGAAAGCGTGGTGATCCCGACAGGAATCGAACCTGTGACCTACAGATTAGGAATCTGCCGCTCTATCCTACTGAGCTACGGGACCATCGCGCCCGACACATAACCGCTTCGGATCGTTTCGCCAAGAGGCAGCTAGGCCGCTCGTTTGGGTTCGACCGCGAACGGGCTCAGGCCCAGCCAGGTCTGCATTTTACGGGCGATATCCTGGTCTCCCGTCAAGATGACTTTCGCCCCTGCCTTCTCGACGGTGATCAGCCCCATCCAGATTTCGGTCATGGTGTGCAGGTCGGTCGAGACGTAGAGATCGACATCGAAGCCCGGGTCGTACCAGCAGAGGTCGACCTCGCCGTGCTTCTCGACGATCAGCCACCATGACCGTTTGGAGGCGGGGAGCTCCTGATACAGAAATTGTATCACCGTGCGCCCGTCGGGCAGCGGCGACGCGTTGAGATTGCGCCGCATGTCCCACATCAGCAGCGACGGATCGAGGTTCTTCAGCGACAGCCGCGACTCGACCCATTTCTGCCCCCAAAAGCCCATCGCCTCGACGACGGACCGCAAATCCCTGCCTGCCTCGGTCATCCGGTATTCGAAGATGCCTTTCTCGCCGCGCACCTCCTTGCGCTCGACGATCCCGGCCAGTTCGAGCTCCTTGAGCCTTTGCGACAGAAGGGTCGGCGACATTTTGGGGACGCCGCGGCGCAGATCGTTGAAACGGGTCGAGCCCGCCACCAATTCGCGAAGCAGAACCATGGTCCAGCGGGTGCACAGCACCTCGGCAGCCATCGATAACGGGCAGAACTGTTTGTATCCGGATTGGGTCATGATGTTGCCTTCCCCTCAAACTCAGCCGGGATCATAGGCCTTCTCCGGCGGCACGGCGAGTACAGAAACTGTACCGGCCCAGTGCGGTGGAATCGACGTTCCTGCTTTCTGGGTGGCATCAGCGTTAGGAACTTCAAATCCAAAACCACACTGGAAATCCAAGCACTTGCTGGTGTGGCTTTTGAATCCGAAATTCGCTCGCTGCGTAGCTCCAAAGTGAATGCGAATTTCGGATTCGCCACACCAGTACAGATCGGGGACTGGCTGGCGCGACCCTTGCCATGCGACCCCTCTGCCGCTGCACGGGATACCCCTGTGCACGACCAGGAGACATGACCCATGACCGCTTACGTTATCGCAGACATCAAGGTGAGGGACCCGAAGTGGATGCCGGCCTATGCCGCGTCGGTCCACGACCTCGTTCACAAGCACGGCGGCAGATATCTGTCGCGCAGCGGCAATGTGAAGACGCTCGAAGGCAAGCCGCTCGACACGACGCTGATCGCCTTGATGGCGTTCCCGACCGAGGCAGCGGCGCGCGCCTTCACCGACGATCCTGCCTACGCACCCTTCGTTTCGGCCCGTCAGGGCGGCAGCGACAGCCGTTTCCAGCTGATCGACAATTCCGATCTGGCCGGAACCATCCCGTATCTGCCGAAGGGATGATCGGCATTCGTCGCATCGGGACAGGGATCTCCCAGCAACAACAGCCACAGCGCCCACCTGCCGGACCTCCTTACCTCCGGCGGCCGGCCGGGCTGTGCTTTTCAAGAAGAATGGAATGACTATGACAATCAACTTTCGCAATAGAGTTCTCGCTGCCGCGGCGCTGCTGTCGGCCTGCACTGCGTTGGCGCAGGCGCATCAGGCAGCGCCCGCGTCCGGTCCCAATCCGCTGGCCGACATGGTACGCGCCGCCAACAGCCGCTTCGAGAATGTGGCGGCGGCGACGGCTGAGGGCTATGCGCCGATCCCCTGCGCCAGCGGCATCACCGGCGGCGCCATGGGCATCCATTACGTCAATCCCGGCTACCTCAAGGACGACCCTGTCGATGTCGCCAAGCCGGAAGCGGTGATGTACGAGCCGATGGCCGACGGCACGCTAAAACTGATCGCGGTCGAATACATCACCTCGAAAGGCCCGGCCTCGCTCGATGGACATCTGTTCAACTTCAACAGCGCCCCCAACCGCTACGGCCTCGGCCCGTTCTACGAGCTGCATGTCTGGGCCTGGAAGGGCAACCCGACCGGCGCGTTCGCCGATATGAACCCGAACGTGTCGTGCGAACCGACGACTGCTGTCAGCCAGTAAGCAGCCGAGCCAGGCGGCGCCGACGCCGCCTGGCCGCGCTGAATTGCGGGGCAGCCGGCAACGGGCGCAAAGACGGCTCAGATAGCGGAACTTTCGGGATGCCGGCGCGCTTTAGTGTCCCGAAGGAGACACCGCATGAGCGCCACCAAAGAGTTCTTTGAAACCTGGCTGCAGGAGAATGTCGGCAATCTGCCGGCCGAGAGCGAGGTGAGCGTCGCCGTCCTGGCGCAGCAATTCGAGCAGGATGCCGATGCTGCCGGCTATGGCCACGAGGTTCGCGAAGACGAACTCGGCAATATCCAGGAGGCGATCGAGGCAGCCCTGACGAAGGCGAGGACAGGCGAAGAGCCGCAGGCTGCCGACGACAATGAGCTGGCGCCGGTCATGGAGGCGCTGGAGGTCGAGGATCCGAAGAGCGGACCGTAGCGGTTGCGGCTCTTCCCTTCCACGCTACATGACCGGGCATAATGGATGCCAAACACCTCACACTCGGCGTCGTGATCGGCGTGGCTATCGGCGTCGTGTTGGACAACATTGTTGCGGGCATTGGTATAGGTATTGCTCTGGGCATTGCCTTCGGCCTTGCCCGGAAGTCGTCCGGCCGGAAGTGACCAGCAGAACATGTCCTGCCCGGTTTTGCCACCCAGAGGTGCGGCGGTTGCCGCACCGCCGATGCCGAATGGCTACGCCGCCAGCGCTGTTTCCGCCAGCTTCACCCAATAGCTCATGCCGTGCGGGATGACCTCGTCGTTGAAGTCGTAGGCTGGGTTGTGCAGGCCGGCGGTATCGCCATTGCCGATGAAGATGAAGGCGCCCGGCCGCGCTTCAAGCATGTAGGAGAAATCCTCGCCGCCCATCACCGGCTGGATCGCGCGGTGCACATGGCTGTCGCCGGCGACGTCGGCCGCGATGTCGCTGGCAAAGACCGTCTCTTCCGGATGGTTGAAGGTGACGGGGTAATTGGCATTGTAATCAACCTCGATTGTCGCGCCGAAGGCAGCGCCCAGGCCTTGGCAAAGTGCGCGGATGCGCTCTTCGGCCTTCTTGGCGACTTCCTTCTTCAGCGTGCGTACGGTGCCGGCGATCTCGGCGGTCTCGGGAATGACGTTATAGGCGTCGCCGGCGTGGAATTTCGTCACCGAGACGACCACCGCCTCGACCGGATCGGTGCTGCGCGAGGCGATCGTCTGCAATGCGCCGACGAGCTGGCTGGTGATGACGATCGGATCGATGGTGCCGTGCGGCATCGCCGCGTGGCCGCCCCGGCCCTTGACGGTGATGGTGAATTCGGCAGTCGCCGCCATGATCGGACCCGGCCTGATGGCGAACTGGCCGACCGGCAGGCCCGGCATGTTATGCATGCCGAACACCTTGGAGATGCCGAAGCGCTCCATCATGCCGTCCTTGACCATCTCGTTGCCGCCGCCGCCGCCCTCTTCGGCCGGCTGGAAGATGACCGCGACGGAACCGGCGAAATTGCGTGTTTCGGCGAGGTATTTGGCGGCACCCAACAGCATCGCGGTGTGGCCGTCATGGCCGCAGGCGTGCATCTTGCCGGGGACGGTCGAGGCATAGGATTTGCCGGTGATCTCGTTGAGCGGCAGCGCGTCCATGTCGGCGCGCAGGCCGATGGTCGAGCCTTCGCCGTGGCGGCCGCGGATGATGCCGACGACGCCGGTCTTGCCCAAACCTGTCACGATATCGTCGCAGCCGAAAGCCTTCAGCTTCTCGGTGACGAAAGCGGCGGTCTTGAAGACGTCGAAATTCAGCTCCGGCGTCTGGTGCAAATGGCGGCGCCAGCCGGCCACCTCGTCCTGCATTTCGGCGGCTCGGTTCAGGATCGGCATGATGGTTCCATTTCGCTGTTGGAGCAGGCGGTCTTGGCCTGCTGCTTTGCAATTGTGCCTGCTGCCTTGCAACCATGCACGCTGCTTTGCATTGTGCTGCTGCTTCCACATTGTGATCGGCAGCACTTTGCCATGTTGACGTCACATAGAGTAAATAGCACCGCGACTGTGGTCCGGGAACAGAGGGCCGGACCATTATCCTGGCGATCGTGTAACGAAATCTTACGGAGCCAGGTGGGACTGCGGCAAGAGGCTATTTCGGTTTTCATGATGCGCTACAGGCATTTCCTCAAACTGTTGGTGGCGGGCACGGTGGTGCTTGCGTCGCTGGCCGGGCCTGCCTTGGCCAATCCGACAATCCTGTTCGACCTGAACAGCGGCAAGATCCTGCAGCACCAGGAGGCGTTCAGGCGCTGGTACCCGGCTTCGCTGACCAAGCTGATGACCGCCTATGTGGCGTTTCGTGCGATTGCCGCGGGTGAGGTCCAGCTCGATTCGCCGATCAAGGTGACGAAACATTCCGCCGGCGAGCCGCCGAGCAAGATGGGCTTCAAGCCGGGCTCGGTGATGCGGCTCGACAATGCGCTGAAGATGATGCTGGTCAAATCGGCCAACGATATCGCCATGGCGGTCGGCGAGAATATCGGCGGTTCGCAAGCGGCTTTCGCCGAACGCATGAACGCCGAAGCGCAGAGGCTCGGCATGAGCGGGTCCCATTTCGTCAATCCGAACGGGCTCTATTCGCCGGACCAGTATACGACAGCGCGCGATCTCGCTTTGCTGGTGATGGCGATTCGCAAGGAATTTCCGCAATATGCCCCCTGGTTCTCGATCGAAGGCCTTGCCGTCGGCAAGAAGGCGATCTCCAACTACAACCTGCTGATCGGCCGCTATCAGGGTGCCGACGGCATGAAGACGGGTTTCGTCTGCTCGTCCGGTTTCAACATGATCGGCTCGGCGACCCGCAACGGCCGCACCCTGGTCGCCGTGGTGCTCGGCGAACGATCGGCAGTCACCCGCGCCGAGGCGGCGGCAAAACTGCTCGACCAGGGTTTTGCAACCCCGGCGCCGAGCTGGCTGACGGTCGCGGCGCTGCCCGCCTATGGGGACACCATGTCGGCCAACGACATGAATGACGAAATCTGCAAGAAGAAGCCGGTCGAGGAGCAGTCGGAGGCCGCCCCCGCGGTCGGCGACAAGGGCAAGGACGTGCCGAAATCGCCCTATCAGGAAAAGCTCGACCATGTGCCGACGCTGATCGCCGTCGGCCTCGGCGGCGCCACGGGGCCGAAGCCGAAGGCGATGGTCGACGCTTCCGGGCAGGAATATGCCGACGTGCCGCTGCCGACATGGCGGCCGGACCGGGCGCCGCCGGCCGGCGCCGAGCCAGTTGTGGCCGGATCCGCCACCGCCGCGCAGGTCCAGCAGCCGGCCAAGGCGCTGAACTAGCCGCATGGCCGGCTTCCCGATCCCCGTTTCGGTGCTCACCGGCTTTCTCGGTGCCGGCAAGACGACGCTGCTCAACCGGCTGCTTCGGGATCCGGCGCTCGCCGACACCGCCGTCATCATCAACGAGTTCGGCGAGGTGGCGATCGACCATCTCCTGGTCGAGCAGGCCTCCGACGGCATCATCCAGCTCTCCGACGGCTGTCTCTGCTGCACGGTGCGCGGCGAGCTGGTCGATACGCTGGCTGACCTCGTCGACCGGCTGCAGACCGGCCGCATCGACCGGCTTGCCCGCGTCATCGTCGAGACCACCGGGCTCGCCGATCCCGCCCCCGTACTGCAGTCGATCATGGCACACCCCGCCCTGGTCCAGGCCTTCCGGCTCGACGGCGTCATCACCCTGGTCGATGCCGTCAACGGCAATGCGACGCTCGATGCGCATGTCGAGGCGGTGAAGCAGGTGGCCGTCGCCGATCGCATGGTGCTCAGCAAGGCCGACCTGACCACGGATGCAGGCGATGTCGAGGCGTTGCGGGCGCGGCTCAGGCAGCTCAACCCGGGCGCCGTGGTGCTCGACGCGGGCGAGGCAAGCACCGCGACCCTGTTCGATAGCGGCCTCTACAATCCGGCCACCAAATCCGTCGATGTGCAGCGTTGGCTGGGCGAACAAGCCGGCCACGACCATGACCACGGCGGGCATGACCATGCCGACCATGATCACCATGACCACAGGCACGATTCCCGCGTGCGTTCGTATTCGCTGGTTCATGACGGGCCGGTGCCGTTTTCGGCAATCGAGATGTTCCTCGATCTGTTGCGCTCGGCGCATGGCGAGCGCCTTTTGCGGATGAAAGGCGTCATCGAGCTTGCAGAAGACCGGTCGCGGCCGCTGGTTATCCATGGCGTGCAGAAGATCCTGCATCCGCCGGTGCAACTGCCGGCCTGGCCGGACAGCCAGCGCGGCACCAGACTGATGCTGATCACGCTCGACATGCCCGAAGACTATGTCCGGCGGCTGTTCGCCGCCTTCACCAACCGGCCGTCGATCGACACGCCGGATCGCGCAGCACTGGAAAGCAACCCGCTGGCTATTGCCGGATCGTGATCTCCCCCCTCGAGGGCAGGGGAATCGCATATGGCGATTTTGGGGTTGAGTTTAGGCTGAGAAAGGATTCTTTGGAGAGGCAGTTGAGCGAAGGAGCGACTGCCATTTCCTGCCTTGAGAGCTACTTTGGCGCGGTGCCTGATCCACGCGCGCCCAACGCCACACACCGGCTTGGCGACCTGATCGTGATGATGATCGCAGCAAGCCTGTGCGGCGCCAGCAATGCGACGGAATTTGCCCTGTTCGCGCAGGAGCGCAAGCAGGCGCTGTCGCGGCTGATCGACTATGACGCAGCTCCCAGCCACGACACCTTCTCGCGGCTGCTGCGTCTGCTCGACCCGGAGGCCTTTGGTCGCGCCTTTGCTGCCTTTGCCGCAGCTTTCGCCCGAGCCAGCCGAGAAACGCCCGAGGTGGTGTCGCTTGACGGCAAGGCTTTGCGGCGAGCCTACGAGAAGGGCTTGGCAGCCAGTCCGCCGTTGACGGTGTCGGCCTTCGCCGCCGAGACCCGGCTGTGCCTGGCGGCAGTCTCGCCGAGCGATGGTGAGAACGAAGTCGAGGCCGCGCTCAAAGTCGTCGAACTCATTGATCTTACGGGCAGATTGGTCACCGCCGACGCGCTCCACTGCCACACCCGCATGGCTGCGGCCATTACCCAAAGAGGTGGCGATTACCTGCTTGCGCTGAAGGGCAACCGTCGTCATTGGCTGCGCCGTGCCAACCTGCAACTGGCCGACGCCACCCCTTCCATTGCCGAGCGGACCGAGACCAGCCACGGCCGCAACGAGTGGCGGCGGGCCGAGATCGTGGCGGCGGCCGAGCCGCTGATGCCCGGCCACCTGGCCTTCATCCGCATCACCAGCCGACGCGATCAGGCCAAGCCGTTGATGCGCCTGTTCATGGCCTCCACGCTCATGTCGCCGCAGCGGGCGCTCGACCTCACTAGAGCTCATTGGCAGATCGAGAACGGCCTGCATTGGATGCTCGATGTCCATCTCGATGAGGATCTCAGCCGTGCCCGCAAGGACAATGCCCCCGCCAACACGGCCCTTCTCAACCGCCTCGCCAGAAACATCCTTCAGGCCGCCGATGCTGCCAAAGTTCCCATCAGCCATCGCATCAAGAAATGCGCCTGGAACGACGACTATCTCATCAATGCCATCACTCATATGCGATAGCCCTGCCCTTGTGGGGAGGGTTAGGGTAGGGGGTCCATCTTCGTAAGAATCCAAATGCGATTGCCCCGCCGTTCACGGGGAGAACGGGAGACGCCGTACCGCCGCTGCGGTTGCCGCAACTCCGCCGGCGGTCTATGTAAGGCGGCATGAGCGACACGACTTCACGCCTCTCCGGCTGGATGGACCTTGCCAACCCGACGCGGTTCGTCGGGCTGGCCGACAAGGTCGTGCCGTGGCTGGCGAGCGTTGCCGCCATCATCCTCGCTGTCGGCCTCTACATGAGCTTCGCGGCGCCCGAGGACTTCCAGCAAGGCATCACCGTTCGCATCATGTATATCCACGTGCCTTTCGCCTGGCTCGCCATGATGTGCTACACGCTGATGGCGGTCTCGGCACTGGGCACGCTGGTCTGGCGCCATCCGCTGGCCGACGTGGCGCTGAAATCGGCGGCACCCATCGGCGCCGTCTTCACCGCCCTTGCACTGATCACCGGTTCGATCTGGGGCAAGCCGATGTGGGGCACCTGGTGGGTATGGGACGCGCGGTTGACCTCGGTCTTCATCCTGTTCCTGATGTATCTCGGCATCATCGCGCTGACCCGCGCGCTCGACGATGCCGGGCGCGCCGCGTGGGCCGCCGCCATCATCACCCTGGTCGGCTTCATCAACATTCCGATCATCAAATTTTCGGTCGACTGGTGGAACACGCTGCATCAGCCGGCGTCGGTGTTCCGGCTCGGCGGCCCGACCATCGACCCAAGCCTGTTGTGGCCATTGCTGGTGATGGCACTCGGCTTCACCGTGCTTTTCTTCGCGCTGCACCTAGCGGCGATGCGCACGGAAATCCTCCGCCGCCGAGTCATTTCGATGCGGCGCGTCGCGGCAAGGCAGGCTAACTGACCGCCGTCGAGTTCCTTCGCGCCCCCCTCTGTCCTGCCGGACATCTCCCCCTCAAGGGGGTGTTTGGACCGGAGACATCGCGAACAGGTGTGCGAGGACATCGCGAACAGTGCTCCATGCTATCTCTCGACGAGGTTGAGGTCGATGGTTTGGATTTTCTGATGGCGGAAGAAGACGTTGAAGACGCCGTCCTTGTCGGTCGCACGGAAGGCGACGGCGCGCCCGGCGAAGGCATTGCAGATCTTGAAGTGGCGGCCGAACAGCGAGGTCGCGCCCTTCTGCTGGATCTTGCGGATATGGTCGCCGGGCGCATAGTCGAAGGGCTGCTGGGTCTCCCTGAAGTCGCGCGGGGAAGACCGGTAGCGGTCGAGCGGCACGGCGCCGGCGATCGCCTCGTGCGGGCGCTCTGCATTGTAGATGTGGCGCCAGCGGTCGAAGGCCCGCTGGGCCGCCGCCAGGTTCTCGAACGGCGGTCCCTGCAGCGCCTCGGCCTTGAGCGTGCGGTGAAAGCGC